>CAYNKW010000064.1:0-17898 GCA_964397845.1 uncultured Anaerolineae bacterium
GCTGCAAATGCTCGTCGGCGCGGGCAACCTGCGCGAGACGACGCTCTTTCCACGGAACATGAAACGGCTATCGCCGTAGGCCCGACGCTTGCCTTTTGCCCCGACCTGGGTTAGAATTAGCACAGTTTGCTGTGGCTCCTGGGATAGTATAAAATGGTGTCACAACGGCAGGAGACCAGAATGGACAAAACACAACAGGCATACGTAGTTCGTGCAGCAGGCGGTAAACTCGTTGCACACTTTTTGAAGGGGAACTTTGTCGGCATCGGGTTCGGATTGGACGATGTCCGTGATCTAAATGCGGACGAGTTACGCAAACATATCGCACAAACATCTGGTGGTTCCTCTTACAGAGTTGGTGCCATCTGGGCCATCGTGCGAACCTTCATGCTGGATATGCGTCTAGGTGACTGGATCGCTGTGCCAGACCTCGCCCAGGACCGTTATCTGCTGGGACAAGTGACGGGAGAAGTGGAATACAAGGCCGATTGGAGAGACGACTGCTCATTTAAATTGCGCCGCCCGCGGTGCAGTGGATGGCTCAGGTGCCACGTACGGAACCTGGGGATGAGATTCGTAGACGACTTGGACTTCGGCCAACTGTATTTCGTGTGACTGAGGTGCTGCCAGCCCTCAAGGATCACCGTCGCCCACTGCCGGGTAAGATCGTCGTAGGTAATGCACTAAACACTGCGCTTCTAAAAAAGCTCCGGTCGCTTGATCCCAGAGCGTTCGAGGAATTTGTCGGAGACTTGCTCGAAGCAATAGGGTACATGGGGGAGGTAACGCGCTATGTTGGTGATGGCGGCGTGGATTACCAGGGCTTGTGGGACAGCGGTATCTTCCAAGTGTCGGTTAAGGTGCAGATCAAACGAGTGGAAGGCAGTGTAGGAACTCGCGTAATCCAACAATTACGCGGCACGCTGGTTCAAGACGAGTTTGGCGTGGTGATTACCACGGGACACTTTTCATCGGCGGCAATTAGAGAGGCCACTAAACGGGGAGCAAAAACTATCGAGTTAATTGACGGACAACAACTGGTGGAATTGGTGCTGGAACACTTTGAATCGCTGCGACCAGAGCACCGCAAGCTATTGGGATTGAGACGGATGATAGCAATGGAGTGAGTGACATTGACTGGATGACTTGTCCCAATCCCTGTTGGCGAGGTCCTTCCGCGAGGAATTGAGTGTTCGTGCTCAATCCCTTGCCGAACGATTGGATGAGTGGCTATAGGTAGAACTGGAGGTGAAGAAAATGGCAGTGGAATTGAGAGCCTTGCAGGCCACGGTAGAAAAAATGAAGCGACGAGTTCACCGCGTGGAAAAAGAAGCCTCTGCCTTGCGTTCAGACCTGGATGAGATCATCGTACTCCTGGCGGACGCCAGCCAGCCAGTGGCTCGCTACGTGATTGACGGCGAAGAAATCGTCGTCACCGAGGCAGACGTGGCTGCCGTGCAAGCGCGGCTGACCCGCCCTTGCTCCAATGAGGCAGCTCAAGAATTGGCACTGGCTGAAAAGTTGGCTGCCTGGCTTGCTCAACTGCCGGAGGGCGAACGTCGTCGGCGCTTCAGAGAGAACATCGAGGCCATTCGAGCCGAGGCTATTGCCAAGGGCATTGCCGTTGAGGATCCAAGAGAAGCGGCCATCTATGACTAAGCCACACCGTTTACGGGCTGTCCTTGACACTAATGTCATCTTTGCGGCGCTTTTCACCCGGAACCCAAACAGCCCACTGGCTGAACTTCTTCAGCGATGGTACGCTGGTGAGTTCGATCTCCTATACTCCGAGGATCTACTCCTGGAATACCGCGAGAAACTGACAGCAGAGCGGAGAATTGACCGGAGTAAGAGAATCGAGTTTCTGGCTCATTTGAGACAAGCGGGTGCTTTTATAGTCGTACCTTCAACGGCTATCCAGCCACTCATTCCTGACGATCCCGACGACGATGTTGTCATCGCCTGCGCTGTGGAAGGCAAGGCGACTCACCTGGTTACTTACGATCCCCATTTTGCCGTCCTGGGCACCGAGTATGAAGACCTCCAGATTCTGGACGGGCTGCACTTCTTGTATCAGGTGCGAGGTGATACTCTTCCTCGCCCAGGATCTGCAACGAGGCCCTGAAGAAGCACGTGGTGCGTGTTGCGTATTCCGTGCCGTCACACACCACCCACTGTGTACCAGGAGTCCACCTGGCGCAAGGCCGACAGCCAGCCCGCCAATTCCTCCGCGCTCAATTCCCCGCGCCGGTGAGCCACCCGCGCCCGGCGGGCCTCGGCCCACAGCCCCAGTCGCACCAGTCGCCTCACCGCCCAGTGAAACGCCCGGCTGTAGTGCTTACCGAACAGCCGGAAGCGACTCTGCCACAGCGCCACGAACATCTCGTTCCGCACCTGTTGAGTGCTCTGGCCCGCGTGGTGCACCACGGCCGCCGAAGGTACGCAGTAGATGCCCCACCCCGCCCGGCGAATCCTCATGCACCAGTCAATCTCTTCGACGTACATGCGATAGCCCTCGTCAAAGAGGCCGGTTTGCAGGATGACCTCGCGGCGCAGCATCATCGCCGCGCCCAGTGGGTGGTCAATCTCGAACGGCTTCCCGCTTTCGTACAACTGCCGGGGATACCGCCCGTTGAGTCGTGATTCGGTCAGCCGCCAGTGCAGGGGAAAAAAGTCGAGGAAGACCTGCGCCAGGCCAGGAAAGCCGAACGCCGAGTGCTGAAAGCTGCCGTCACCGTAGACCAGCCGCGCGCCGCACACCCCCGCCGACGGCGTCTCGTCCATGAAGCGTACCATTGTGGCCAGGGCGTCGCTGTGCACCTCGGTATCGGGATTGAGCAGGAGGACGTAACGGGGCAATTGCGAATTGCGAATTGCGGATTGCGGATTGTCAAAGCCGATGGCTCGAAGGGCACGGTTGTTGCCGCCGGCAAAGCCCAGGTTTTCCTGGCCGGCGATGAGGCGCACCTGCGGGAACCGCTGCCGCACCATCTCGGCGCTGCCGTCGTGCGAGGCGTTGTCTACCACCCACAGCTCGGCGCTTAATGCCGAAGCGGATAGGCTCTGGAAGACCGAGGTCAGGCAATCCGCCAGTAAGTCTCTCACGTTCCAACTAACAATGACGACCGCCAAACTTGGACGGTCGTCATTGTCGGAGACATTCGTCACTGCAAATTGAGAATCAAACATATTTCATCAGGCGTGATGACTGTTTGCACATTCGCTGCAATTTTTTGACTCCGACGTATCAGATCACCTGGTTCGTATTGCCTTTCTGAGACAATCTACAATTCCCTGCCAATCGCGTTCAGAACAATGACCGATGGGGGTGGCAGCAGCGGCCGGCAATGTTGCCAGAAAGGTACGGAAGACTGACGGGCGATGCAATCCCTCCTCAGCCCAATCCTTCAGCACGTAATCGGTGGGCGTCGTTGCTTTTTGAATCTGCTAGGTCACAATGCCTACAATTGCATCAGGACGATGCTGGTGATACATGGAGCTAGAGACCACGATTGCCGGCCGACGTTTGACGCCTTTTACCCCAGGGAAGTCAATCGTCACGATGTCACCTGCTTGTAAAGTGCTCACTGTGGCTGCTCTCCCAACGATTGAACCGCGTACACCAGCGACATCCGCGTCAAATCAGTATAGTCTTCCTCACTCCAAGTGTCGCTTTCATCCACGAGCCACGTCGTAGAACTGCTCATCAGGTCATCCAACACCAGTTTAACCAGCCGCAGACGCTCAATGACGGGCAGATTTTTCACGTCCGTTTCGTAAACTTGGCGGGCAACTCCTGTAGTTTGCATTATTCATCCTCCTCCACGATTTCACAGATCTGTTTTGGTGACCTTGAACCTCTCCTGAACGGTCACGTCTTTGAGGCGGTGTCTCTAACAACAACGACCGCCAAGTCTCTCGAGTCGTCACTGTCAGACACATTCGCCACTGCAGATTGAGAATCAAACATTAATGAGCCAGGGATCAAGGCTTTCGATAGATCTCGTGGGTGCCAATGTTGCGAAAGACATAAATGGTCTCTCCGGTAGTGGGATCTTGCTCAATGTGGAAGGTAAAGACGTGGCGTAGCGTGATATGACTTTCCCAGATGTAGGGATGGCCGCGCATCTTTCTGATGCACAGTGAAGGATGAAACGTAAGATCCTTGGCGCCTTGCTGAAACAGATTGTTTTCTCCTAACCCCATTGAGGCTGGGGCTCCTACACGATCTCCTCCCTCACTTTGGCGCTGGCAAAGTCCATGACGGCCACCACGATGGCGATGGCCCACACCGCTGCGCCCGCCTCCTCGTACATCAACAGACGAATCCACTGCTGCAACAGGTAACCGATGCCGCCACCACCCACGAAACCGATGATGGTACTCATACGCACGTTGATGTCCCAGCGGTAGATGGTGAAGGCCAGATAGGGGGGCACAATCTGAGGGATGACGGCGTAAACGATGGTCTGCAAACGATTGGCGCCAGTGGCGGTGACGGCCTCGATGGGGCCGGGATCAATGGATTCTACCGCCTCGGAGTAAAGCTTGCCTAGCGCGGCGATGGAGTGCACAGCCAGGGCCAACACTCCGGCGAAGGGCCCCAATCCCACCCAGACCACGAAAATAATGGCCATGATCAGGGGCTCGATGGAGCGTAGAATGTTGAGGACAGTGCGCACAATGTAATAAACCGCCACGGTGGCAGGATTGCCGCCCATCAGGTTACGGGCCGCGAGAAAGCTCAGCGGAATGGCGATGAAAATGGCTATGGTGGTGGCCATCAGAGCCAGAAAGATAGTCTCCAGCATCTTTTCTATCACCAGGAAAAAGGTTTTACTGAGGTGTGGGGAACCCGTTTCGCGCTGCATCCGTGCCTGGACGCGATACAACTGGGGCCCCTTGCCCCTGGCCTCGGCAAAGGGCTCCCGTGCGACGACGGTGATGGGCGGGATTCTTCCCTCTTTGTCGGTTTCGAAAGTCAACCAGTCGCCTTCGTATCGTATTCGAGCCTGCATCTCGCCGGCGAGATTTGACCACCATATATAACCCCGTGTGGAAGGCCAAAAGTTGCCGCCTTCAATTGTGAACGTATCGCCAGGTTCTCCACAGGTCTTGTCCACGAAGACAAGGTAGGGTTCATCTTCCAGAGGGGTGCCTTTGGGGGGTGGAGAATCGGAACACGGCGACTCAAACTGGACTTCACCTACCAGTTTTTCGATGTCGCGCTCAAAAGCGGCGGGCTGGAAAAGGCTGGAGACCAACGGCTTGACATCTCCCACGTCGGTAAAGAGACGTGGGAGATTGATCTCGGTGACTCCCCAGCCGATGATGTACACGATGAGGGTCATTACAAGGAAAGGCAACGCGGGCGAAAGTTTCCTCTCCTGCACCAGGTTGTAGGCATCCCACACGTTCCACAACCACGCTACTGCGGCGCCGGTATAGAGAAGAACATTCCCCCGCCAGCGCACCAGAAGCACAGTGACTACCACAGCGACAAAGAACGCAACGCCGCGTAAGGGAGATGCGGCGTACACCTGCCCCAGGCCAGGGATGATCAGGGACAGGATTGAACCAAGAACCGGTGACTTTTTTCGTTCCATGTTATCTCCCCCTTTTCTTCATGTGACTGTCACGCGCTCGGCTTCTTCGCCGTAGATTTCCTTGAAGCGTTGGTCGGTGATCTCTTCGGGGAGCCCCTGGAACACCACTTGTCCATCCTTCAATCCCACCACGTGCGAGGCATAACGGCGCACCAGGTCCAGGAAATGCAGGCTACAGACCACCGTTATCCCGTCTTCCTGGTTGAGTTGTTCCAGGTACCTCAGGATGGAGTGGGCCAGCACCGGGTCCAGACTGGCCACCGGTTCGTCGGCCAGCATTAAGCGCGGTTCCTGCATCAGGGCGCGGGCAATGCCCACCCGTTGCCGTTGCCCACCGCTCAGCTCGTCTGCCCGCTTGTGGGCCAGATCGGCGATGCCCACCCGTTCCAGGTTACGCAAAGCCCTATCCGTTTCCTCTTTAGGAAAACGATGGATGAGGCTTTGCCAGGGATTGACGTAGCCCAGCCGGCCGGTGAGGACGTTGGTCAGGACAGAGGTGCGCTCCACCAGGTTGAACTCCTGGAAGACCATGCCGATGTGACGGCGAACCTGCCGCAACTCCTCCCCTGCGGCGGCGGTGATGTCCGTTCCATCCCACACGATCCTGCCCGCCGTGGGCGCGATGAGGCGGTTGATGCACCTGAGCAGGGTGGATTTGCCTGCCCCGCTGAGGCCCAGAACCACCAGGAACTCGCCGTCCGGCACCTCAAAGCTCACGTCGTCCAGGGCAACGGTGCCGTCTCCGTAGATCTTGGTCAAGTGCTCTATCTGTAACAACGTATTCCTCCTACACAAGAGGTAGAGAAGGGGCAAGATAGCTCCCCTTCTCTACCTTAACCTGACACTGTCGAGCGCTAGCCGGGGCGTCCCCGATCTACTCGGCCAACTCTGCGACGTCAATGCCAGAGGCGTCGAGGACAGCCCGGAAGTCGTCGTAGAAGGAATCGTCCTTCTCTGTTATTGCCTCCCATCCGTAGGCCTTGCCCATGGCTTCTACGCCTTCTTCGGTCTCCATGATCTCCAGGAGGGCCTTGACGATCTTTTCCCTCTTGTCGGCCGGGAAATCCTCGATGAACTGCAGGCCGTCGTTGGGGATCTCGGGCGATTCGGCGATGACGATCGTCTTTTCCTTCACGTCGGGATAATCATCCTCGATCTTGTCCCGGGCATCAATGTAACACGCTCCGGCGTCGCAGTCCCCTTGGTAGACCGCCAGGACGACGCCGTCGTGGGTGCCAGCCTCTACCTGCTGGGCCAGGTCTTTGTCCGGATCTACCCCCGCCGCCATAACCATGATCCTGGGGATGATGTAACCGGAGGTGGAAACAGCGTCCACCCAGCACATGGTCTTGCCTTTCAGGTCCTCCAGCTTGGTGATACCCGTGTCCGCTCCGGCGATGATCTCACCGTTGTAGTAGGGGCTGCCGTAGCGGACGGAGACCAGGGCGCAGTCAACGCCGTACTTTTCGTGAGCCAGGATGTAGGCGAAGGTGGCCAGGGTGCCCATGTGTGCCTTGTCGGTGCCCATGGCTTCGATAACCGCCGTGTAGCTGGTCGCCACGTTGCCCTCGATGACGTACCCTGTCTTTTCCGACAGGAGAGCGGCTATCTCATCTGCGCTCTCAATGATGTCCGGCGTGTCACCGGAGGGAACAAAGGACAGGATGATGGGGTTATCCTCTGTGCCCAGTTCGGCCTTGCCGCAGCCGGTCAATGTCAGCGCCACGACGTTAAGCAGAACAAGAGTAACTAACCATAGATTCTTTCTCATTTTCTTTCGCTCCTTTTCTCTCCTGATAGAATTAGGTTCATAAGAATTTCTACCGTTGGGACGTACCATTGGAAGCTATTTGTCCTCTTTACCTCACCTCTTTCCTCTCTACTTGCGGAATCGGCCAGTCACTGGGGATATAATACATCAATTTCAAAGTCTTGGCAAGTTGGCGGGTTGGGAATTGGTAGATTGGGAATCGGGAAACTGATAAATTGAAGCAACCATAACCAATCTACCAGCTACCAATTTACCAATCTACTCTACTTCCAGGACCGCCCTGGCCGCCTCCGCCGCCAGCACCTCGGCCTGGGCCAGGTCATCGGGAGCCAAGTCACCCCGCGCCGACAGCCAGGTGACCTGGTGGGGTTTCGCCGCTTCGAGGAGCGCTTCCCACTCGGCGCGATTGGCCCTAGGCTTGCCGTCGCGGGTGCGCCAGTTCCGCGCCTGCCATCCTTTGATCCATTGCGCGGCACCCTTGATCAGGTAATCGGCGTTGGAGTAGAGAAACACACGGCAGGGGCGGGTCAAGGCCCGCAGCCCCTCGGCGGCTGCGCGGATGAGCATGGCGTTGGACGTCGTCTCCGGTTCGCTGCCACTGATGGATTTAACGTGCTCACCCATCCTCAGCACGGCTGCCCAGCCACACACTCCCTGCGCGCCACGACACGAGGCTTTGACGCACATCTCGACCGCCTGTTGGCCGTCCTCGATAGGCTGGTGGACCGTGGGTGCCCCCGGTCCCCGGCGCAGCGCCCGCCGTGCCTCGTCCGCCAGCCGGTCGGCTCGCTCGTTGAGCGGATGGCCTCTGTGGCCCTTGAGCCAATGCCAGCGCACGTCGTGAGCCTGCGTCAGTCCTTGCAGCCGCCGCCACAGGTCCTGGTTTTTGACTGGCTGCTTGTTGGCCGTGCGCCAGTCTCTTTGCTCCCAGCCGGCGATCCACTCGGTGATGCCTCGCCGCAGGTACTCCGAATCGGTGTATAGCTCAACGTGGTGACGGTCCATTGTCTCCTTCAGTATCGCCAGGGCGGCGGTTGCGGCTTGAAGCTCCATGCGGTTGTTGGTCGTCTCCGGATCGTTGCCGCTCAACACCCATTCGTGGTCACCGAAGCGGATGATGGCTCCCCAGCCGCCAGGGCCGGGGTTGGGATTGCAGCCACCGTCGGTATAAACCTCGACATGAGGCAACTTGCTGTCGCTCATCGAATCCCTCTTTATATCTACCAGCTACCAATCTGGCAATTCTCCAGCCTGCCGACCAGTATAGCAGAATAATCAGCGCAGCGCAAGGAGCTTGCCAGGGAGAGCGATCTGAGGTATGATCAGGCAAAGGTGAACCGCTTTTGCCTGGAGGGGTCTATGAAGTGTGACTTTTGTGACGCCAACGCCCAATACCGCGATCCCCACACGGGGCGATACGTTTGCCTGACGCACAGCCGCCTGCAGGTGGCGGTTCAGCACAGCGGCGACGGGGCAGAGCCGCTGATGGTGCGTCCCGCCGTCCCCACCGACCGTGACCGGATCGCAGAGTTGGCACTCTACTTCTGGAGCGAGACCGGGGTGGAGTGTTTCGGCCGCGAATACGACGTGCGCGAACTATTTGCTTTCGTGGCCTGTGACGACAGCCAGGATGGCCAGGTCGTGGGGCTGGCCAGCTATGCCCTCGAGGGAGACGCGCTGAACCTGGTGATGCTCAACGTGCTGCCCGGCTATCAGGGACGCGGCGCGGGACGGGCGCTAGTCGCGGCAGTGGAGGGGGTGGCTCGCGCGCAAGGCCTGACGCGCATCGTCGTGGCGACGAGCAACGACGATCTGCCGGCGCTGTACCTGTACCAGCGGTGCGGTTTTCATCTGACCGGCGTAAAAGTGGGTCGCCTGGTGGAACATCACGGCGGCGAGGAGCCAGGCTTTGCGGGGATTCCGGTGCGCGATGAGATGCAATTGGAGAAGCGACTGTAGACACCCCGACTCTTACTTGTAAGGCAATATCTCGTGTCAGCTCTTTGGCCAGCACTTCAGATTCGGGGTCCTTGTGAACCAGGATAGCCTGCTGTTGCCGGGCAAAGGCGGCGATGAGGGCATCGGCCAGGGACAGGTGAAAGTGTGCCTTGAATCGGGCAGCATTGTTTACTATACACAGGGAGGCTTGCCATGCGGTGGCCGTGGCAAAAATGGGCGAAACAAAGAGGAGAGCAGATAGAAGGCTCGGAAGGGAAAAGGCCAAAGGCGATCGGCCTGGTGCTGAGCGGCGGGTCCGTGCGAGCTGCAGCGCACCTGGGCGTGCTGGAGGTGTTGGAGCGTGAGGGCATCCGCCCGGACTTTGTGGCCGGGGTGAGCGCCGGATCGGTGGTGGGGGCGCTGTACTGCGCGGGCTTGCCTCTGGACGAGATGAAGCGACTGAGCCAGGAGCTGCGCTGGGCCAGACTGGGTCGCATTACCCGCCCCCGGCTGGGCTTTTTCGACACCTCGCGGCTGGAGGGCCGCATGGATGAGTTGCTCGAGGGTCGCACCTTCGATCAGTTGTCCATCTCCTTCGCCGCCGTGGCCGTGGACATCCTGCGTGGCCAGGTGGTGGCACTGCGCGAGGGGCCGGTCTCCAAGGCAGTGCGGGCCAGTTGTGCCCTGGCCGGCACATTCATGCCGGTGGAGGACGGCGAGCGCTTGTTGGTGGACGCCGGCCTCATCAACAAGCTGCCGGTGTCGGTGGTGCAGGACATGGGAGCTGATTACGTCATTGCTGTGGACCTGCATGATATGAGAAGGAAGCATCGCCGGCCACGCAACATCCTGGAAATGTGGGGCTTGACTTACTACACGCTCATCAGCCTCACCTACGGCGAGGCCGAACTGGCCGATTATCTCATCCAGCCCGACGTGGCCCGCTTCAACCAGGTGGATTTTTCCCAGGCTGGGGCGCTCATTGAAGAGGGACGCAAGGCCGCCGAAGCGGCGGTTCCGCAGCTCCGGCAAGATTTGGGGCTGGAGGGAGGGGATGCTGTTGTCATTTTGTGATCTACCGAGTCTGGAAGGCCAACACAACCACATTATAATACGTCCGGGGGGCGATGTCAACGGACGTTGAGGCTCCTGTATTAAAGCAAGTGCCCGGCACCTCGCACGACGAAAAGGGGAATGCCCTGGCTCCATGAGGGTGCATTTCACTTCTGGGGCAAATGGGCAGTAGACGCAGTTCCCATGCCGCGTGTTGGCTGGCCCAAATTGAAATCGCGGCTACCTTATCCCTCATCATAAGCAGATGGTCTACAACTCGCCTAGGGTAAGATTCTTAATGAGTGAATGCGAGGAGAGTAAGTGTGATATACTGCTTACTACTGCTTAGGGGGTGGGCTCCAGGCCAGGCCGGCAGGTTGGTCTGAAACGCTTTCTCACCGTCGCACTGTGCCATCAAAGCCTCGAGCGCGCTGGCATTCTAAAGTCCGTCCCAGGGCGGGGAACGCCAGCGTTTTGTGTTGTAGGGACGCCACAAACCGCCTGTGGCCAAGGTCGGTGAAGCGTGGGCCGTCTGCAAGCCCTTTGGCGCGCCAGGAGCACCGACTGCCCAGAGCGGAAAGGAGCAACTCGTTGAGGTTTCATAGACTGCATGCCTTTATCGGCAAGAGCAAAGGCCATTTCTTTGTCCACATTGCGTCAAGGGCTTTTCCCTCCAGCGCAGTCTGGTTGGCATTGTTCGTTGCCCTCTGTATGGCTTCAGGGTGTGTGTCGAAATCGCCTACACCATCCACTGCGACCAGTACCCCCATGCCAGAACCCTCGCCAGTGGCGCCTACTTCCCAACCTGTGTTGGCTACTCCCATTCCTTATCTCACCCCTTCGATTACCATCGCCTTCGCCTGCCCTGACGACTGGCATAATACCTATGAGTCATTTATTGAGACGTTTCAGACTCGCTACCCTGAGATTAGCGTACAGCTTATCTCGTTGGAAGAGGCCATAGGTGAGGATCTCCCCTGGGGCGTGGGGGCTGCAACCCGCCTGGCTGCTTCTGCCGACACATCCGTTGCACCGCCGAGGCTTGGCCCCTCCGCCACTCGCCTGGGGCTGCTGCGCGACCTGACGCCCCTCATCGAAGGCGACCACACCTTTGAGCCGGACGACTTTTGGCCGGGCGTCCTGGACGCCTACCGTTGGGACGGTAGCACCTGGGTTGTTCCTGCCCAGATACGTCTACAGATGCTCATATACGACAAAGATGCCTTTGACGAGGTCGGCCTGACTGACCCGCTACCCGATTGGGGCCACGACGACTTCTTGGCAACGGCCCAGGCACTGACCCTGAGACAGGGCGAGGTCGTCGAACGCTACGGTTTTGCCGACCGCTACTTTAGTGGCCTGTGGGGCATGGTGAACGCGCCCTGGCGAAAAGACAACGACGGCTATCCCATCCCGGCGCTGGACGACCCGACCCTGGTGGAGCAGGTGCAGTGGTACGCCGACCTGGCCCTGCGGCACGGCGTCATGCCACATGGAGACTTGGACACGCTGACGCCGGTCGCCATCCGGCCAGAATCCGTGCCCTTTCATGACGCGGCAGCTCGACCGGACAACTTTGGCCTGGTCCCTTTCCCCGGCGCGTCGGAGCAGGGAACGCCGTTCTCCAGCCTGGGTTACGTGATGAGCGCCGGCACGGCCCATCCCGAGGCAGCCTGGCAGTGGCTGGTCTTTCTGAGCCGGCAACACGTATCGCTTCAGCTCAGAGGGGCTGCCATCCCTGCCCGGCGATCCATGGTCGAGGCAACCGACTACTGGGCAACCCTGCCGCCAGCAGTGGCGGCTGTCTGCCAGCAGGCACTAGACCAACTGCGCCCTCCACCGCTGTGGGAGGTGGCCGAACCGGCGGAACAGGCAGTGGCAGCCATCCTCGCCGGGGAGGCCAAAGCGAGTGAGGCTTTGAGCGCGGCACAGGCGCAGGCCTGGGCGCAGTTGGCTTTAGAAAACGTTGGCCCGACACCGACGCCCCTCCCTGTCGTTGCGCCCCAACCCACCCGTCCAGCAGAGGACAAAGTGGTCATAAAATTCTATGGTGTTCAACTTCGACACTTTTACGAGGAGGCCATAGACCTCTTTGAAAGAGCGCATCCGAACATCCGAGTCAAGCTGGTGAAATCGCGCGAGATCGGCCAGGAAATCGAACCTAATACGGTAGTGACCCGATTTCCTGACATGGCCGCCGGCAGCGATTGCTTTTTGGCCTGGCCGCTTGACCAAGATGGGCTCCCTTTGGTGCTCAACCTGGAACCGTTGTTGGAATCTGACCCCAGCTTTTCACTCGATGACTTTTACCCGGCCTTCCTCGACCGCTTCCGCATCGAAGGCGCGCTACATGGCCTGCCGTCCGAAGCCAATCTTGAGGTGTTGTGGTACAACCGCGCCCTGTTCGACGCGGCAGGAGCAGCCTATCCTCAACCCGGTTGGACGCCGGAACAGTTCCTGGAGACGGCCATCGCCTTGACGACGGGAGAAGGCCAGAAGAAGCAGTACGGCTTTTTACCCCTGATGGGAGAAGAGTGGACCTTCAACTACTTTGCTGCCCAGATGGGGGCAGATGAGTTCGACTCTGCCACCTACCCACCTCGCCCCCTCTTCGATAGCCCGGACATGATCCGCGCCGTCCGCTGGTACACCGATCTGACCCTGCGGCACGGCGTCATGCCCAAGCTGTCGCCGAACGCCTATGACGACAGGGGCGGCTGGGCAGTGTACGCTCTGATCCTGAACGGTCGGGCCGCCATGTGGACGGGGATGACCTCTAGTCGCGGGTCCTATGGCTCCGATCCAGAGAATTTCAGGGTGTCCCCTCTCCCCCTCGAGCCGGCGGGTGTTTATCACCCCTCCTACATGAACGGCTACTACATCTCGGCCGGCGCGCAGCACCCTGAGGCCTGTTGGGAATGGATTAAATTCCTGACCGGGCAGGCGTATCTGTTCACCGGCGCGCCGACCCGTCGTTCGGTGGCCGAGTCATCCGCTTATCGCGCTCAGGTCGGAGAGGAGGCACTGACTGTCTACCAATACGTCTTGAGCCACAGCCAGGCGCAGGACAGCGCCGAGCCAGATGAACGTTGGTCATGGGCCCACCACTGGCTTCGGGAGGCCGTGGACGCCGTCCTGGAAGGCCAGCCGGTGGAAGATGCTCTGGCACAGGCGCAGGCGTACGCCGAGGGCTACATCCAATGCCTCCAGCGGCAAGGCGTCGCCGGCCAAACCGATGACGCTGAAAGAGAAATCTTGCAAGCTTGCGCTCAAAAAGTCGATCCTGACTATCCGACCATCGAATCGCGATAGACAAGCAAAACGACCCACTTGTCGGCAAAGGAGTGCCAACCTGCCGCGTTGCTCCTTCGTATCAACGCACTGACCGAGGCCATCAGCGGACGACCATCTAGCGATAGCCTTGCGAAGGTTCGGAATAAACCTTCGCAAGGCTTGCATTAAAAGTCCACATCCCATACCAGATGGACTCCACCTGCCTTGCCAGGTGGAGTCCATTGAGCTTACTGTATCACCGACCCTTCGACTACTTTAGGACAAGCGGCAGGAACACCTGGTATTCGGTAACTCCCGTGAGGGCAAAGCCGGTGAAGTGATCGATCTGCATAGCCACGACGTCGGCGACGGTGTCTACGACATAGCTCTCCGGGAACGTCCAGCTATCGGTGGTGGTGGCAAAGTAGGCCGGCTTGAGCCACTGCTCCGAGATACCCATCCGCACCAACTCTGCCTCGTCGTAGGAGAAGGTGATGAGCACGTCCTGGTTGAATTGCTGCTCGACCGGCTGGCCGTCCCCGTCGGCGGCGGTGAAGGCGTAGCCGTAGCGATAGACGTTAGCGTGACGCTGGTGCGGGAAAGTGGCAATGGGCGTGACGTGCAGTGTCACCGTGCCGCTGACCGGCATTGCCCCGGCGGGGATGTAGATGCTGGTGCCGTCGGCCAGTTCCACGTACTGCTCCTCGCTGGCGTCAAAGCTGACCGTCACCGGCCCAGGGAGCGAGTACGGCCCCTCCAGTTCCAGGTTCAGCGTTGTATTGGCCTCGGTTACGGGAACACGGGCCCGGGCCCTCCAATACTGTGAAGCAGTCTGATAGGCCGCGCCGACGTGCCAGACGGTGTTCGAGACGACGTCGAGAGCATAGATGCTGCCCAATTCAGCCTCGGCCCTGGTGTAGCCGTCGTCCAGGGAGTAGGCCCACAGGTGCACCGTGCCGGTGTAGCTGTGAGTGCCGCTGATGTCCACCGTACCGCTGATAGTCGCGTCCGATTGGAGGAACTGGAGTTCCAGCCCGGTCACACTGCCCCCCTCCGGCACGACGACGTTCAGCGAGACGGGATTGATCCAGTCGCTGTCGGCGCCCAGCGCAGCGCGGACCAGGTAGCGGCCGTGCGGCAACTGGATGCTAAAGCCCCCGTCGTCGCCAGAGGTGGTGCTCAGGTTCAGATCGCCCAATTGCCAGCCCAGGCCATCGGCCACGACCGTCGCCCCGGCCAGCGCCGTGCCGTCCGGAGCGCGCACGGTGCCGGTGATCAGGCCGTCCTTATCGGCCACCGGCAGCGGTGCGACTACGGTCTGCCCCGAGGACACCGGGTAGTTGCGGCGGTGGCGCAGCGCCACATAGTCCGATGCCGGATCTACCCGATAGCCCAGTGTCCAGATGCCAGAGGCGACATCCAGGCGATAGGCGCCGTTGCCTGTGTTCACCGCCGTCCACACCCAGGCCCCCTCGCTCCAGGCCATGACGCCGGCCTTTACGCCGGTGACGACCTCTTGCTCGCGGCGGTCCCACAGTGCGCCGGCGATGAGCGCGTCCTTGGCCCGCAGCGTGAGAGTGATCTCGGTCGTGCTGCCGCTACTGGCCACCACGTTCTGCGCCGGTGCAGCCGGCCAGGGCGCGCCGGCGGGCAGCTTGAGGGCGACTTTGTATGTATCGGTAGGCACCAGCACGGTGAACGCGCCATCTTCCACCGGCGCACCTTTCCGGATCGCTGGGTCGCTGGCGCTGACGGCGTGGGCCCACCCTTCGACGTCGGTCACGGGCGTGCCGCCCTCGTCCACCAGCAGACCGGCGATTGTGGCATCGGTGGCAGTGAGAACAAAGCTTACGTCGGGCACGACGCCTCCGTCCGGCACCTCGACTTCCTCTGGCTGACCAGCGTACAGCCACGGCTGGGTCGGCTCCGGGGCTGGTTTCACCAGCCAGGTCCCAGAGACGACAGACAGGGCATAGATGCCATCGGGGCCGGTGCGTGTGTTGGCCCAGCCGGGCGCGTTCGGTCGCCAGGCGATGACCGGTACATCATCCACCGGATCGGTGCCATCGGTGACGGTGCCGGTGATGACTGCGTTGCGTTCCAACAGGGTGAGCGTGCCCAGGTTGTAGGTCGAGTTGGGCAGCACGCGGATGGGGTCTACAGGTGACCCCATGTAAGCGGCATCGTGGGGGAGAACCGCCACTTTGTATCCCCCGTGCGGCACTGGAATATCAAAGGTGCCCGTGGTAGGGCTGATGTGTTGGCTTCGCCCGATCCCTTCGGCGGTGTGGATCCTGACCGTGACGGTAAAAGTGGGCACCCCACCGCCAGGCAATTCCACCGTGCCGGTGACGTTGCTGTCGGCAGTGAGAACCTGGAAGTCTATTGTCTTGCTCTCGGAGGAGGTGTCGTGCTTAAAGTGGGCCAGTTGCGGCCCATAGGGATACACCCAGTTGGATGGCGTGGTGGTGCTGATCGGCTCGACGGTGAGCGCCCACAGCCCTTCGGAGAGACTGATGCTATAGAGTCCACCAGCCCCAGAGAAAGCCTGCACCTGCCCGGCCTTGTCCAGCCGGTGTGCGTCAATCAGCGCGCCGACGACCGGCTGTGACGTGTTAGTCTCCACCGTACCGCTCACGATCTTGCTCGATGCCTGGAAGGCGATGCTCCCCAGGTTCTGCTGCGGTGGCACGGTAAAGGGCACCGGGTCTGGTGGTATCAGGCCCGCCAGCCACCAGGGCGGTTCCAGTGTCAGGTGGTAGCTGCCTGACGCCAGCCCGCCGATGGCAAAGTAGCCCGCCGCGCTGGTCAGGTCGCGCCGTAGCACCGTGCCGCTCGAGTCCACCACGCGAGCCATGGCATCTTTTACAGGCTGGCCCAGCGTATCCACCGCCGTGCCAAAGACGTCGGCGTTCGTCAGCGTCAGGCTAATGGTCTGGCTGATACCAGGGCTGACGGTGACGATCTGCCAATCCGAGGCCCAGTACGGGTCGTCCTCCATGGGCCAGGCGCGCAGCCCGTAGCTGCCGGCGTGCAGCCCGCCGATCTTGATGTCGCCGCCGGTTGCTGGCGTCGTCTGCACCCACGCACCGGCGCTGTGGACCCAAATCCAGGCCGAGGTCGGCGTGGCTTCATCCGGCGCATAGACGGTGCCCAGGATGCTGGGCTCCGTCAGCGCCACTGTGCCCACGTCCACAGGCGACCCCAGCATGGAGACCGGTATCGGCAGAGACGGGGTAAAGCCGGAACTCTCTGGCGGAACCGCTCGCAGAACATAGTTGCCATTAGGGACGCCGCCAAAGTTGAACGACCCGTCGCTGAGATCCACGTTCGCCTGGCCGAGGGTGGTGTGATCCGACTTGAGCAGGCGGACGATTGTGCCCGACGGCAGCAAGCCGCCTTCCGGATCGGTGACAGTGCCGCTGATACTGCCGCTCTGCGCTCCTGCCCCTGATGGCACAGCCAACAGCACGACCAGGCCCAGGATCAAGATCGCCCATCGGCTTTGTCGCTTCAGGAATTGAAAAATCGCTGGCATTTTTGTCTCCTTTCTTGTGGTATAGGAAAGTATGACCTTGCTCTCAGCCGGTCTGTGACCGGTGGTCGGGTCGCAGACCCTCCCTGAGCGAACCTTGCTCTCAGCCGGTCTGTGACCGGCGGTCGGGTTGCAGACTCTCCCTGAGCAGAAGCTTGCTCTCAGCCTGTCTGTGACCGGTGGTCGGGTCGCAGACTCTCCCTGAGCGAAGCTTGCTCTCAGCCGGTCTGTGACCGGCGGTCGGGTTGCAGACCCTCCCTGAGCGAACCTTGCTCTCAGCCTGTCTGTGACCGGCGGTCGGGTCGCAGACCCTCCCTGAGCGAACCTTGCTCTCAGCCTGTCTGTGACCAGATGGCCTCTTCCCGCAACTTGCCGGTGTGAAAGTGTAAAGAAATTTCATTGCCATTTTATCACGGCCGGAGCGTGAACAGCGTAAAGCTTACGTAAATCTTGGGTAAAATCCGCGTAAACGTGAGTCGTCGCCCCTGGCCGGCCGATGGCACACCAGGATGTCGCGCGTGACGGCGTCGGAAGAAAACAGCAACACATTCTCCCGTTCCGGTTGGTCCCAATCCCAGGGACTGACGCTGAGCGCCGCGCCGACTATGAGGCGGGTCTTGTCGCGCACAATGGGCTGGGCGTGAGTTCGGCGGTGGCCGGGTCGTCAGTGGATCATAATAGTGCTCTGCGGATTTTGTCAGCCACCACGTCGAGTTGTGCCC
>CAYNKW010000065.1:0-15413 GCA_964397845.1 uncultured Anaerolineae bacterium
GGACTGAGGGTCCCTGGGCCCTGTACTTAGGCCGTACAGGACTAAGTGCCAAAGGCCCAGGGGCTTGCTGGGGGAACGCGGCAAGCCCCTGATCTTTGGGCCCAGGGACCAAAGGCCACGACGTCCAAGAAATCTACCTCTTATGGGAAACGGTGGAGCGGGACAAAAACCTGCCGATTAGAGTAAATCCAGGATAGCACGATTCCATGCATATTGAGATTCTTGGAGCGGAATCGCTAGGAGTACGCGGCCTTTCCTGTGTGGTAGAAGTCAAAGGCCGCAAGATCGTCATTGACCCCGGACTGGCGTTGGGCTACCAACGTTATGGGCTGCTCCCCCATCCGGCCCAGGTAGCCGTCGGGGAACAGGTGCGCCGGAAAATCATAGCGGCGTTGAAAGAGGCTACCGATGTGGTGCTGAGCCACTTTCACGGGGATCACGTTCCTTTGCCCGATGCCAATCCCTACCAGCTCAAGGCCCAGCAGGTGGCTCCTTTGTGCCGGGCGATTCGGTTCTGGGCCAAGGGGCCCGAAGGACTCTCCCACAACATGGCACGTCGGAGGGAGGCTCTGTGCAAGACGCTGGGCAGGAATCTGCCGAATGCAGAAGGGCAAAGGGATGGGCCGGTGATGACTTTTTCCCTGCCCGTGCTGCACGGGGGGCGGCGTAGCAAACTCGGAACGGTGATGATGACCCGCATCGAGGACGCGGGCGACGTTTTTGTGCACGCTTCGGACATCCAACTTCTCGATGGGAAGGCCGTGTCGTTGGTACTGGCCTGGCGGCCGAACATGGTGCTGGTCGGGGGGCCACCTCTATACCTTCCGTGGCTTTCGTCGGAACAGCGCAAGAGGGCGTGGGAGAACGCGCTGCGGCTGGCCCGTGGGGTAGAGACGCTGATCCTCGATCATCATCTGCTGCGCTCCGAGAAAGGACTATCCTGGCTGGATCGCCTGTCGTCCGGGACGGGCCATAGGGTGATCTGCGGTGCGGATTTCATGGGCTATCCCCGTCGCCTGCTCGAGGCCCGGCGCAGGCAATTGTACGACGAGATGCCGCTGCCCGAAGGCTGGCACGAAGCTTACGCTCGCGGCGATGCCGATACCAGCCCATATCGGGATTATACTGAGCGCAAACCAAATGAGTCTGGCTAAAATGGCTGGACAACCCTTGCGAAGGTTTCAAAGAGCCATTGAAGTGGGCATTTGCTCGCTGACAGAGGCAATTTCGGCCCAGAGTATCCCACTAACCTTCGCAAGGGTATGGGAGGTGAGAAAATGAACCGGCGAACTGTCGAGATTGCCGAGTCGGTGAAACGTGTCCTGGAAACCATTCCGCCGGGCGTGATTCTGGTAGCAGCCGCCAAGGGACGCACACCGGCGGAGGTTGAGGCCGCCATTCAGGCCGGCATCACTTGCGTTGGACACAACTATGTCCGGGAAGCAGAACGGATGATCGGGGTCGTCGGCCCCCGTGTCCGGTGGCACATGATCGGCCACCTGCAGCGAAACAAAGCAAAGAAAGCCGTGCAGCTCTTCGACGTGATCGAGACGGTGGATTCGTGGCGCCTGGCTGTGGCCATTGACCGGCACTGTGCAGCCATCGGCAAAGTTATGCCTGTCCTGGTAGAGATCAACAGCGGGCGGGAAGCCAGCAAGACCGGTGTATTGCCGGAGGATGTTGACGACCTGGTACGACAACTGAGTGGGTTGCAACACATCCACGTGCAAGGGTTGATGACGATGGGGCCACGCTTCGGTGACCCGGAAGAAGCCCGCCCTTACTTTCAGGCGACTCGTGAGGCGTTCGAGCGCCTGGCGGCTATGAACCTGCCCAACGTGACCATGCGTACCCTCTCGATGGGCATGAGCAACAGCTACCGGGTGGCTCTCGAGGAAAAGGCCAATGTTGTCCGCATCGGCAGCAGTATATTCGGTAGCCGCCCTGCCGGGATTGAGGTGAGGGGATTTTACTGAACTTCATGCCCTAATCCCCTCATCCCGGCCCTTTTTGGTTCCGCCTTGCACGGGTCAGGAGATACAAAAGAGCAAAGGAGGCTATTGTATGATGACTGGCGTGAAGGAATCCTATGTCCTCAAAGCCCAGGCCCCGCTTCAGGCCGTGTACGAGGCTCCTGATAGTCAGACTCTGCTCCGCTGCACCCTCACCGGCATAGTCACCTGGCAACAGCGCAACGAGATAACCGTCGAGAGAGCCTTGCGTTCGCCGAATCTGGCCCCTCAGTGGGTGGCGGCGTTGCTGGCGTTAGGCGCATCGGCGACTTTTTTGGATGGGCCTGAGAGGCCGCTGGCAGATTTTCTGCGTCGCAGGGGGGAACAGCGCGGCAAGCTGGCGGCGGTACATCTGCCTTTGAACGCCCCCGGCCGCACCTGGGGGGAATCCCACGTTGCGCGCACGCCGGCCGACCCGCCCATCGTGGCAGCGGTCGCCGTGGTGGATTGGGACGCCCCTTCGACGGGTACATCCCGGGCAGAGCCGAGGGGCTCAGGGCAAGGCGGTGTGGTCCGGCAGGTCCGCCTGGCGCTGACCGGCGTCTGGCGCACCCCGGCCCAACTGGCCGAGTCGACCGGAGTACTGGTGGGCGGCCCATTGTACGATGAGCAGATTGAGCGAGTGGCTTCATGGGTGCAGCAAGAGATAGCGCCGCCGGACAACTTTCTTGGCAGCGCCAACTATCGGCGGGAGATGGCGGCGGTGATGGTGCGCCGCGCCCTGGAAGCGTGCAAGAAGGGGCGAATCAATGGCTAAAAACGGGGTAGAGATCACCCTCACCGTCAACGGTGTGGCAAAGCAACTCTCTGTTAGCCGGAGTGAAAGCCTGCTCGACGCGCTGCGTCGCTATTCCTACTACAGCGTCAAGCACGGCTGCAAGGCGGGTGACTGCGGTGCGTGCACCGTTCTGTTGGACGGGCAGCCGGTGCGCAGTTGTATGATCCCCGCCGTCAGGGCCGAAGGGCGCGAGGTGACGACCGTCGAGGCATTGGCCCAGGGTGGTCAGTTACACCCCATCCAGCGGGCGTTTATTGAGGCCGGCGCCATCCAATGCGGCTACTGCACCCCGGCCCAGATCATGGTGACCAAAGCACTCCTCGACCGCAACCCTGACCCCACCGAGGAAGAGATCCGCGAGGCTCTGTCGGGGGTGCTGTGCCGGTGTACCGGCTACGTCAAAGTCGTGCAGGCGGTGCAGCGGGCCGCGGCGGTCTTGCGCGGTAAGGCGGGATGCCATCCCACTCTACTTCCTGTCGAGGCGTCGCTGTCGCCGGGCGAGTCACCCGCCGACCTGGTGGGTCGATATTATGGGCCAGGACAAGCTTTGCCCCTGCCGCCGCTGGTCATCTCCCCGCCAGAGATGGAATCCCTACGCGTGGTCGGCAAGCCCGAGCCCAAGGTGGACGGCGTGAAACTGGCCACGGGACGTCCCGTCTTTACCGACGACGTCAGATTGGAGGGCATGCTGTACGGGGCGCTGCTCACCAGTCCACACGCCCACGCGCGCATCAAACGGGTTGACGCCAGTCACGCCCGCGCTCTGTCCGGCGTCCACGCCGTCCTCACGCACGATGACATTCCCCGCGTCAAGTATGCCTCCGGCGGGCAGAGTTACCCCCAGCCGCCGCCCTTCGATCAGGTTGTCCTCGACGACAAGGTGCGCCACGTTGGCGACCGGGTGGCCGTCGTCGCCGCCGAGACGCCAGAACTGGCGCGGCGGGCATTGCGGCTGATCGAGGTCGAGTATGAGGTGCTGCCCCACGTCCTGGAGCCCGAGGAGGCGATGTGTGAAGGCGCGCCGGTGATCCACGACGAGCTGGACACGGAGGGCATCTATGACACCCAACGGAACATCGTCCACCACATCGAAGCCCAGGTCGGCGACGCCGAGGCCCAGTGGGCCAGGGCCGATCACGTCTTTGAGGGCGAATATCGCACCTCGCAGCAGCAACAGGCCCACATCGAGCCTCACGTGTGCATCACCTATTGGGACGAGGACGGGCGGTTGGCAGTTCGCACCAGCACTCAGGTGCCTTTCCACGTCCGGCGGATGCTTGCACCTCTCATCGGCCTGCCGGTCAAGCAGATTCGTGTCGTCAAGCCGCGCATCGGCGGCGGCTTTGGCAACAAGCAGGAGATGATCGTGGAAGACCTCTGTGCCCACCTGACCCTCGCCACGGGCCGGCCGGTGCGGATGGAGTACACGCGCTACCAGGAGTTTGCCAGTTCCCGCAGCCGCCATCCCCAGATCATGCGCTACAAGATCGGCGTCACGGACGAGATGGAGGTGGTCGCCGTCGAACTCGACCTCATCGGCGACACGGGCTCCTATGGCACCCATGGCCTGACGGTGCAGATGGTGAGCGGTCAGAAAGGACTGACGCTCTACAATGCCCCCTATTCCAAATTCGTCTGCGACGTGGTTTACACCAACAAGCCCACGCCGGGGGCTTTCCGTGGCTACGGCGCGACGCAGTGCTTATTTGGCCTCGAAACACTGATGTCCGAGATCGCCGGCCAGATGGGCTGGGACGTGGTGGAGCTCAAGCGCAAGAACTGGATCAAGCAGGACGAGGAGTTGTTGCTGGCCAAGGCCCTGGGCGAGGGGCGCGAGGGGTTCGAGCAGCGCATCCGTTCAAGCGGCCTGGAGCAGTGCGTCCGGGTGGGCCTGGAGGCGATGGATTGGTATGACAAACGCGGGAAGGCCGCCGCCGACGGCCCCATCCAGCGAGGCATTGGGATGGCAGTGATGCTGCACGGCAGCGGCATCGCCGGGCTGGACATGGGAGCCGCGACTATCAAGATGAATGATGACGGTTCTTTCAATCTTCTGATCGGCGCCACCGACCTGGGCACCGGCTCCGACACTATCCTGGCCCAGATGGCCGCCGAGGTGCTGGGTGTTCCTGTGGAGGACATCATCGTATATTCCTCCGATACCGACTTTACGCCTTTTGACAAGGGGGCCTATGCCTCCAGCACGACTTATATCAGCGGCGGGGCGGTGCGCAAGGCGGCGCTTCAGGTGGCCGAACAGATCGAGGAACACGCCGCGTTGATGTTGGGGGTGGATAGTGCCGATGGGCTGGCACTGCGCGACCGCCGGGTCATTGCCCCCGACGGCCGCTCGGTCACGCTGGAAGAGGTGGCCCTGAGTAGCCTGCACCAGCAGAGCCAGCACCAGATCATTGCCAGTGCGTCACACGTGAGCTACGAAAGCCCGCCCCCCTTTGGAGCCCAGTTCGTCGAACTGACGGTAGACACCGAGACGGGTCAGGTCACCGTGGAGCGGGTGCTGATGGCCGTGGACGCGGGGCGGGTGATCAACCCGATTACCGCCTCCGGTCAGGTGGAAGGGGGGCTGGCGCAGGCGCTGGGCTTTGCCCACTGCGAGGAGATGGTCTACAACGAGGATGGCCGCCTGGTCAACCCGCGCTTTGGTGCCTACCACGTCTACAAGAGCAACGAAATGCCCAGGCTGGAGGTCATCTTTGTGCAGACGGAGGAGCCGACCGGGCCGTTCGGAGCCAAGTCCATCGCCGAGATCCCGATGGATGGCATCGCTCCGGCTATGGCCGACGCCATCCACGACGCCACGGGCGTCTGGATGCGAGAGGTGCCCTTTACGCCGGAGCGGGTGTGGCGGGCGCTGCAGGCGGCAGGAGAGTTCTAACCATGAACGCTTTCGGCCCAATTCCATCCAGACGTTTGGGGCGGAGCCTGGGGATTAACAACATCCCGCCCAAAGTGTGTACCTATTCCTGTGTCTATTGTCAGTTAGGACGCACAATCGAGATGCGGGTTGATCGCCGTGCATTCTACGCGCCACAGGAGATCTCGAGGGCTGTCCGGGACAAGGTTGAAAAAGCGAGGGAAGTTGGGGAATTGGTTGACTATCTCACCTTTGTACCCGATGGGGAGCCCACCCTGGATGTCAATCTCGGCCGCGGGATCGAGTTGTTGAGGCCATTGGGGATCAAGATCGCCGTGATCACCAATGCCTCCCTCATCTGGCGCGAGGATGTGAGAGAGGCTTTGATGGGAGCCGACTGGGTCTCTCTGAAGGTAGATTCTGTGCGGGAAGAAATCTGGCGCCGGATCGACCGACCTCACGGAACCTTGCAACTGGCCTCGATCCTGGATGGAGCGCTCGAATTTGCCAAGGCCTACCAGGGAGAGCTGGTGACGGAGACGATGCTCGTTGAAGGCATCAATGACAGCGCTGACCACGTCAGGGAGATTGCCGGCTTTTTGGCCCGACTGCGGCCTGCCAGGGCCTATTTGGCGGTTCCCACGAGGCCACCGGCCGAGGAGTGGGTACGAGCTCCTGGTGAGGAAGCCATCAACCGGGCCTATCAGATGCTTGACGACAAGGTTGAGCAGGTGGAATATCTGATCGGCTACGAGGGCAATGCCTTTGCTTTTACGGGCAATGTCGAGGAAGACCTGCTGAGCATCACTGCCGTGCACCCCATGCGGGAGCAGGCTGTGAGCGAGTTCCTGGCGCGGGCGGGGACGGATTGGCCTGTTGTTCGCAGGCTGGTCGCTGAGGGTCAACTCATCGAGATGGAATACGAAGGAAACAAGTTCTATATGAGGAAACTGGAGGGAAGAGATGAAGGTCAGCAGCATCTCTGAGATGAGAGGACTTGATAGGACTGCCGTAGAAAAGTTTGGCATAGCGGCAGAGCTTTTGATGGAAAATGCGGGGCAGGCTGTATACTTTGTCCTATTAAAAGAGTTCGGTATCAAGAACAAAAAATTCCTGGTTTTCTGTGGCCTGGGCAACAATGGGGGGGATGGATTTGTCGTTGCCAGAAAGATCCACTCAAATGGCGGAGCAGTCAGGGTTTTCATTTTAGGCGAGCCGAGTAAATTCAAGGGGGCAGCGAAAATCAACCTCGATATTGTATCCCGCTTGCCCATAGAAGTCCGGCAGCTTGAATCTATCGCATCAATCAAAATGGATGTTTCCTATTGCGACGCCATTGTGGACGCCATTCTGGGCACAGGCCTCACGCGGAATGTCGAGGGCCTGTATCGCGATGTCATTGAATTGATCAAGGAAAGCGAGAAAACGGTGTTTAGCGTTGACATCCCCTCTGGTGTCCACGGCAATACGGGCAAAGTAATGGGTACAGCGGTGAAGGCGGATTATACCATAACCTTTGGCCTGCCAAAGCCAGGCAATATGCTTTTCCCGGGGTATGACCTATGCGGAAAGCTATACGTTTCACATATATCCTTTCCTCCCTCAATTTACAATGCAGATTCACTGAAAGTGGAGATCAACCATCCGATGAAACTGCCCCCAAGGGACAAGAATGCTCACAAAGGAGATTTCGGTGAGGTTCTATTCATCGCCGGTGCTGCCAGCTACTTTGGAGCTCCCTATTTTGCTGCTCTGTCTTTCCTGAAAGCGGGTGGTGGATATTCCCGCCTGGCGGCGCCTCGATCTATCACGCCGTTCATCGCCAATAAGGGGAGCGAGATCGTCTTTGTGCCTCAGCAGGAGACGAGTGCAGGGAGCATCGCTCTTGAGAATAAGAGCGCCTTGCTGGAGCTATCGCAGAGTATGGATATGGTGGTGCTCGGGCCGGGGCTATCCCTGGAGCCCGAGACCCAACAACTGGCGAGGGAGTTGGCTCGCGAGATCGAAAAGCCGCTGCTGATAGACGGCGATGGGATCACGGCGCTGTGTCAAGATCTGCAAATCATAAAGGAAAGGGAAGCAGAGACCATCCTCACACCTCACTTGGGCGAGATGGCCAGAATCACAAAGATGGATGTGAGTGAAATAGACGCCAACAAGGTAGATGTTCTGCAGCGCACGACCGGGGGTTTGAACGCCACGATCGTCCTGAAAGGCGCACATTCGCTGATCGGATATTCCGATGAGCGCGTTTTCATCAACATGAGCGGAAATCCCGGCATGGCCACGGCGGGCTCGGGCGACGTGCTGACGGGGACGATCGCCGCCATGTTCGGGCTGGGGCTGCCCTTGCGAGATGCCGTCAGACAAGGCGTGTTCGTGCACGGGCTTTCCGGCGACCTCGCCGCCGACGAGAAAGGCGAGGACGGCATCACGGCCCAGGATATCCTGGACTACCTGCCGCCGGCCGTAAAGGCGGTTCGAGAGGGCCTGAGTGAGAGGCTGAGGGAGCGATACGCAGGCGCGCGTGTTGTATGAGACCAAAGGAGGGGCTTAGCTGGGAGGGAAAGATGAGAGCTTGGATCCTTGAGGAACAGGCAGCAATAGAGGAGCGACCGTTGAAGCTGGTAGAGGTGCCCACGCCTCACCCCCAAGACGACGAAATCCGGCTAAAAGTCCTCGTGTGCGGGGTGTGCCGGACGGACATCCACATCGCCGAGGGCGATCTTCCCCTGAAGAAATCCCCTATCATCCTGGGGCACGAGGTCGTGGGCATCGTAGACGAGGTGGGAGAGGACGTTGAACGGTTCAGCGTTGGGGACAAAGCGGGGGCCTATTGGCTGCACAGCTCTTGCGGAGAGTGCAAACACTGTCTATCTGGGCGCGAGAACTACTGCCCCAAGATCAAGTGCACCGGATGGGACAAGGACGGGGGATACGCAGAGTACGTGACGGCACCGGCAGAGTATGCCTTGCCCTTAAACGATGTCTCGTTGGAACCTTCCGAGATTGCCCCCCTCATGTGCCCTGGAATAGCGGGCTACGCGGCGTTTAGGCTCACAGAGGCCCAAAAGGGAGACAAACTGGGGCTTTATGGATTCGGCCCCACGGCCTACTTTGTCCTCAAGGTAGCACAATTCATGGGCGTAGAAACATACGTGAGCACCAGGTCTCCCAGGAATATAGAAAGTGCGAGAAGAGAAGGAGCAAACTGGGCTGCGGACACCTCAAAAGAGAGAATGCCCTGTAAGTTGGATTCGGCAATACTCTTCCCCCCGGCGGGTAACCTGGTTGAACTTGTCCTTTCTCAGTTGGAAAGAGGTGGGCGCCTGGTGATGGCCCCCGTGAGTGCGTCTCCGATTGTGATTGAAAATTACAGCGAAAATCTATGGGGCCGCGATATGAGGACCCTGTATAACTTGAAAAAATCTGATGCAGAAGAGTTCTTGGCAATCGTTGACCGGCTAGATTTAAGAGTGGGAACGAGTCTGTTCCTCTTTGAGGAATTACAGGAGGTTCTCATACTGGCCAAACGGGGCAAGTTGAAACAGCCCAATGCTGTGCTCGAGGTTGCCAATTGATTTTGATGAAAATCACCACCCTGGTGGCCAAGTTTGCTACTGATCGGCATGGTGAGGTCAGTTGTGCTCCACGACAACGAGGTGCTCAACCTGATCACGGCGTGGTTGCCACGCGGCGGAACGGTACTCGACGTAGGGTGTGGCAGCGGACGGATGCTGGCAGCCCTGGCGGAGCGCGGCGTCTCCGGGATGGGGATAGATCCCTTCCCCAGCAACACCGAACATTGTCGCCGTCTGCGAGCCGGAGAGATAGACCAACTGGCGGAGCGGTTTGACCTGGTGTACACGCGCTACGCCCTCCACCACTTTGGTGCGCCGCAGCAGTTTCCTGAGAAGGCGCGGTCAGTACTGCGCGCCGGTGGCGTGCTCCTGATCGTGGACTGGTTTGAGGGCGCCAAGACGGGCGTGCCGGAACGGTACCTTGCGCCGCGAGCAGTGGCGGAGTGGGTGCGTGGGGCCGGTTTCGACTTGCTGCGCGAGCAAGTGCGCGGGCAGAGCATGGTTATCGTGGGCAAATTGCCCTCAGCCCCCTTTGCCCTTGGTCTCCTTGAGCCCTTCGTCCTTGGGCCGAAGGACCAAGGGCCCCAGGATCAAGGAGACCAAGGGCCGCCCGCTGGCGTGGAAGAGTGAGTCAAGATTTCTGGACGTCGTGGCTTGCCGCGTTTCCCCCAACAAGCCCCTGGTCCTTTGGCCCAGGGACCCTCAGTCCTTGGGCCTGAGGACCAAGGGCAAAGGGCTGGGGCGTCAACTTGTCGGTTTGAGGCGCAGCTTCGCTATATGCTTACGCTGGCGGAAAAACACATGGAGAGGAGGTGAGAAATGCCTATTTACGAGTACCGCTGTAAAAGCTGTGGGGAGCGGGTGGAGATACTGGTTCGTTCCGGGTCAAATGGCTCACCGATCTGTCCCAACTGTGGTAGTGCCCTGCTGGAGAAACTCCTCTCAGTGCCCCACGTGATGACGGGCCAGAGGCGTCCGGCGGGGCGGACCTGCTGCGGGCGCGAGGAGCGGTGCGAGACACCGCCCTGTTCAGAGGGGGGGGCCTGCCGACGTGAGTTGTGAGATGAGTACTTTTACCCATAGAGCCATCGGGCACGTCGAAAACGAGTTTAACGAACCGGCGCCGCCAGAAAAGATACGGGCCGTCGAGTCTCGGATCGTCCTCGATCTTGCTCTGACAGAAGGCCTGAAGGGCCTGGAGCCAGGCCAGCAAGTCATGGTAGTCTTTTACTTCCACCGTTCCCGGGGCTACGACCTGCTCCAGCACCCCCGGGGCGATGGAAGCCGCCCTCGACGAGGCGTCTTTGCCCTACGCAGCCCGCGCCGTCCCAACCCCATCGGCGTCACCGTGGCCGACCTGCTGGCCGTGGAGGGGAATATCTTGCGGGTGCGGGGCCTGGATGCCATCAACGGCACGCCGGTGTTAGACCTCAAGCCAGCGTGAGGCTTTCAGCCTCCATCCTCGGGGGCGTGTGAACGAAGCCGAACTTTGCCTGCATCCCAGCGAACGAGCCTGCCAGAGCGAAAATTGCCCCTTGACAAAATGTGTATTTAGTGTTATAATGTGGCTAGGTACATAGTGTAGATAGATACGAGTGAAAATTAATTGGAGAGCCCGATGCCCCAAGGAAGACGCCGGCGAGGTAGAGGTAGGAGAGGACAGTTTGCCGGAGGAGCGATCCGCCGTTTTCTGGAACCATGCTTGCTCCTGCTTTTGCACCGGGGCGCGAATCACGGCTATGAACTGGTCAACTCGTTGGCCCCCTTTGGCCTGGATGATGTGGCCTCTGGCCCGGTCTATCGCACGCTGCGCGAGTTGGAAGCAGCCGGGCTGGCGCAATCGGAGTGGGACATCCAATCTTCGGGAGGGCCGGCGCGCCGGGTGTACCGTCTGACAGAGGCTGGTCATCGCTATCTGGCCGACTGGGTGGAAAACCTGCGGGAAACGGACAGCGTGCTCCATCGCTTTTTGACTGCCTACGACCGGCACATGAAAGAAGGCACGGGTGAGCATCACTGAGAATGAAGAATGGAGAACGGAGAATGAGAGGAGGTGAAAGAGATGCCTGCTTTTGATGGCACTGGCCCTCGAGGCCAGGGTCCGATGACCGGGTGGGGCGAAGGCTACTGCGCCATACGGCTGCCGAGTCCAGGCTCAGGACAGGTTCCCGTCGGCTACGCCGGGCGCGCTGGCCTGCCGGTGCGTCTGGGTCTGCGGCGAGGGCTTGGTCTGGGTCTGAGGCGAGGCCGGGGAAGGCGCCGTGGCGGACGGGGCCGCCGGTTCTTCAGACGACGACGGTAAAAACGCTTTCGACATTATCCACTAAAGGAAGGAGGTGAACGCAATGCCAAGAGGTGATCGCACAGGGCCGAGAGGCATGGGCCCGATGACAGGACGCGGTTTAGGCTACTGCGCTGACTATGGCGCGCCGGGCTACGTGAACCCGGCGCCAGGTCTCGGCCTCGGCCGGGGGTGGGGTCGTGGTCGTGGCGGCGGTGGACGTGGTTGGCGCAACTGGTACTACGCCACCGGTCTACCCGGTTGGGCACGTTACGGCTACGCGCCAGCCTGGGGTTACGGCCCCTATGGGCAGCCGATGTCCGAAGCGCAGGAGACCGAACTACTCAAGAACCAGGCTGAAGCGCTCAAGCGCGAACTAGAGGCCATCGCCCAACGCCTCGAGGAACTCGAAAAAGGGGGATAGTTTTAACATCGGGGCGGGTGAACGGATCGTCAGACTCGCCACCCGCCCCGAGCCCCCAACTCATCTGGCCGCCGGTGGCTGCCAGTGAGCCAGGGAATGACATTATACTGCTAATCAGGAGGGAATGCAAGCATGAAAATCGTAGTCACTGCCAATAGCACCAACCTGGACGCGCCAGCCAGCCCTGTCTTTGGGCGTTGTCCGACGTACATTTTTGTGGATACGGAAACGATGGCTTTTGAGGCCGTCGAGAACCCGGCCATGTCTGCCCCGGGTGGGGCTGGCATCCAGGCGGCCCAGTTTGTCGTCGAACGCGGCGCCCAGGCGGTGCTCACGGGCAACGTCGGGCCGAACGCGGCCAACGTTTTACAGGCGGCGGGCGTGCCGATCTATTTGATCCCAGAGGGGACGGTGCGGCAGATCGTGGAGATGTTCCAGCAGGATCAACTCAGCGCCATCAACGGGGCCAGCGTGTCTGCCCACTCCGGGATGGGAGGCGGTCGCGGTATGGGTATGGGCCGGGGCATGGGTCGAGGTATGGGCCGAGGTATGGGCCGAGGTATGGGCAGGAGCGTCTACAGTCAAGGTGCTCCAGTGCCGCCACCGCCGCCGGAGCCGGTCTCTCGCCAGGAAGAACTCGCCGCCTTGCGCCAGACAGCCGGTGACCTGCGCCGCCAGTTGGCCGAGGTCATGGATCGCCTCGAGAGATTGGAAAAAGATTGAGCCGACCTTGGCAAGACCTTTGAAGCGGAGAGGAGGTGAACGATTTGCTGTATATAGATCGTACCACGTGCGTGGGATGCGCGGTGTGCGTGGATATCTGTCCCACGGGCGCGATCAGGCTGGATGAAAACGAGGATGTGGCAGTGATCGACCAGGCGCTGTGTACCGGGTGTCTGGCATGCCTGGACGAGTGCCCCACTGGCGCCATCCAGCGGGCCGAATTGCCTGAACTTGTACCTGTTTCGGCTGCCGTGGAGGGAGAGGTCATCGAGGGTGAAGTGATGCCGGCCCCGGCGACCCGATTCCTGGCTCCGGTCCGGCAACCTGGCCGGCTGGCAGTCCTGGCGAGCACGGCGATGACCTTTGTGGGAAGATGGCTTCTGCCCCGCGCCGCCAATGCGTTGGTCGGCGCGGTAGAGCGCCGGCTGGCGCGTGGAACAAATCCGGTTTCACCCGTTACCTCTCTCCGTTCTGCGAACAGGCCCCAAATGAGGCAGACGGGCCGCGGAAGGGGCGGCCGGGGCCGTCAGCGTCGCCAGCGACGGCGTGGCAAGTGAGGGCTCTATATAGATTAGAGATTAGGATAAAGGCAATCGGCATATAGAAGGAGGTGACAGTTATGGGTCGAGGAAGAGATAGAGGAGATCGAGGAGATAGAGGTGGAGGCCGTGGGCGAGGCGGTGGCCGGGGTGGCGGGCGTGGCCCAGGTCTCGGGGGCGGTCCCAAGGCAGCAGGTCCGGGTGGCTATTGCGTCTGCCCCAACTGCGGGCACAAGGTGTCTCATCAAGTTGGACAATCCTGTTATCAACGCCAGTGCCCCAAGTGCGGGACAGCCATGACGCGCGAGTGAGAAAGCTGGACTCCTTGAGGGCGCGTATTCTTTACAAACGCGACAAGATTTTGGACACGGATGCACACGGATAAACTGTATCTTCTCAATATCTTGGGGTAGGAAGAGCTTTGTGCCTGTGTACGCTCGCGACGGATTGTCAAATCCGTCGCCCGGCGGCTGGATCTGGCGATCCAGCCGGAGCAAGGTGCGACTTTTGCCCCTACTTTTTGAGAAGATACGATAAACATGGATGAAAATTCTAAAAATCTGTGTACATCTGTGTTGATCCGTGTCCCATTCCTCTTGTCGGTTTGAGGCTTTGTCGTGAGCCTGTCCTGAGCCCTATAATGATTTTTCCACCTCTCTCACCGAGTCCGCGAATATTTCTATACCTTTCCTCGCCAACTCCTCCGTAAGGACAAGAGGCGGTAGGAATCGTGCCACGTTGTCATAGTGCCCTCCGATCTCGATCAAGAGGCCTCGACGGTGGCACAGAGTCCGCACTCCTGTGGCCAGTTCCGGCGCTGGCTCCTTCGTGGCTTTGTCCTTGACCAATTCTACCCCTAACATAAGCCCTTTACCACGGGCCTCCCCCACGATCTTTGAGTCCTTCTCTATCTCCTTGAGCATGGAGAGCATTAACTCGCCCAGATTCAGGGCGTGCTCGGTCAGCTTGTTTTTGACCATGAAATCCAGGGCTGCGGCTCCGGCCGCGTAAGCGATCACATTGCCTCGGAAGGTGCCGATGTGTTTACCCCTGGGCAAGGTGTTGAGCTCTTCCTTGTATGCGACAGCAGAAATTGGCAGCCCTACACCGCCGAGTGCCTTGCTTATAGTCATGACATCGGGGATAGTAGCGGTATGATCGCAGGCGAACATTTTGCCGGTGCGGCATAACCCCGCCTGGATCTCGTCGTCAATCATTAGGACCTCATATCTGTTGCAGATGTCTCGGATCCTGGGAATGAATTGCTCCGGGGGAACAATAGAGCCGCCTTCCCCTTGAATCGCCTCAATTATGACTGCCGCCGGTTTCCCCACCCCAGAGTGAGGATCCTCGAGTATGTAATCTAGATATCTGGCACAATCGAGATCACAGCTCTCAGGTTTCTTACCAAAGGCACAGCGGTAGCAGTAGGCGTATGGGACGAAATGGACCTCGGGAATTAACGGAAGAAAGTCCTCCTTAAAACTGAGACCGCTGCAAAGCGAAAGAGCCCCCGCGGTCATCCCATGGTAGGAGCCCTGGAAAGCGATCATAGGATATCGCCCCGTGTTGTATTTGGCCAGCTTCACCGCCGATTCTACTGCATCGGAGCCGGTGGGACCTCCGAAAAAGACTCGGCTCACTCCCTTGGGGAGAACCCGGAGTAGAGCGTCTACCAACGCTCGGCGACTGGGGTTGGGAAAATCGAGGGCATGGGTGAGATCTAGGAGCTGTTTCTTGACCGCCTCTATTACCTCTGGATTGGAATGACCCACGGCCATTACCCCAGCTCCGGCAAAGAAATCGATGTATATGTTACCGTCCACGTCTTCCACAGTAGCTCCCTTGGCCCGGCGAGGCGCCATTGGCATCCCCCTTGGGTAAGAAATGGCCGAGCCCTCGTGGCAAGACTGATAATCAAGGTAATCCTTCGATCTCGGACCAGGCGGGGTAACTTTGATTAGAGGGGCATTCGTGAAAGACATATCCCGGAAATCCAATTTTACCTCTCTTTCCTTGAAAGCTTTATGCGATCTTTACCATAGCCTGTCAAAGTGGTCGTCCACTTTTGCATCGCTCTTGGCAAACGACACAAAAATGGGTACTCCTTGCGAAGGTTTGTGGGATGCGCTGAGCCAAAATTGCCCTCTGTCAGCGAGCAAATGCCCACTTCGATAGCTCTTTGAAACCTTCGCAAGGA
>CAYNKW010000065.1:15513-17674 GCA_964397845.1 uncultured Anaerolineae bacterium
CCTCTGTCAGCGAGCAAATGCCCACTTCGATAGCTCTTTGAAACCTTCGCAAGGATTGTCCAAGCCATTTTAGCCAGATTCTGATACAATCGCTGTGGACTATTATGAATTGGTGATGTATAATAAAAAAAGCCACGGCTAGTATATCATTGGGGCACGAGTCTGTCAAGCCTTGGTGGAAAATATGGGTTTTCGCCATATTACTGGAATGGAGGAGACATGCTTGACGAGTTAGACTTTGCGTTAATCGGCAAATTCCAATTCGAACTATTGACAGTGCCAGGAATATAGCATATACTACGAAACCCGGTCACCACCTCTGACCAGCCGGCGTTTTGGGGAAACGAACGACCCTGTGGTTAGGCCCCACAGGACTAACCGCACCCTCAAAGTCGAAACATAAAGGAGGAAAAAATGCACGGCTTCTACAACCGGCTTCTGCGTGTGAATCTCTCCGCCCGGACCTGGACCGCAGAACCGATCTCCGACGACGTTCTGACCCGCTACCTGGGCGGGAAAGGGCTGGCTGCCCATCTTCTCCTGGAAAACGGTCCCGCGGCCGTTGATCCCCTCGCTCCCGAGAGTCCCTTCATCTTGGCCATCGGCCCAGCCACAGGCACAGTCCTGGCTCCTTCCAGCCGCTACGCTCTCTTTGCCAAGTCGCCCCTGACAGGCATCCTCGGCGAGTCGTATGCCGGTGGGCACGTGGCGCCTCGCATCAAGGCCACCGGCTACGATGCTATCCTGCTGCAAGGAGCCGCCGAGGCGCCAGTCTACCTGGAGATCACTGACCAAGACGTCATCTTTTACGATGCCACGCCTTTCTGGGGTATGGACACCTACCAGGCCGAGGAAGCGCTGGAGGCAGCCACGGGCGTGCGTGGGGCCAAGGCTATCGTCATCGGCCCGGCCGGAGAAAAGCAGGTTCCCTTCGCTCTGGTGGGCAATGATCGGGGCCACCATGCTGGCCGGACGGGTATGGGAGCGGTGATGGGGGCCAAAGGGCTAAAGGGAATCGTGTTCCACGGCGAGGCGGACTGTCCTCTCTACGACGCGGAGGCCATCGGGGTCTACGACCGCGAACTGCGAGAGCGGGGGAAAGAGGATGCCGGCGCTCTGTCCTACCGCAAGTTTGGCACGCCTGCGACGGTGGCTTTCGCCAACGCAGCGGGCGCCTTCCCCAGCTACTACTGGTCGGCGGGCACCATTCCCCACTGGAAAAAGATCGACGCCGCAATGCTGATTGAGCGCTTCAAACCACGTTCCAGGGCCTGCTATCGCTGCTTCATGGCCTGTGGCAAGGTCACCACCGTGCCCGATGGCCGCCACGCTGGCCTGACTGCGAAAGGGCCAGAGTACGAGACCATCTTTGCCTTCGGCGGACTGTGCGCGGTTGATGACCTGGCGGAGATTCTCTACCTCAACGACATCTGCGACCGGCTGGGGTTGGACACCATCACCGCCGGCAATGTGGCCAGCTTTGCCATCGAGGCCTCGCGCCGGGGGGTGCTGGACTTGAAACTGGATTACGGAGACGTGGACAGCATTGCCGGGTTGCTGTACCAGATAGCCAATCGAGAGGGGCCTGGCGAACTGTTGGCCCAAGGGGTGCGCGCTGCCAGCCGGGAGTTGGGGCTGGAGGAACTGGCCATCCACGTCAAGGGACTGGAACCCCCTGGCTACGACCCCCGAGCGCTCAAGGGGATGGGGCTGGCCTTTGCCGTCTCGGACCGTGGGGCCTGCCACCTGCGAGCCACGGTTTACAAAGCAGAATTTGCCGGCTGGGTGGACCGCACCTCGGCGGAGGGGAAGGCGGACGTGGTTCTCGATTTTGAGGATCGGCACACGGTGTTCGACACTCTGATCCTCTGTCGCTTCTATAGGGACATGATCGGCTGGCATGATCTGCCGGTGATCATCCGGGGGTTGACCGGCCTGGAGATGGACAAAGCCGGGTTGCAGGCCCTGTCGGCCCGCATCGCCGAGGCTATCCGCCGGTACAACCTTCGGGAAGGGATGGTGCCGGCCGATGACACCCTGCCAGGGCGTTTCTTGCGAGAGCCGTTGCAGCCAAGCGGGGAAACGCTGAGCGAGGCAGAGTTGCAGCACATGATCACCGAATACTATGCCCTTCGGGGATGGGATACGGCAACTTGAGGCT
>CAYNKW010000066.1:0-12601 GCA_964397845.1 uncultured Anaerolineae bacterium
GGCATCACCGGACAAGACGGATCGTACCTCGCCGAGTTCCTGCTGGAAAAAGGATACGATGTGATCGGCATGGTCCGGCGGACGAGCACCGTCAACTTTGAACGGATCAAACACATCCAGAACAAGATCACTCTCGTATCCGGCGACCTGCTGGATCAGATGTCGCTGGTGGAAATCCTGCGCGAGCACCGGCCCCAGGAAGTGTACAACCTGGCCGCCCAGTCCTTTGTGCCCACCTCGTGGCAGCAACCCGTCTTTACCGGTGAAGCTACTGCTCTGGGCGTGACCCGCATCCTGGACGCGCTACGCACCGTTGACCCGGACGTTCGGTTCTACCAGGCCTCGTCCAGCGAGATGTTCGGCAAAGTCCGCGAGGTGCCGCAGAAAGAAACGACGCCCTTTTATCCCCGCTCGCCCTACGGCGTGGCCAAAGTCTACGGGCACTGGATCACGGTCAACTACCGCGAGAGCTACGGTCTGTTCGCTTGCTCGGGCATCCTATTTAACCACGAATCGCCCCGGCGGGGGCTCGAGTTTGTCACCCGCAAAGTGACCCACGGTGTGGCGTGGATCCAGTTGGGCCTGGCCGACGAGCTACACCTGGGCAACCTGGACGCCCGGCGCGATTGGGGCTACGCCGGCGATTACGTCCGTGCCATGTGGCTCATGCTCCAGCAAGACGAGCCCGACGATTACGTGGTCTGCACCGGCGAGACGCACAGCGTGCGCGAGTTGTGCCAGGTAGCATTTGGGCACGTGGGGCTGGATTGGGAGGACTATGTGGTGGTGGATCCGCGCTTTATGCGCCCGGCCGAGGTAGATCTGTTAGTCGGTGACGCTTCCAAAGCCAAGAAGGTGCTGGGTTGGGAGCCCACGGTATCTTTCGAGGAACTGATCGCCACGATGGTAGACGCCGACCTGGATGCGCTGCGCGCCGAGGCGTTGTTTCCCTGACATCCTTGTGGCACTATGACCCGTCATCAGGGAATTCGTCGTCCTCCAGCTTTTTGGAGTAAACGTGCGAGACGCTGTCGTCGCCGATGGTGACGCCATACAAGGTGTCGGCTGCCTCCATAGTGACGCGGTTGTGGGTGATGATGATGAATTGATTGAGTTGCGCTTGTTCGCGGAGCAAATCGACGAAGCGTTCCACATTGGCCTCGTCGAGCGCGGCGTCCACCTCGTCTAGGACAGAGAACGGCGGCGGGTTGACCTTGAGGAAAGCGAAAATGAGTGCCGTGGCCGTCAGTGCTCGCTCGCCGCCAGAGAGCAGGGCTAACCTTCGGGTACGCTTGCCGGGCGGTCGAGCGATAATTTCCACGCCGCTTTCCATGACGTTGTGGTCAGTCAAGGCCAGACGGGCCGTGCCGCCGTCGAACAGCCGGGCAAAGTATTCAGAGAAAACCTTAGCCACCGCGTCGAACGTTTCGCGGAAAGCCTTTTCCATCAGCGCATCCAGTTCGGCGATCACTTTGCGCAGTTGTGCAGCAGCCTGCTGCAGGTCTTCCGCCTGCTCCACCAGGAAGGTATGCCGTTCAAGCTGCTCTGCGTATTCGGCCGGCGCATTGGGGTTGACCGATCCCAGGCGGCGTAGTTGTGCGCGTAGGTGACGCATTTCCTCCTCCAACCCCTCCGGCAATTCTTCGACGGCCGGCAACGTGGAGACGACAGGGCGCAGCGGCAGAGGGGGCTGGCCTTGCAGGCCCTCGTTCATCTCCACCTCCACCAGACCCAAGTCGTCTTCGATCTGGCGCTTGAGGGCGGCCATCTCCTCCTGGCGGCGAGTCACTTCCAGCACCGCCTGGTTGTGCCGCGTCTCGTACCGCCGCAACCGTTGCCGCAAGTCGGCTTCCAGTTCGTCAAACTCGGACCGGCGGGCCTCCAGGCTGGCAACTTTTTCCTCAGCGGGCGCGATGTGGGCCTGCACCTCGGCCAGATCCTCGGAAACTGTCCGGTGGCGTTGGGCCAGGTCAGCCAATTGAGCCGACACCTCGTCAGCTTGGCGCGCCAACACTTCGGCCCGGCCTTGCTTGGTCTTCACTTGCGCGTCGAGTCGCGCCAACGTGGTCCGGTGGCTGTCGAGGATCGCTTCCTGGCCAGCCTGCATCTGCTTGGCCACAGCCAGGGCGGTTTGCAAGCTATTCACCTCGTCCAACAAGTCGTCAGCGGAGAGATCATCCCGCTCTTCTTGCCAGGTGGCGATCTGTTCCTCGACTTTTGTCTGTTCCTGCAAGATAGCTTTCCGTTCAGCATCCAGGTCTCTGTCCCGCGCGTGGAGCGTTTCTGCCTCGGCTGTCGCCCGCTGAATGAGCCCCTGGAGCCACTCGATCTCTTGCGCCGATCGGTCCGCCTCTCTGTCCCGCTCGGCCAGTGGTTCGGTCAGCGCTGCCTGGCGAGCCGCCAATTGCTCGGCCTGAGCCTGCATCTCGGATAAACTCACCTCGATGGATCGTTTTTCCTCTTCGACAGCAGCCAGGTCGCACGCCAGGGTCTCTATTCGCTTCGCAAGGGCCAAGAGTTGTGCTGGCAGGTCATGCCACTCGCGCTCGCGGGCCAACAGACCGCCATCTCTGGCAGCGCGGTGGGTGCCGCCGGTGACCGCCCCGTCGGAGCGGAGTACCTCTCCCGCACGGGTGACGATCTGAAAGCCGCCGGCCAACCGGTCGAAGGCGCGCCGCGCGGTGTCAATGTCCTCGACAACGAGCGTTTGCCCCAGAGCCCACTCTATCGCTGGACGGACACGATCCTCGAAGGTCACCAACTCGCTGGCCAGGCCGACAACGCCCTGGATTCCCGCCACCGTCGAGGCGTGCAACGGCTGGCGAGGGCAAAGGGTATCCAGCGGCAGGAAGGTGGCCCGGCCGCCCCGCACCCTTTTGAGATGTTCGATAGCCGCCACGGCGTCGTTCCACGTCTCGACAACGATGTTCTGCAACCGGGTGTCCAGGGCCGCCTCAATGGCCCGCTCCAGGCCGGCCGGCACGTTTATCAGGTTGGCTAGCACGCCGACGATGCCTTTCAAGGCTGCCTCGCCGCCAGGTCGCGCTGTACGCAACACGGCGCGAACGCCAGCGTCAAGGCCTTCGCCTTCTTCCCGCATCCGTGTCAGCAGGTCATGGCGGTCTCGCAGGCGCGCTTCTTCCTGGCGGGCGGTAGCCAGTTGGGCCAGGAGATCCTGACGCCCAGCCTCAATCTGGGCCAAGTGGGTCTCTTTGTCTGTGCGGCAGGCCCGCAAAGTGGCCGACTCGACTTTGAGACGGGCTAACTGTTCCCGCAGTTCAACCTGAGCTGTCTCGGCAGCCGATAGATCGGACCGCAGTCGCGCCAACCTCTCATTATGCAAAGAGCGTTCGCGGGCAGTTTCGGCCAGGCGCTGATCAATCTGGGCACGACGGTTGTTCCTATCGGCCAGGTCGGTGGCCAAAGCGAAAGCTTGATCTTGAGCAGTAGTGAGAGCAGACAGTAGGGCCTGTCGCTCTGCCTGGAGAGCATCCAGTTGGCTGCGAGCCACGGTCACGGCCGTCTGCCGATCTGCCACTTCAGCCTGGATACGGGCCAGCTCTGCCTGGGCGGCCTCCGCCCGTGCCGCCTGCTCATGGCGATTTACCTCCAAGGGATTCAGTTCAGCCAGCAGCTCTTTGCGCTGCGCACGCAATAGCCGCATCCGCTCCTCGGTCACGGCCATTTCCCGCTGCGACGTCTCGGCCCGGGCATGCAACGCGCTGCTCTCCCGATGCCACCCGCTCAACGAGGCGCGCAGCCTCTCCTGATGCGTCCGCAACTCGGCCATTTCCTGGATCATGGCATCCATGTCGAACTGGAGGGCTTGCAGGGATTTATGGCGGTGACGAGCCACGGAGCGGGCCAGGCGTAGAGTCTGAGTGCCCTCTCGCCAACGATAGCTGTACCAGACGCGGAGCAACTCGTCCAGCCGCGCGGCGATCTCTTTCCGCTCCTGAGCACGCTTCGCCTGCCGCTCCAGGTGACGCAGGCGGGGGGCGATCTCGTTGATGATGTCGTTGACACGAACGATGTTTTGCTGTGTTCGCTCCAACTTTCGGAGAGCGTCGGCTCGCTTGCCCTGATAAACGGCGATGCCGGCGGCCTCTTCAAAGAGGGCACGCCGTTCTGTCTGCCCCAGAGAAAGCGCCCGATCCACCAGTCCCTGTCCGATAACGGTATAAGTACGACGGCCTACGCCGCTCTGACCCAGCAATTCGCTAATGTCGCGCAGGCGAACGCGGTTGCCATTGAGATAATATTCGTTCTCGCCAGAACGGTAAGCCCGCCGCTCGACGGTCACTTCGCTGAACTCGATGGGCAGCCAGCCGCTGGTGTTGTCCAGCGTCATCGTGACTCGGGCCATACCCTGGCGGGCGCGACGCTCACTGCCGGAAAAGATCATGTCTTCGGTGCGTTTGGCCCGCAGGATGCGATAGCTCTGCTCACCCAACACCCAGCGAATGGCGTCAGCGATGTTAGACTTGCCAACGCCGTTAGGGCCGACGACGGCCGTGATCCCTTCCTCAAAGAGAAATTCTGTTCTGGAGGCAAAGGTCTTGTATCCGTGGAGCTCCAGTTGTTTCAGTCGCATGATCTCCCAGCTACTCCAGCACGATTTTGCCGCTCTTGCCGCCGATCTTGCGCGCCAATCGCACGTCGGTGATCCGCATAGCGCGATCCACGGCTTTGCACATGTCATAGATTGTCAGCGCGGCGACGCTCACCGCCGTTAGAGCTTCCATCTCGACGCCGGTCTGGGCGTTGGTGCGGGCCGTGGCCTCGACGGCCACCGCGCCGACGCCAGCCTCCTCGCCCAGCTCAAACTCGACGCCGACGAAGGTGATCGGCAGCGGATGACAAAGGGGAATCAGTTCGTGGGTGCGCTTGGCGGCCATGATGCCGGCCACGCGGGCCACCGCCAGCACATCCCCTTTAGCGATTTTGCCCTCGGCGATGAGGCGCAACGTTGCGACCCGCATCCGCACCTCGGCCCGCGCCACTGCCTCCCGCGCCGTAACCGGCTTGTGGCCCACATCCACCATGCGGGCGCGGCCCTTTTCGTCCAGGTGAGTCAATTCCGTAACTCCCATTGACATTTCTCCCCTGCTTGTTTCGCGGGTAGTCTAGCACAGCCTTGAGAAATCCGCAAGCGCGGAAAGACAAGAGCGTCCCGTCGCATCTGCGACAGGACGCTCTCGCGCCAACAACCGAGGAGGTGACGTCACGCACAGAAAGGAGAGAATGTCCTGCTCCCCGGCCCGATCCCTGCCAGTACCGATTACGTCATTACCTGGCCTTGACTTTGATGATCTTGGGTTTGATCTCTTCCGCCTTGGGAACGGTCAGGGTGAGCATGCCTTTCTCAAAGACCGCTTCGGCCTTGTCGGTCTGCACCGGTATGTTGAGGGTCAGCGTCCGCTCAAAGGTGCCGTAGAGCCGTTCCTGAAAGACATAATCTACGTTTTCCAAGGGGGGCTTGTACTCGACCTTGATGTGCAGATTATCCCTTTCAATAGAGATGTCTACGTCTTCCGGCTCCGCGCCAGGCACTGAGGCAATGATCACCAACTCCTCCGCTGTGGAGTAAACGTCCACGGGCAGGCGGTCCATTCGCTCACGCCTATTGATCCAGCTCGGCCGCACAAAGCTCTCTTCCACCAATCGGTCCATGACTTCTCGCAGGCTCACCAAATCGCGCATCGGGTGCCAACGAATCACACTTCTCATCACACATCCTCCTTAGAATTAGATTCAAATCGTTGTATCTAGTTTGTCATTTGATGGTTACTTTCTTTACGAGACGCCTCTATATTACCACTATTGTGTTAGAATCACGTTAGAGGAACGTTAGAGTTATATTTGAAAACCCAATGTGGCGAAGGCAGAGAGTGTGTGGTATAATGTTGACAAGTTGGCAAATTGGAAGGTCAGTAGTTAGTAAAATAACGGGCGGCGGTCTTTTGCCACCGATAGCGAGACCGAGGGGCACACATGAGCGAGAAATTCATTCTCAATGACCGCTACCGGCTGACGGCAGAATTGGGCAGTGGTGGCATGGCCGTGGTCCATAAAGCCATAGACCTGGAATTAGGCCGCCAGGTGGCAGTCAAGCTGCTGAAGGAGGGGTACGCCGACGATACCGCCTTTGTGGCCCGCTTCCAGCAGGAGGCGCGCGCCGCCGCCAGCCTGGATCACCCCAACGTTGTCTCCATTTACGACGTGGGACGCGATGGCCGGTTGTACTACATCGTCATGGAACACGTCGAAGGCCAGAGCCTCAAGTCGCTGTTGCGGGCTGGCGCACCGTTGCCGGTAAGCCAGGCCATAGACCTGGCGATTCAGAGCTGCGCAGGCGTGGGTGCAGCACACCGCATCGGCCTCATTCACTGCGACTTGAAACCGCAGAACATCCTGGTGACGCCAGACGGCCGCGTGAAAGTGGTGGACTTTGGCATCGCCCGGGCGCTGAAGGCCAAGACAGCCGAAGATGAGCAAACCGTATGGGCCACGCCGCAGTACGCAGCGCCGGAGCAGACGCAAGGGCATCCTCTCAGCCCAGCCACTGACGTGTATGCCATCGGCGTCATCCTGTACGAGATGCTGGCTGGTCGGTTGCCGTTTCAGGGTCAGACGGCCCAGGAACTGGCGATGCAACACGCCGAGAATCCACCACCGCCTCTGACCCGCTGGAATCCTCAAGTCCCGCCCAGGGTGGAACAGATCGTCCTCCGGGCCCTGGCCAAAGAACCGGCACGCCGTTACCGGACGGCTGGCCAATTGGGCCAGTTGTTCATCGGATACCGCCGCGCCAGTGAGCAAGCCACGTTAGCACAGCCGCCAATTTCCCCAGCGACCAGAGCAGCGGTCCCGTCGAAGGCAACGGAGGCTCCAGCCCATGAGCCTGCCGCATCGGCTGGCCCCGACTGGCTGGCCTGGTTCTTGGCTGCGTTGGCGGTGATGATGATCGCTGGCCTCATACCGGTGTGGCTGCTGGTCGTCCAACGCTACACCCTGCCGCGCACCCTGGCCACGCCGATGCCTTTCGTCACACCGACAGCCACTCCCGCCCCGCGTGGGACCTCCGGCCATGCCATCGCCGTGCCCAACGTGATCGGCCTGGAGCAGAAAGATGCCCAGCAGATCCTGGAAGCCAGTGGCCTGGGTTTCGCCGTCATTGGCGAGCGGCACGACGCGGATATCCCGCCGCTGCACGTGGTGAGGCAGACCATTGCACCCGGCCAGGAAGTGGGCCGGGGCAGCGTGGTGGGCGTTATCCTGAGCCAGGGGCCGCGCTTTGTCAGCGTGCCCAACGTCGTGGGCCTGCCTGCCGACTCGGTAGAGCCAGGGCTGAAGGAGATCGGCCTGGCCGTGAGTCGTGTGGAGACGTGGAACGCCAGGCCGAAAGGCATCGTTATCACCCAGGAGCCGCCTGCCAGCACGCTGGTTACCGAAGGAAGCACGGTGACGCTGACGGTGAGCACGGGGGCGAGACTGCCGCTCAACGCCAACCTGGGGAACCAGGTGATGCTGGTCGCAGTCGAGATGGAACGGATCGAGGTGCCACCGGGAGACACGCTCGTGCTGACGTTGCATTGGCGAGCGCTGGCGCAGATGGGCACGCCTTACATCGTCTTTGTCCACCTGGCTCGCACCGACGGCAGTATCGTCGCCCAACAGGACGCCGAACCTCGCAACGGCACCTATCCAACAACCCTATGGCAGACGGACGAGCAGGTGCGCGATTCGTACACCTTCCTCATCCCCAATGACACGCCGCCTGGCAGCTATTGGATCAAGGCCGGCATGTACGCACCAGACACTGGCCAGCGCCTCCCGGTCGTGGAGCCGGGCACGGCACAGGTGGAAAATAACAGCGTGGTGATGCGGGAGTTCTGGGTGATAGACAGCCAATGAAAATTGGCAGTAACGATAAGTCAACCTCTAACCCGGCAGATGGGTGGCAAGGCCCGCTTGTGCTCCGAGGCGGCCACCATGCGGCGGACTTGCGCCACATCGTCGGGGCCAGCGTCCGGTTCTCGCCCTTCGGCCAGCGCGGTCAGGATGGCATCCAGGGTAACGTAGGTGATGCCCATTTCACCTTCGTCGGTCTGACCGGGCCACAGGCCGGCCGTGGGCGGCCGGTCAATGATAGGCTGTGGCACGCCGATTTCGCGAGCCAGTTCCCACACCTGCCGTTTATACAAGTCGCCCAGGGGTAGCATGTCCACGCCGCCATCCCCGTACTTGGTAAAGTACCCAACCATCAACTCTGTCTTGTTGCCACCACCGGCCACCAGATAGGTCCGCGTGTTGGCGATGAAATACCATGTTGCCATCCGCAGCCGGGGCTTGAGGTTGGCCTGCGCCAGGTCGGAACCCTCTGGCAAGGCGGCGACGAGAGTATCGTACACCGGCCCAAGGTCCACGGTTAAAGTTTTTATGTTAAACGCCTCGGCAACCAGGCGAGCGTACTCGGCATCTACCGGCTGGCTGTGACAGGGCATCAGCACGCCCAGGACGTTCTCACCCACGGCACGCCGGGCCAGCCCGGCCACCACGGCCGAGTCCACCCCGCCGCTCAGGCCGACGACGATACCTTGCGCGCTGGCCTCTTCCACGCGCTCGCGCATCCACTGGCTGATCCGGTCTGCAACGGACAAGTTCCTTCTCCTTTTCCTTTCTTCCACTTTACACGACCTCCGCCACCACTTCCACCCCGTTCAAGGCCATGCTGTAGAGAAACACTGCGTGCAGCAAGTCTCCATCGTGGGGCAGGATGCCCAGCTCCTTCGCAGTCTCCACCGGCAGGTCATAGGTGTCCACGCAATTGGCAGGCAGCGCCACGCGCTGCTGAAGGCCCAAAGCATTGGCCCGCAGGCGAAGGTGCATGGCCAGTTGATAGGTGCACAGGTCGGTGCAATCGCCGACGACGATGAACGTATCCACCTCGGGGTGCGCCTCCAGCCAGGCATCCAGGCCGGTGCCGATGGCCGAGTTGATCGAGTTCTTGGGAAGGACAACAAATTCGTTGGCAAAGGGGAGCGCCAGCAGTTCGGACACTGTCTCCGCCTCTCGCGTGCCGGTCACGCAATGGGGCGCGTAAGCGCCGAACTCGACCGCGTCGGGCGGGTGGTCGTCCTGGGTGAGGACAAAATGCCGCACGCCGGCCGCGTTTGCCTTTTGAAACAGCTCCACAATAGGCGGCACGATGTGCGCCACCCTGGGGCTGGCCAGCGGCCCCTCGTAGCAAAAGCCGACGACGAGGTCTACGCACATCACAGCCATGTGAGTTGGCTGTCCAGCGATGAGGTCATTCAACTGTACCGATTTTAGACCCGCCTCCCACCCAGCCAACCAGGTGAGGAAGGGTGCGCTGGTCTGAGTAAAGTCTTTGACAGACATGATCGCCTCCTTTCGAATTGTCGGTTGATCATTCGGTTCTATGGGAACAAGCGACGGGCTTTAACCTCAGCCACGGCGTCGTCTCGGAAGCGGTAGAGTTTGGCCGGACGGTGCTCGCCCACGCGGTAGAAGCCCGTCTTTTCCACCACATCGGCCTGGAGAACGCGCCGGCGGAAGTTACGTTTGTCCAACTTTTCGTTCAGGATGGTCTCGTAAGCGGTTTGCAGCTCGGTCAAGGTGAACTCGGCGGGCAGCAATTGAAAGCCGACGGCCGAATACTCTAGTTTGTAGCGCAAGCGAGTGACGGCATAGCTCAGGATGCCGGCATGGTCGAAGGCCAATGGCAGTGGACCGGTGGCAGTAAACCAGTCCACATCGGCAGCGTCGGTGGCGGCACAGAGCTTCAACTGGTCGGAGCTGACCAGGGCAAAGTAAGCCACGGTGATGACACGGGTGCGCGGGTCACGATCCGGGTCGCCAAAGGTGTAGAGCTGCTCCAGGTACACGTCTCGCACTCCAGTTTCTTCCTCCAACTCACGGCAAGCGGCTTCCTCCAGCGATTCGTCCATGCGCACAAAGCCACCTGGCAGGGCCCACATCCCCTCAAAGGGCCAGTGCTTCCGCTTCACCAACAACACCTGGAGTTGCTCCTGACGCAAGGTGAAAATGACCAGGTCCACCGTGACCGATGGCCGCTCGAACCGGCTGGCGTCATAAGTTTCCGGCGTGTCAAAAGACGAGTCGCGTTTGTCAGTCATTCTCCCAATCCTCCAACCTTCTAATCCTATTGCGCTCTCTCCAAATCCGGGTTGTCGCACGCGTGGCGGCCTACCTTGACCATGTCGTGCCATTTTCCGTGGATCTTGACGCGGACGACGTCGGCGGTAAAGTCGTTGTTGGTGCCGCAGTGAGAGCAGTTGGAAAGCAAGTAGCTGCCCACGCCATAGATGTCGGCCGGCACCTGAAGCCGCTCAAAGCGGGCGATCTTTTCCGGGGTAAAGCCACCGGTGACGACGATCTTGACGTCCCGGCACCACTGGCGGGCCTCGTCCAGCCAGGCAGGCAGCAGGCCCCAATGAAGATAAGCGCCATCAATGGCCCGGCGCAGGTCAAAGACCAAACGGGGCGTGACGCCACAGTCCAGTTCTGGGTCGCCGAGGGGCTCCACGCGGACGTCGCGCAGGTTGCCGCTGGTATCGGGACGCACGCCGTAAAGCTTGAATCTGCGGGCCTCCTCGTCCCGGCCAGCTTCCCGCAATTCCATGTAGCGAGTGAACATGGCTTCCATTGTCTTCAATGTGTCGCCGATGCAATCGTTGTGAAAGTCCACCAGGGCAATGCGTGGAATGTTCACGGGACGGGTAGCGGCAAAGGCCAGCATCGTTTCGGCCGTGTCACCCAGGAAGCAAGCGATGGCCGCGTGAGCAATGGTGCCGCCCCCTGCGCCCCCCCACCAGTCACCCTGCGCGTCGGTGGAGATGAACGAACTCAGGTGGCCCTTGAAATCCATGTTGAAACGTTGCACGGCAATGTCATAAGCGTAGCCATCCATGGCCTGGATCTCGTGGGCGTCGAAGCGGGCCGGGAAAAAGAGCACCGTCTTGCCTCGGGCGGCTTTGAGGACGTTGTAAACGTTGGTGGCGATGCGCGTACCCCGCGAAAGCGCGCCCAACGTCGGCGTCTCCAGAATGGCAAAATGGCGGTAACGTCCCTGCACCTTGAGCACCGGCTGCACGTTCATTGGGTCGCCGTCATAACGGACAAAGATGCCATCCTGAACCGCCTCCACTTCCAGGTGATCAAAGGTATTGACGAAATCGCCGTTCTCGTCAAAGTAGCCAGTGCAGTGGCGCAGCATGGCCAGTGCCTTGTCTACCCCGCAGACCAGGGAATAGGGCTGGCGACGGGTGAACCACTGCATCTCTACCTCAATGTCCCCCACCGCCACGTCCGACACGACGATGCCTTTGGCGGTCAGGGCGGGCGACTCTCCGCCGAAGCGATAGCCTTCGGCAGCCAGGTTCGCCAGCGTGGCAGTGATGTTCTGAAAATATTTGTCCGAGTACCAGCCCCGGCGCATCCGTTCCACGTCGAGCTTAAAGACCTCGTTGGTCAGGCGATGACCATTAAAGATACTCATGTTTTGTACCCTCATTAGTGTATTTATCACACTAAGTATACCACAGAAAATAAATATTGTCAAGATGACTGTGCAACCGTTGCGTAGGGTAGTCGTAGGTCTTTCGTCCAGCAGAACTGCGAAAGCTGTGGTATCCTATAGTCGTCGTTGAAGGCATGGTTCGAGAAAATTCAGGTTGCTTGCGGAGAGCAACGCGGGCCATGCCATCTAGCAGTCTTTTTTTCTTCTCCTCCTTTTTGAATGAGAGCCGAGGCATGGGCAACCTCGGCTCTCTGTACGTCCAGGGCAAGCGCAAGGAGACGATTTGTCCTGTGGTCTCTCTGTCCCGCACCCTCAAAATGCCGACGGAAGGCCGCCCGCCAAAGCGCGCCCGGCCGGCTGCAGCAGGACCGCAATATAGCGTTCCCTTGTCCCTAATTCCCCTTTCGCCGTTCATTTGGTGAAACTTGACCAACATCTTTTGCGTATTAGTGACAAAGAAACACCATTACACGTAAGGCAACAGGAGGTTGGAAATGACAGAAGGGCAAGTGATGGAGACAAAGATCACCGACGAGAAGGTGAAAGGCACAAGGTCTAAAGGGCGGGACGTACTGGGCATGATCAAAGATGCGCTGGACACGGCGTTGGCCGGCCGGGGCAACGTCATCATGGTGCGCGTCAACGACGAAACCCTGAAGGCCATTGACATGCTGGTCGAGGCGGGCGTTTGCAAGAGCCGCTCGGCAGGCGCAGCCTTCCTGATCAACCAGGGTATCGAAGCCAGCAGCGATCTCTACGACCGCATCAGCGGCATCACCGAGCAAATCACCGAATTGAAAGCCAAACTCCGTGAAATCGTGAGCGGCGAGCTTCAGGAATAAGGCGAAAGCTGAACTGGCGCAACTGCCCCAACTGGCGACCTTTGAGCAAAAACAACCAGAGCTACAAAAGATTAGCCAGGCATCCCAAGAGGCTGCGCTGCTGTCGGTGGAGTTGACCAAGCTCGACGAACGGTTGAAGCGGCAACGTGAAAGTGCGCGGCATGGGTGTCGTGCTGGACAACCTGCTAGCCGT
>CAYNKW010000066.1:12701-17552 GCA_964397845.1 uncultured Anaerolineae bacterium
GCGGCAACGTGAAAGTGCGCGGCATGGGTGTCGTGCTGGACAACCTGCTAGCCGTCACGCTGCCCGAGTTGAGCGACCTGCTGGGGCTGACTGAGTTTCTGGCAAGTATTGGCGATGACTACGGCCTATCGCTGCCTGGCTGATGATACTACAGGAATTTGCAGAACTGTAAGAAGGTGAGGCCGTGATAGTGATTCACCAGCTTGCCCTCCACCTCATAGCCCAGGCGGCGATAGAAACGAACGGCCGGTGACGTTTTGACGGTCCGCAGGGAGAGCTTGTGGCAACCAGCAGCGCGGGCCGTCTCCTCAAAGTGAGCCATCAGTTGCGCGCCAATGCCCCGATTCCGCCACCTCTGTCCGACAACGATCTCCGACAGATGGGCCACGCCACCCAGAACGTAGAAATCAGCGACAGCCACAGTCTGGCCGTTCACGACGGCCCGCAGCAGGTGCCTTTTCTTCTCCCACCGCACCGGGCCGTCCTCGCCCAACAACTCGCGGTCGAAGGTGGCCCACTCCTGGCGCAGGAACTCGCCTACTTTGGCCAGGCTGGTCGGCTCGATGCGCTCAATAGCAACCTGGCTCATGCCTTGGCAGGCCCCCCATAAGGCCCGGCGATGACCAGTACTACAGCCCTAACCAGGCGAGCACCTTTTGGCGAAAGGCGTCCAGATCATCCAAATTGGCATGGATGATTTGATAGACGCGGCGATTGTCCACACGCCAATATAGATGCACAATCAAATTGCGGAATCGCGCCATGCGCTTGAGACGGTTTGCCAGATCCAAATCAATCACATCCAGCTCAGCCAGGATAGCGAAACAATCCGCATAATCCTGAGGAGCGCGTCCCCCCCGACGGGCCACGATGTGATTGCACAGGTCAATCGCCGCCTCCGTGACGACGATCAACAGGTACTTGGCACTCTCGGTGTTTCGATAGTCACCCAGAAATTCCGACTCGGGCAACTGGCCCAATTCCCGTAAGCGGCGCTGCGCGTCATTGATGTTCCCCAGCAAGTCACGGATGCGGATCGGGTCTACGTCTCTCATCTTAGCTCCCTCAGGTATTGCACAGCGACGGGTTGAAAGTCCAGAAACTCATCCCACGTTCGTTCCAGAAAGTGGGCCAGGGCTGCCCTGTCGTTAGCGACCAGGACGACTCCCCGGCTGACGTTGTAGCGGAAGGGCAAAGGTGCACCGTTGATCACGCACACATCCACAGGGTACGGCACAGCGTTCTCCAGTTCGTCAGCCAGTTCGAAGACATAATCCAGGTCTGCGGATGCAGGCACGTATGTACGATCCACAAAAAGACCAACGTCCAGGTCTTGAAAGGGTCCTCCCTCCGCTGTTGAACCATAGAGGAGGGCGAAAAGGATTTCCGGGCGATCTTTTAGGCAACAAGCGAGGTTCTCCTTGATGCCAGATGCAGATTCCATTAGCTCACTTCCATCTTCCGACGGGCCTATGGCAGTGGATTGCAGACTTGTACATTCCGATTATACCTCACTCTAACCCCGAAAGCAACTGCGGGCGTTTCACGCGCCCGCAGTCGGAATCGGTCCGAATCGAATGAGCAAGCTCAAAGCCCCCCTGAGCCGCACCAAATTGCACTGACGGCCAGTCAAAAGCCAGTCGCGCGATGTGGCACACCAGCCCACCCCCTCGGAGGAGCCAGTAATTGCGTGTCGCTTGCATTTGCATGGACGACGCCAAACAGAAAAGCGACCGGCGTGTTGCCGATCGCTCCAGGGAGCGCAGATCGAGTCGGAAAAGCGGCAGCGGTTATGGAGACGATTCAGTACGCACCGGCTTGCTTCAACACCGCGCCGACTGTTCGCCAAAGTATTTGCAGGTCTAGAAGGAGCGAATAATTCTTGATGTAGAACAGGTCTTCCTCGGTGTGTTCGTGCATCAATTTGTCGGAGCGGCCATTGACCTGCCACCAGCCGGTGATGCCCTGCGGCACGGTGAAGCGCTTGAGTTGCCAGTCCTCGTATTCTTCCACCAGCCACAGCATCTCCGGGCGCGGCCCCACCAGGCTCATTTCGCCTTTCAAGACGTTAAACAACTGCGGCAGTTCGTCCAGACTGAGAACGCGGATGAAGTGACCCACGCGGGTGATGCGCGGGTCGTCAGGGCATTTGTGAACGATGGTGCCGTCTGAGGCGCACTTTATCACTTCTTCGCGGCGCTCATCCGCGCCATCCACCATAGAACGGAACTTGTACATGAGAAAGAGCCTGCCATTCTCGCCTACCCGCTGCTGCTTAAAAATGGCCGGGCCGGGTGAATCCAGTTTGATAGCCAGAGCGATGAGGGCCATGAGGGGCAAGCTGACAACCGTCAATACGGTGCCCACCACCAGGTCAAAGGCGCGCTTCACGGTCCGTTGAAACTCGGTGAGCGCTGGCTCGCGCAGCGTGATGAGGGGCATCCCACCAAAGTCCTCCACACTGGCGCGCAGAAAGACCAGGTTGAAATAATCAGGCACCACCCGGATGTTGACCGGCACTTGCTGGAGGGCGAAGGTGACAGCCGCCAGGCGCTCGTGGTCGCGCAAGGGAAGCGCCACCACCACCTCGTCTATTTCCATCTCTCTCACCAGGCGCGGCGCGTCCTCCAGCACACCCAACACCGGCAGTCCGTTGTCTCGTTTGCAGGGGTTGTCATCCAGGTAGCCCACCAGTTCGAGGCCAGCCCAGGCGTATTGCCGGATCATGGCCGCGACTTCCTGGCCCACCTTACCAGCGCCCACCACCAACACGCGGCGGGCATTGTAGCGGCGACCACCCTGCAAGTGGAAGGCCAGCCGCAAAAGAACCCGCAGGCCCAGCAGAAGCGCCAGGTCAATGCCAAAGAAGTAGACAACCTGCAAGCGAGAAATGTCTCGGAAAGAAAAGTAGAGAGCGCCGGCAAAGACGAGGGTGGACATGAAAATGGCCGGCATGAGCTGTTGTAGCTCATCCACCAGACGGAGAGTTCGTTTGGGGTCGTAAACGGAGAAAAGCTGGAACACTACCGCCCAGATAAGGGTGACCATCAGGTAGACGTAGAAACTGAGGGTAACTTTTGACAAGTCAAGCTCGGTACCCAGTGGCAACCACAAGCGAAGCGCGCCAGATAAGCGAAGGGCAATTTCTGTGAGAGCCAGATCGGCAAGGCATACCCACACGACGAGACGCAGGCCAAAACGCTTCAACATTGGGTCCTTCTCCCCCTTTTCAGTTCACGTTTGGCATTGGTACACGTAGAGACAAAGAGCGAAGGCTATTCGGATCGCCAAGGTATCGCTTTGAGCCCACCGCCTTTTTGAGCAACGAAAATGGGCCTTCCTCGCTGAACCCGCAAAACGGCTGTACCTTCATCTCTTGTAGGGCACAATGGTATTATACCATAAGTGAACAGAGTTGGCAAAATTTACGCTGTCAGGCCAGTACGTCAGCCCATCCTGGCCTGATCAGGTAACTGCTTTACCCATGCCACGGCCCCTTTGACCAGTGCCACAGCGCCCATGGCCGCATCCTGCATATAGATGTCGGCCGGGATGCCCCCAGGCAGACCATGCCGGTGGGCACTGTGTCACAGCGGTTGATCGCGGCATAGATCTCTGCGATCGCTTCCAGATCAGCCGCAACGTCCGCTTTCAACGTCCGAATCTGGATATTCATAGATCGTATCTTCTCAAAATGTTGGTGGCACTTCCAAACGACCGCCACCGGCGCCCCTGTTCTCACAGATCATGTCCAGCAGCGGTCGTCTCTATGCCCCCACTCTGCGGGGCAGGTATGACGGGCCTGGAAAGGGTTACTGTAGCTGTCGGGTTATGCTGTGGTGGAGGGGCCTCGCTCCTGGACCTTTCAGGAGTGGTGGTGTTGGTTGCACCGATATTATACACCCATGGTGACAGGCGAGCAAGCACGAGACGTGTCCTGCCGTGGTGGATCCATTCACTCAGCAGCGTCGTCTTGCCAAAGCCGGCCGGGGCGGAGACGAGGCTCAGCTTGCGGTGAAGCCCCGCATTCAACCGTTCGATCAAGCGCGGGCGCCAGACCAGCTCGGGCCGGACAGGGGGGATATTCAGTTTGGTTTGTAGGAGGGACGTGGCCATTTCGCCTTCCCTGGTGACATTCGCCGGTCAACTCGGCGCATACTACAATCTTACCACGGCTTGTCCATTCTGGCAAGGTTGTTGGCAACATAAAACTCCCCAGCGCATCGGCAACCGGGGAGTTCTGGGACTGGCCAAGTGACTAATGCCATCTTGAGCCCAGTTCTGGGTTTGCAGCTAACAGATTACCGGTCCGATCATGGATTACCAGGAAATCATCGCCGGGACGGTCGGCAAGGACAACACCTACAGCACTGTGGTAGGCCGCCTGAGGGCAGGGCCGTTGACCTACTGCCGCGTTTCCACAGACGATGCACAGGGCGCTATCTCGGCCTACGTGGGCGAAGGCAAGTTGACCGATGACCCGTTGGAGACCTTTGGAGGCTACGGCGTCATACACGTCCCAAACTTGCAGGGACTGTTGCACTACATCTGCGAGAACGGATTCGAGCATCACGTGGCCATCAACCTGTCCCAGATGGCCTCCACCCTGAACGAGGCGCTGGGCAAGTACCTGGGCTGGGAGGTGTACTTCCACATAGGTTCTTATCACTTTTATTCGACCCGCGCCGCCGTGGAACAGACAGCGCCAGGTATCATAAACATGCGTAAAGTTTCCTAGCACCGGCTCTTCAGGCCGATGCGGCCAAGAGCAAACCCTACTTTGGGAAAGCCCTGGGGGGGAGCGTTACGCATTTGGGACAAGTCCTTGACTTGGAGAGTCAAGGGCAAGTT
>CAYNKW010000067.1:0-17490 GCA_964397845.1 uncultured Anaerolineae bacterium
GCGTTTACTCCAAACCCCCCGGCAGAGAGCCCGATCTCGGTGCACCGTTTATACTAAAGAGGGGGAGTACCGTAGCAGAGTTTGCAGGGAAGGTCCACCAGGATTTCTTTGAAAAACTAAAAACGGTCCGAGTTTGGGGCAGTGTCGTATATGACGGGCAGATGGTACAGCGAGACCATGTCCTTCGTGATGGTGACATGGTGGAACTGCGCATCTAGATCGCGCTTCTAAATGAGTTATGCTAACGACCAAGCAACCAGGTGGATGCGCCGGATTGCCCGTGGGGTAGGCTCACTCGTAGGGGCGCTCTTACTGCTCATCGGCATCGTCGCGGCGATCTGGGATCCTACCCCGTGGTCACTGGAGGGGGCGATGCTGGCAGGGCTGGTTGTCACTATAGCGCTGGGTGTCCTCATCGCCTGGTGGCGGGAAGGGATCGGCGGGGGGCGGAGGCGTCGGCGCTGCGCAAGCTGACCACCAACTGGCGCACGCTTATTGAGGCGCATCGAGGGACGATGATGTGAGAGGAGAAACTACTATGGCATCCGTTGTCACGATTCTGAACGAGATACGCAATTCAGTTGTCCCACTAAATGCAGAAGAACGGTTGGCACTGATACAGGCCATTGCAGCCATGGAACCGGCGACTGAAAGTGGCAGTCCAGCGTCGGTTCAACGTCGCAGCCAGTTGGCAGCCGAACAGGTAGCCTGGTACTCACAGCCAGCAAACGAAAGAGCTCGCTATCACGGCGAGTTCGTGGCCGTGTGTAATGGACAGGTGGTCGATCACGATCCCGATCAGCGGTCGTTGTACTTGCGCGTCCGAGAGCGATTTAGCCACAGTCCAGTACTCATCGTCTATGCAGATTGGGCAGAACCCCCCACCTACACGATTCATAGCCCACGTTCAGAGCAGTAGCGATGCCTTATCCCTATGATACTACGTTTGCCTGGTCGTTTCCCAGTTTGCCGGTCGTTATTCACCAGATCGAAGGAGGGGCGGGGACGTTACCATTGCCGGCCCTGATTGATACAGGTGCTGATGCCACTCTGATACCCACCGTGCACCTGCGGGCTATCCAGGCTGATGAGATCTATACGACTCGCTTGCGCGGCCATTGGGGTGAATGGCGTTCTGTGGCTGTTCACCTGGTAGATTTGGAGATTGCCGGGCTCCGCTTGCCTGCCGTCGAGGTGGTTGCAGATGACCTGGGCGAGGATTTTTTGCTGGGGCGCAATGCGCTGAACAAGCTAATTTTGCTCCTCGACGGTCCACGTGGTCAGACTGATGTCCTGACCCGTCGCTCGGCTGACCGGTTGTGTGCCGGTCGGGGGCAATAGGCCCAGATGCTGGCCGGGAACGGGAACGACGGGGGGCGGAGGCATCGGCGCTGCACAAGCTGACCACCAACTGGCGCACGCTTATTGAGGTGTATTGAGGGCCAATGGTGTAACTGTTGGCAAGATGGGGAGGAATCACAAGTGAGTCAAGACGTCATTGATTGGTTGAAGAAATATTGACCCCAACACTCATCCGATGCGTAGTGGCATAACATTTATCGACGCTTGGAATGAGCCTGGGGAGCTCGTCCGTCTCGAAAGAGGTGAGTTTTTTACCGACACAGTCCAACTGCCGAGTGGACTCGCCCGGGGCCGATACCTCCTCGAAGTTTACGCAGTCAAGAAGCAAAATTATGTTCAATCATCCTAGCCTGAGCGGCGTGCGCCCGGCGATTGAGAGCAGTATCTTGTAGATCCGTTCGCGTCTGGGGATGCTCGCTCCTCAAAATGGCCAAAGTCCAATGGGTGGCAGTGGACGAAAAGTGCCAAATGATGGTATAATAGGGCCGTTTGGTCGGAGACCGCTCGGCTGGATGCGGCCAAGTCTCACGCCGCAGCCCTTGCCGGACGAGCGGATAATTTCAGAGCTATTTCATGCGGAAGGAGGGACTGATGACTCGCATCAAGAAAGAGAGCTTGGTCAACGCGCCGTTGCAGCAAGTCTTTGACATGACCTACGATTTCGAAGACATCCCCAAATGGATGGTCGGCATGGAGCAAGTGCGCAATATCTCTCCAGGCGAGCGGGGGGAAGGCAGTTCTTTTGAGTGGACTTACAACATGGTGGGGGCCAAGTTCGACGGCTCCAGCCGGATCGCCTCGTTAGACCCGCCCCACAGGGCCGTCATCGAGACCACGGGCGGCATTGACAGCACCTGGACCTGGACTTATGCCGTCGAGGGTGAGGACACTCGCGTCACTTGTGAGCTGGAATATACGGTGCCAGGCGCTACGCTGGGCAAGATTGCCGACAAACTGATCGTCGAACGCACCAATGCCAAGAACCTGGAAAAGAGCCTGGCAAACGTCAAGGCCTTGGCCGAAGGCGGATAGTTCCCTTCGAGAGAGAGGAAGGTTGGAGAACGTCCTTACCGGAGAGCCCGGTAAGGACGTTCTTATCCCGTCAACGTTCGTGCCAGAGTTGGCGATTAAGCACTTGTTCATCAATAACTTTTCACTTTGTCACAGAAATCAGGCGCAAAATCACCACAAAAGCACGAAATTGTTTTTGAACAAGTACCAAGGCGGGGGAAGGCACGTGCTTGCTGTCAGCAGCGTGATTTTGGCCGGTGGTCAAAGCAGACGCATGGGTATCAACAAGGCTCTCCTGAAAGTTGGAGGCCGGCCTATTATCGAAAGGGTTATAGAGAAAGTGTCACTCGTTGGGGAGGAGGTCATCCTGGTGACCAACACTCCAGATGAGTGTGCGTACCTGGGCTGCCCCATGGTGGCCGACGTTTACCCCGGCAAGGGCTCTCTGGGAGGCATCTATTCCGGCCTGAAGGTGGTAAGCAATCCGTATGCCTTGGTCGTCGCTTGCGACATGCCGTTTCTCAATGCCTCGCTGCTGCGCTACATGGCCTTGTTGTCACCGGGACACGATGTTATCGTCCCTCGGACCGGGCAGGGGATAGAACCTCTCCACGCGCTTTACTCAAAGGCTTGTTTGCCAGCCATAGAGTTGTCGTTGCAGCAGAGCAACATGAGGACCATCTCGTTCTATTCCCAGGTTCGGGTGCGCTACGTGGAGCAAGAGGAGATAGAAACCCTGGATCCCCAGCGCCTCTCTTTCTTTAACGTCAATTCGACAGACGATCTGCGACGGGCCAGGGAGGTGGCTGCAGATTGACATAGTTGCCGGGTGTGATATAATTTACGGCCTCTGCAAAGGGGGTATGCCCTGTGATTCGACCCTTGCGAAGGTTTCAAAGAATATCCCACTAACCTTCGCCAGGGTAAAGTCAGATTGAGAGCATCCGATGATCGCGCCGTCCATTCTAATCATTGTTTTAGTAGGCATAGCGTTGCTTTTTGACTTTTTGAACGGCTTTCACGATTCAAGCAACATTGTTGCCACCATGATTTCTTCGCGTGCGATGTCGCCCCGCGTCGCTTTGCTGGTGAGCGCAGTGGCCCATTTCTCCGCCCCCTTTCTGTTTGGCGTTGCTGTGGCCAGGACGATTGGGCACGACGTCGTCGCCGAAGAAGCTGTCACTATCCCGGTGATCCTGGCCGCGTCTCTCAGCGCCATCGTGTGGAACATTATCACCTGGTGGTTTGGCATTCCTGCCAGCTCTTCCCACGCCCTGATCGGCGGGCTGGTGGGTGCTGTGGGCATCGGCTTCGGTTTGCAGAATATTCAACTGGGCGGTCTGGGCAAGGTTATCATAGCCCTATTCACTGCGCCTTTGCTAGGCCTGACCGGGGGCTATGTCATCATGAAGCTGGTGCTTTTCCTGGTGCGAGGCGCTACTCCCCGGATCAGCTCGCTGTTCAAACGACTCCAGTGGTTCACGTCATTGGGGCTGGCTCTGAGCCACGGGACGAATGATGCTCAAAAGACCATGGGTATCATCACCATGGGACTGGTTGCGACCGGCTATCTCTCGCGTTTCGAGGTGCCCTGGTGGGTCATTCTCTTGAGCGCTACGGCGATTGCCCTGGGCACAGCCTCCGGTGGCTGGCGGCTCGTTCGGACGCTGGGCGGCAAGTTTTACAAAATCAGACCGATCCACGGTTTCACTTCTCAATTATCGTCGGCGGCTGTCATCATGGGGGCGGCATTGCTGGGCGGGCCAGTGAGCACCACGCAAGTTGTCAGTTCCTCTATCTTGGGCGTGGGTTCAGCGGAGCGTCTCAGCAAGGTGCGTTGGGGCGTAGTGGGCAACATTGCCATCGCCTGGGTGGTGACGATCCCGGTCGGTGCGTTGATGGCGGCTCTGCTTTACTACCCTATGGTCTGGTTGACGGGTGTTTGGTGATTTGGCAGGGCAGATTGGCATCCGCCGATTGGCCGGAATACCATTCCGGCCTACCGGGTCTTCCAACTCGCAGCACACCCTGACGATTTGAAGCGAGGTATCTGGTGAACATAAAGGATCTCTTCAAACCGCGACAGGACAAATTTCTGCGCCTGCTCATCGAGCACGCGGCCAAGACGCGGGAGGGTCTGGAAAGCCTGGAAGAGTTTATGAAAGAACCCAGCGATGAGCGAGCGTACCAGATTCGCATGTTGGAAAAAGAAGCCGACGAGGTCCGGCGCATCTTGATTGACGAATTGAACCGCACTTTCGTGACACCCATGGACCGCGAAGATATTTTTGCTCTCTCCCGTGCCATTGACGACGTCATAGACTATGCTTACACGGCGGTCGAGGAAATGGTGATCCTGGGAATAGAGCCCAATTCCTTTTTGCAGCGCATGGTGTCGCTGTTGCGGGAGGCGAGCTATGAAATCCATCTGGCCATGTTGCGGCTCAAGGATCATCCCAATGTGGCCAACGATCACGCCATCCGTGCCAAGGCCCTGGAAAACCAGGTGGAGCAGATCTACCGCGAGGCCATCGCGGACCTGTTTAGTGGGCCGGAAGACATCCGCCACGTGATGGAGATGCTCAAGCTGCGCGAGCTCTACCGCCATCTGAGCAACTGCGCGGATAGGGGAGACGAGGCCGCTAACGTGATCACGGACATCGTCATAAAGATGACATAATGCACCACAGCAACGGACAGTTGATTCCGGGCGCTACTTTTTGCCAAATATCTTGATCAGCGCCTTGGCCAACCAAAAGACGCTCCACGCTCCGACGAACATGCCCATCCTGGCGATCTTTTCTTCGTCCACGACGGGCTTGAGAGTCGTGGTTTCCGCCGTCACTTCCAGCACAGCGATGGGCTGGACGGATACGCCTCCGCCACCGCCTGCGCCAACGGGAGCTTTGCTTTCAGCGCTCTCCGGGGGCCCGGCCGGGTCCGTTGCATCCGTTGGGCCTTGACCGAAACCCAGGCCAAAGCCGTAAGCCACCCGGCCAATGGGAATGATGGTCTTCTCATCCACTTTGGTCGGCGGGCCGAACACGGCTTCAACGGCTGCCTTTTCCTGGACTTTGTCCACCGTGTCAAACAATCGGTTCAGTTCCATGATCTGTCTCACCTTTTCTGTGCTTCAATCTCTCTTTCTTTCTTTGCCTCTGACGAGGCGGACCAGCAGGCTCAGAGCCAGGGGCACGACCAGGGCTATGACGAGCAGGGCGAGCATCGTCTGGCCTGTTTCATCGCGCACCGGGATGCGGCGGCGGCCATCAGCGGTTTCTTCTATCACTGCTGTCGGCCATAACCATGCGGCAGCAAAGCCGAAACCGCTGATGCTACCCTGTCGCACGGCTGCCTGCCGCCGGTTGCAAGAGATCACTCGCACCACCGGCGTCAGTTTCTTGTCTCCAACAGTCACCGGCGCGCCTTCTACCAATCGAGCCCTGATGCCCATTGCAGTCTCCTTGTGCGGTCCTCTGGTCAACGATGCCAATATTATAGGCGACAAAGTGTTTCGGCGCAAACTAGTAAAAAGGAGTGCTCTATGACTTTGAATTCACAGACAAGTAACCTGGGACCTTTGCCTCACTGGCATCTGTCTAACGTTTATCCCGGCCTGGAATCTGACGAGTTTGGGCAAGCGGTTGACGATCTGAAGGCTCAGCTTGACTATCTCGACCGTTACATGGTCGAGCACCAGGTTGGCCGCAAACCTTCAGAGACGGCGGCGCAGGTAGACGAAGCGCGGTTGGCAGAGATCATCGGTGGCTACCTGGACTGCACGAACGCTGTCCAGCGGTTGTATCAGACCTTGAGCGCTTACGTTCGCTCTTTCGTGACCACCGATTCCTACAACACTCTGGCGACGCGCCTTCAGTCCGAACTAGAGATGTTGGGCGTTCACCTCCGGCAGCAAGGTGTCCGCTTTCAAGGTTGGATAGGCCGCATCGCCGACGCGCTGCCCCAGGTTTTGGAGCACGGTGGCCCGGCCAGGGAACATGCCTTCTACCTGCAAGAGATCGCGGAGCAGAGCCAGTACCTGATGAGCGAGGCGGAAGAAGTGCTGGCGGCAGAACTCTCTTTGAGCGGGGCCAATGCGTGGACAAAGCTGCAAGGCGTGATCTGTTCTCAACTGACCGTACCCTTTGAAAGGGTTGGCAAGGTCGAAAAGCTGCCCATGGCCACTCTCCAGAACCTGCGCTACGACCCGGACGGCCAGGTGCGCCGGCGGGCTTACGAAGCGGAATTGACCGCCTGGGAGAGGGTGCGGGAACCGCTGGCCGCTGCCTTGAATGGTGTCAAAGGAGCCGTGGTGACGTTGAACATGCGGCGCGGTCGAACCGATGCGCTGCACGCCTCGCTGGATCGGGCGCGCATTGACCGCGAAACACTGGAGACCATGTTGGGCGCGATGCAAGATTCGTTTCCTGTCTTTCGGCGATACTTGAAAGCCAAGGCGGTGCGCCTGGGGAAAGAGTCACTGCCCTGGTGGGATCTCTTTGCCCCGGTAGGCAAGGCGGAGCGCCGCTTTACGTTCCAGGAAGCCAGGGACTTGATCGTCGAGCGGTTTCGCACCTTCTCCGACCGGTTAGTGGATTTTGCCCAACGCGCTTTTGACAACCGCTGGATTGACGCCGAACCTCGTGATGGCAAACGGGGCGGCGCGTTCTGCATGTCGGTGCCGGGCGTAGACGAGTCGCGCATCTTGTGCAACTTTGACGGCTCGCTGAGTCAGGTCTCTACCGTGGCCCATGAACTGGGCCACGCCTACCACAACGAGTGCCGGGTCGGCAAGACGTCTCTGCAAAGGATCACACCCATGACGCTGGCCGAGACGGCGTCCATCTTTTGCCAGACCATCGTCACCGATGCCACCCTGGCCCAGGCATCCAGCGCGGAAGAGGAACTGGCCATCCTGGAGACGTCCCTGATCGGCGCGACGCAGGTCATTGTGGACATCACTTCTCGCTTTCTCTTTGAGAAAGAAGTCTTCGAAAGACGCGAACAAGCCGAGCTTTCGGCGGACGATTTCTGCGACATAATGCTCCGCTGCCAGGAGGCAACCTACGGCGACGGGCTGGATAAGCGGTGCCTGCACAAGTACATGTGGGCCTGGAAGCCACACTATTACCGTGCCACTCTCTCTTTCTACAACTACCCCTATGCCTTTGGGCTGCTCTTTGGCACGGGGTTGTACGCGGTTTACCTCCAAAGAGGTTCTTCTTTCGTGCCGGAATACGAGGCCTTGTTGGCCAGCACAGGCGAGGGAAGGGCCGTTGACCTGGCAGCGCGCTTTGGCATAGACATCCGCAAACCCGACTTTTGGCAAGACAGCCTGAAGGTCATCGAAGCGCGGATTCAACGCTATTTGGAACTGTGAGCCTTTTCCGGCCGGTCAACGGCTGCTGATTTTAGCTTACATAAACCTCGGAGGTCTGGCCTTTTACCCCACGAATCCGCGTAGAGCCGGTTTGTTCACTCTAGACATCCCACTCGTTCAGCTTTTCTTGGCCTTCCAGTTCTTCCTGCAAGGCGCGCAACCGGGAGATATGGTCCAGCAATGTCTCCCACTCTATCAGATCTTCCCAGGCGGGATGGCTATAGATGTCTCGAGATTCGATTTTCTCGTGCAACTCTTGAGGCGCAAGGACGTGATATCGCTCTCGGATGTCTGCGATGTCTTGTTCGGCCAAACGAATTTCAGACTCGACAAAAGCTCGCAGGCTACGCTGCACCAATTCGTCGGGAGATAATAGGGTGAGAGCGCGCGCGAATTGTTGCAATTGCTCGCCCACACTCGGCAGCCAAGCAGCCGTCATATACTCGGCGGTTGCTTCTTTGGCCTCAGTGCTCATAGTTTGTTTTGCCCTCCATTCTATCCGCCGCGCAGCCAGACCGGCGACGCCCGCCGCACGGCAAAGGCAGCGATGCTCCAGGGATGCCAGCGCGAGCTGTTGGTGAGCCGCACGCGGACGTAGCGCGCTTCGACCGGCTCAAAGGTCTCGTTCAGTGGCGCCCAGTTGTCCGGCTTCTCCGCGACCTCACGCCAGGTCTGGCCGTCGGTCGAGACCTCTAGCACGTAGCCTCTGGGGAACTGGTTCTCCGGGCTGTCCAGGCGGAGGCCCTCAATGCGTTGAACTCGGCCCATGTCCAGAGTATACCACATGCCAGGTTGCTGCACCTGGACGGTACTCCAGGCGGTGGTCACGTTGCCGTCTATGGCCCGTCTTGCCTGGGCAGCGTTGTGGCTGGCCTGGCCTCGCGTCCAGAGACGGGGAGCTTTGCTCACCGCCCACTCGCTGATGAGCCAGTTCGCCCGCCAGTCCGGTGCGCCGGTGAGAAAGACCCGCACGTATTGCGCCCGGCTGGGCGTAAAGGCCGCGTCTATCGTCTTCCAGTTCTCGTCCAGGTGGAAGGCCGTTTTCCAGTTCTGGCGATCCACGGCGACTTGCACGTCAAAGCTGAAGGGAAAGCCGCGGCCCGGACTCTCCACGCGCACGCGGTCCACCGTCAGTCGCTCGCCCAGGTCCAGCTCAAACCAGACGCCAGGGGCCTGGACGGCCTGGTCGCCCCATAAGGTGTCGGGGTCGCCGTCGAAGGCACGGGCGACAGCGTCGGTCTGGTGGCTGGCGCGACCCTTCCACGGCTGGCGCACGGTCTCGGAGCTGATCTTGATGGGTGCTTCCAGCGGTGCCACGTCCTGCTGCGAGAACCAGGTGACGCCTTCCTCGACGAGTTCCCAGCGCAGAGTGTAATCGCCCGTGGCCGAGGGGGCTTTGAGGACGACGCCCGGCAGCGAGACCTCCTGGCCGGGGGACACGTCGGTGGACAGCGGCGTGCGGAAGGTTTGCCAGTCGCCGGCCCACTGTCCAGAGGGCGTGAACCAGGCGTGGGCCAGGTGCACCGGGTGCGGGCCTGCGGCGGGCCAGTCGCGGCTGCCGGTGTTGCGCAACCGAAAGTCAAAAGTGCGTTGCTCGGCGGGCGCCATTTGTTTTGGCCACTCGATAGGAGCCAGCCACTCCACGGCGTAGGGCTTGCGGGCAGGCACGGGCACGACTTCCACGGGGATGTCCTCTCGCGACGAGCCGTGCCACCAGAACCAGGCCACACCTTCTTCGATCACATCCCAGCGCAGGATATAGTTTCCGGGGTCGGGCGGAGCCTGAAGCTGAGCAGCCGCCAATGTCACCTCCTGGCCTGGCCCGACCTCCTTTGGCAACGGCGTCCGTAGATCTGGCAGGCCGACCCTTTCGCCCTCGACGGTGAACCACTCGTAGCCCAGGCGCATCTGATTTGGCCCGTTGTTGGTCCAGGTCTTGCTGCCGTCGTTGCGCAACTGGAGTTTGACTACCACCGTCTCGCCAGCGGTGGGTCTGGCCGGGCGCTGGATGTCCAGCCAGGTGACGCGGTAGGGCGGACGAGTTTCGGCCTCTAGCACCTCTACCGGCAGGTTTATGCGGGGTGAGCCCTGCCGCCAGAACCAGGCTACGTCTTCCTCGATCATGTCCCAACGCAAGATATAGCGGCCTTTCTGCGACGGAGCTTTTAGCGCGGCGTTGCTGAACGTTACCGTCTGGCCGGGCGTCACGTCGTGGGGGAGCGAGGTGCGAATGTCTTCCATCTCGACCTTCTGACCCTCTTTGGTGAACCACTCGTAGCCCAGCCGAAATTGGTGCTCGCCGGTGTGAAGCCAGGTCTTGCGTCCGGTGTTCTTGAGAAAGATCAGGCGGGGAGTGATCGTTTCGCCGGCCCGGATGCTGGGCGGGATGTCAATCTCCAGCCACTCAACGCGGTAGTCCGGTATGGCCGGGGCTTTGACTTCTATGGTGGCTTTGGAGCGGGGCGAACCTTTCCACCAGAACCAGCAAACACCTTCTTCGATCATATCGAAGCGCAGGGTGTAACGGCCTGGATCGGTCGGCGCTTTCACTCTGGCTCTGGGCAGGCGCACTTTTTGACCAGGCTGAACCGTGCGCGGCAGCGGCGTGCGGATGTCTTCTTCCTCCACTTTCGTGCCGTCGGCGGCGAACCATTCGTAGCCCAGGCGGAATTGGTGCTCACCGGTGTGAAGCCAGGTTCTGGTGCCCTGGTTTGCCAACCGCAAGGCGACCTTGACCGTCTCGCCAGCAGTGAGCCTGGCCGGTACGTTGACTTCCAGCCAGCCAACCTTGTACTCGGGCACCTGGACGACGACCCGGGCCTCGACGGTGGTGCTGGCCTCACCGCCAGGGGAGCCGTGATAGCGCAGCCAGCCCACGCCCTCGATGTGCAGGTCCCAGCGCAGCAGATACTCGCCAGCCTCGTCGGGCGGTCTGAGCTCCACGTTGTGGAAAGTGACCTCGCCGCCGGGGGAGACGTTGTGGGGCAGGGGGACGCGGGGCAGGTCGGCCACGAGAGTTTTGCCGTCAGGGGTGAACCAACGGAAGCCGAGACTGACCTTGCCGTCGCCCGTCGCCGCCCATGGCTTGCCGCCCACGTTCTTGACCTGCACGGTCACTTGTTTCGTTTCGCCGACGCGCATGGGAGAGAGCCCGGCGATGGGCTGCCACTCGGCCCGGTGAGCGCCCGGCAGGTAAGCGCGGTAGTCGTTGTCCAGAGCGGCCCGGAAATCTGCCCGCACGCCGCTCCGGTTGACGATAGAGAACTTTTCCTGGCCCATGCCCTGGACGGTCCAACGGTAGAGCACCAGTGCCTGGATCGGCTGGTGGGATGGGTCACGGTTCCAGCGGTCAATTTCGGCATAGGTGGCCTGCACCCAGCCGATGCGCTCGTCGGTGTGCCACTCCATGTCCTGGTCCGCCTCGGTGATATAGACCGGCAGGTGGCGCATGGAGAGAGGAATGGCCTCCATGAAATCCACGTAGCAGCGGAACTGGTCGCGCAGATCGTGCAGGTCGGCGTCGGGGTGGGTCTTCCAGGAGTAGAAATCGCCGCTGATGAGGTCCAGGTTGTAGCCTTTGGTGTAGGTGTGGAGGGCAATGCCGTCGCACTGGCCCGCCACCAGGCGGAGGATGTCGGCAAAGTACGCGATCCAGTTGCCGGAGGGGTTCTCCGGATAGGCCGTCTGATTATTCCAGGGGCCGACGGCACTGACGACGACCTGGTCGTTCTCGTGGCCGGGCCGGGAGCGGATCTCGTCGCGGCACAGCTTGAAACACTCGGCGTAGCGTTGGGGGGTGATGACCTCGCCGTGTTCCGGACCGCCGGGACGTTCGCCGGCCAGGTTGGTCTCGTTGCCGATGATCCAGATGTGGCAGCCCCGCGAGCCGCCGGCAAAGTTGCCGCACCGTTTGGCAAAAGCCCAGTAGCGGTTGGAGCGCGGGATGGTACCCCGCAGCCCGTAGCCGTAGTTCAGCCGGACGATGACGCCCAACCCCAGGTTGGAGAGGGAACGGTAGTCAGGGCCGGGCGGGCCGTTGGGGTCGTCGCCAACCTCCTGCGTGACAACGACCCAGCCGAGACGATTCTTCTGGAGCATGGGGTTTTTGGGGGTCTCGGGCGGATCGTGTAGTCCAAAGATGAAGGGGGGATACAGACGCGGGTCAACAGACATGGCGCACCTCCTGTGATGTGAAAAGGGCAGGTCAGGACAAGGGAAATTCGTCGCCCTACTGTTGCGTCAATTTTCCAGCCGTGCGGCATAATGGGCAAGGAAAGTTCATCTGCTATCGGGCATTGTAACCGATGAACGAAGTTTTGTCAAAGTGGGCTTGTCTTTTATGCCAGGCTATTGTATACTATAGTCCGAAGCCTACCAGGAAGGTCGGACTATCATTGCTTCATCAGCTCTCCATGAAATGACATCAGGAGGCTGTCTGCAATGCAGTTTCGTCCCGTTCTTACCAAGATTCAATTGCTTCCCAGGCCTCAGAAGCTCCTGAGCCGTCCCCGGCTCTTGGATTTCTTGAGCGACCACGCCGGCGCCAGGCTCACGGCCATTTCCGCCGCCGCGGGCTATGGCAAGACGTCTTTGCTCGTTGACTATGCGCATAGGGCCGAGGTGCCGGTCTGCTGGTATATGCTGGATCGTTTCGATCGCGATCCCGGCGTCTTCTTTGCCCATTTGGTGGCCAGCGTCCGGCAGCAGTTCCCCGATTTTGGCCAGCAGAGCGAAGCAGCGTTGGCTTCTCTCCAGAATCCCGCCCGTGACTGGCCGGCGCTGGCGGCAGCCACGATCAACGAACTGTACGAAACGATCCCCGACTATTTCACCATCGTTCTCGATGACTATCATCACGTCGAGGACGTCGTCTCTATCAACGACTTTCTTGCCTATCTCCTTCAATACTCTGACGAGCATTGTCACCTGATCATCGCCAGCCGCCGTCTGCCACGGTTGCCCAACCAGGCCCTGTTGTTGGGCCGGGGACAGATGGTGGGCCTGGACACCGAGGAGATGAAGGCTGGTGGCGGCTCCCATCTTTACGGAAGCCGCTTTTTGTTCCCCATAAACCCGATACTTATTGGCTCAAATGAGGTGCAAAGCAACGAGTTCACGGCTGCCTGGTATGTGGTTGGTAACGGGCTGGTATCCTGCTGTGTGGTATACTGAAGCCAGATCATTTACCAGGACGCAAGCCACGCGCGTTGATCGCCGACGACGGCATTGAACTGGCAGACGCGCTGAGGCAGCCACTGGCGACGGTCGAAGAGGCAGTGGTCGCGCAACAGTCGTGGGCCCAGGACCAGGTAGAAGAGTGGGTTATAAACCTGCGAGAAGGCCATGTTAGCCTGGTAGGCAAGCTGTTAAAGCTGACGGCCTTGGAAGAGCGGTTGCTGGCTTGCCTGGTCCGTCGTCGAGGGCAGGTGGTGAGTTACGACGAGCTGTGGCGCGAGGGGTGGGGCTACGGCGGCTCACTGGACAAGGGAGTGATCCAGAGAGCCATGAGTCGCATACGGAAAAAGATGGGCCATGGATGGATCGTGTGCGTCAGAGGGCGGGGCTATCGCCTGCGGTGAATGCCGTCCCACCGGCAGCCATGGCCGCAGCTTGTCCGGAATTGTCCGAATTTGTCTGAATTCTAGAGCAGTTTTTGTGGTATAATGAAGGCATGGGGTGGGTCTCAGACCGGCCTGGCAAACTGGTCTGGAGCGCTTGTTGCTGTGACAACACCATCCATGCCTCACACGCGCCGCCGTTCTGAAGCCCGTGGTGAACTGGTCGAACCACCCATCCCAGGAGCGGAGAATGCCGGCGTTTTATATCACCCAAAAAAGAAAGGAAGGTACTAGATGCCCCCTGTTGCGATCTGTTTTTCCCATGTAACCAAACGCTACGGCAAGACAACCGCCGTACAGGATCTTGACTTTGAGGTGTACAGTGGAGAGATCTGTGGTTTCTTAGGACCTAACGGAGCGGGCAAGACAACCACGATCAACTTGATGCTTGGCCTGGTATACTCTGACCAGGGACAGATCGAGATGTTAGGGCACCGCATTCCCGCTGAACTTCAAGCGGCGATGCCTCACATCGGCGCTGCGCTTGAGAGACCCGCTTTCTATCCCTTCCTCTCCGGACGCGATAATTTATACCTGCTGGCCAAGATGCGAGGCAAAGCGGCGCTCGACAACCTACAAGCCGTTTTGGAAACGGTCGATCTGGCAGATCGAGCAAAAGACAAGTTTGGCACTTATTCTATGGGCATGAAACAGCGCTTGAGTCTCGCCGCCGCCCTTCTGCCCAATCCACGGATGCTAATCCTGGATGAACCGACGAATGGCCTGGACCCGGCCGGGATGGTTGAGATACGAGATTTGCTCAAGCGTCTGTCAAAAGAACGAGGCAAGACCATCTTTTTATCCAGCCATCTCTTGAACGAGGCGGAACAGATTTGCGACCGCGTGATCATTATCAACACAGGATCCTTGTTGGTGCAAGGTTCATTGCTGGATCTCCTTGGCCCAGGTGAGGACTTTGTTCGTTTGCAGACCTCCAACCCGTCACGAGTCCAAGAGATTATCAAAGAACGAAACTGCTGGATAGCGCCCTGGAGCCCAGACCCTGAGACAGTGTGGTTCAGCTCCTTGACCAGCGACACAAAAGAGGATGTGTTATCGCAACTGGCCCAGGAAAACATTGCCGTTAGAGAGGAGCGAGTTTTCCCCAAGACACTCGAAACGCTGTTCCTCGCCTTGACAACCCCGAGGTTCACCAGATGAACGAGATGCGTACACAGATTGGCAGGAGAACAATGGTTTCGGTTCTGGTTGCCGAATGGCACAAGTGGCTACGTCACAGGTTCACGTGGGGATGCCTGTTGACGTGGATGGCGATTGTTCTGCTGTTGGGGACGACTGGTTCGGAATTGGTCATGCTGACGAGCATCGGGCAACTCCTTTTGCTTGTTTGGATCAGCATCGTGGTGGGCCAAGAGTTTCATTGGGGTACTCTGCAGAGCCTTCTGGTCAATGGTGGCATTACGCGCATGCAACTCGGCATCGCCAAGCTGAGCTTGACGGTGGTGAGCAGCGGGTTGGCAACACTCGCACTGATTCTGACCGCCGTTTTCGTCACCGCCCTTGGTGTCCGCGGCGGCGGCCTCTATTGGCCGGCCTGGCACGCCTATACCCCCTTGGGTATCTTTGTCTCTTTCCTGGCTTATGCCGCCCTGGCCTTTGGGTTGGTCATGTTCAGCCAATCCAGCAACAATGCTCTACTGCTCGGCATTCTGGGCTATGCGATGGAATGGCTCATGGTGGGTGTCTTGCCAGTGCTAAGAGTGTTCAGCGTGCTTGTCGGATCCGATGCCGATGGATTCTTGGCTCAGATCGCAAAACTCTTTAAATTGTTCTCTATTCGAACAAACGCCAATCTGGGAGTGGACAGTCTGAACGTCAATCTGGTAGCCAGCAGTCTACCGCAAGACTGGCCTCGCGCGGCACTCATCCTGGTAGTTTGTGCCGGGATTGCCTTGGGCACAAGTCTTGTCCTGTTCACACGCCGTGATCTGGTAGCCAGGTATTGAAAACAAGAATCGGTTTGTATCCTGGAGCAGGAGGAATTCAGTCCATGCAAGGGCTTCTTCAATTGGTTGACGCCGAGCTCTGGAAGCTGCAAAAGAGCAAACGCACCCGGTTGGTGTTGATAACAATGGGGCTTTTACCATGGATGGGACGGTTCATAGCGATATTGGTTCTAAAGGCGGATGCTAATGGTATCAAGGGAATGTTCGAGGGAATGGAGATGACAATGCCTCTTTTTACGAGTGTGGTCACTGCTGTTCTGGCCATTTCTAACCTGGGATCAGAATTTGAATCAGGCACGCTCAAAACTTTGATCATCCAGGGCGTGGCCCGATGGCAGATTCTTTTGGCCAAGGCCATGGCAATTGTGGTCATCTCGACACTGGCAGTACTTTTGTGGGGGCTAGGACTCTTTCTTGCCTCGGGAAACCTGGGCGCAATCGGGTGGCAAGAGATCCAGACTCTGTTTGCCTGTACCTTGATCAGTTTTGCGTACACCGGATTGATCTTTGCGGTCGCCATGTCGGGCCGGTCTTCGATCAGTACATTTTTTGGCCTACTGATTTACCTGGCGGACGTGTCAATGATCCTCACGATGGGAAGCCCGCCGGCGGTGGGACCGACTAGTTCCTCCTGGGTAGCGCGGGCCATTTGGCGGGTAGGCCCTTTCAGTATCCTTATCAATGGCCTGAATCTTGTAACAGTCACCGTCCCTGCCGACGCCCTGCCCGAAATCGGTTTGCTGATCCTGTTCGGCGTGACAGGGCTGGGGTTCTCCATGTTTGTTTTTTCGATGCAGGAATAAAGTCCGAGAATGGATGATTCCGCCAATACCATGGACAGAACAAAGTAGGTTTGTGTCGGAGGATGATTTTAATCCTTGCATACTTTAGGACATTTAAGAAGGAGAATCGAGGTGAACTGCATAGGCAATCCGTTGCAACTAAAGTTCAAAACCGATAACGGGTACTATGTCTTTGATGGCAAGACAGGGCGATTGTACAAGACGACGGCTGCAACGTTTGCGATATTTGATGAATTTGATCACCTGAGCAGAGAGAGCCTTTTGGCAAAATATGAACAACTTTACCCGCGAGAGGAAGTGGACAAAGCGCACACAATCTTGCAAGAACTGTCCCACTCTGGACTGATGCTCGGTGGCCCTCTCGAACAACGTCTCGCGCCGCCACAGATGGACCAAATCTGGGAGACTCTCAACCACCAACTAAAAAAGGTCACACTAGAATTGACTCAGGCCTGCAATTTGAGATGCCGGTATTGTGTCTACTCAGGTGGTTATTCCCATTACCGATCCCACGGTCAAATGTACATGTCGGAGGATCTGGCCAAAACAACCATTGATTTTTATGCGGATCGATCGATCAAGCCCCAGGCTGTTACCTTTTATGGAGGTGAGCCATTGGTCAACTTTCCGTTGCTGCGCACCTGTGTTGAATATGCAAGAGCACACCCGCGCCTTGGCCCTGAGACCATATCGAGTTTCACAACCAACGGCACACTGCTAACCAAGGCGGTGATTGACTACCTGGTAGGAGAGGACATTGGTTTCGTCATCAGCATTGACGGCCCCGCCGAACACCATGATCACCACCGCATATTTCAGAACGGAAAAGGAAGCTTTGAAACTGTATTTTGTAATATTCGGATTTTGCGTGGTCACTGTTCAGACAGTTACTATCTCGGCCGCGTCTCCTTCGCCTGTACAATTACCCCTACTACAGACTTGCTTGATCTCTATGAATTCTTTGCCCAATACCAAGATCTTTTTCCTGCGGGGAAAATCGAGCTATCTTTTATGAACGAAGGTAATGAAGCATTCCTTCGCCAATTCCCATGGAACCGTCATAAACTGGCAAGGGATCTCCGGACATTGCGACAAATGTACAAGGATACCGTCCTAAAGCGAGCTGATCATCCTCTGAAATTTCTTTCTGCTCTCTTTGAAGATGGGTTACTGCGCATTGATAGGCGAATGCAGCTTAATAGAGCCTCAAATCGGCTTGATATTAACCCGAGTTGCTTGCCCGGAGCGGACAGGCTCTACGTTACGGTTGATGGTATACTCCACATGTGTGAACGTCTAGCAGTTTGTCGGAGAAAACTTCCCAGCCAGGCGAAACCATGATAAACTTG
>CAYNKW010000068.1:0-17458 GCA_964397845.1 uncultured Anaerolineae bacterium
CACGTCGTCCCGCTAGCGGGAGACCGTCGATTGCATACACAACGTAGTCAAGTTAGCATTGATCCTTCAGAGAGAATTCTCTTTGACGAAATCAATTAGCTCATCGAATTTCGTAAATGCCAGACACGTCACTGTGTCAGCCCCGCCGTAGTAGACGGCAATCCGACCGGTGGCGGCATCGGTCAGGGCGGCGCAGGGGAAGGCCACGTTGGGTACGTCGCCAACCTGCTCATAGATTTCCTCGGGATGCAGCAGATACGGCTCGGTGCGGTAGAGCACCTTCCAGGGCTGGTGGATATCCAGCAGCGCGGCGCCCATCGAGTAGACGAAGCCATTACAGGAGGTCAGCACCCCATGGTAGAACATCAGCCAGCCCTCGGTCGTTTCAATGGGGATGGGGCCGGCGCCAATCTTGGTACTCTGCCAGCCGCCGGCGGGTCGCATGACCAGGCGGTGCTTGCCCCAATAGGTCATATCGGGGCTTTCGGAGTAGTAGATTTCTCCAAACGGTGTGTGTCTACGATCGCTGGGGCGGCTTAGCATGGCGAAATTCCCATTGATTCTGCGTGGGAACAGGACACCGTTTCGGTTGAAGGGCAGGAAGGCGTTCTCCATCTGATAGAAAGTCTCGAAATCGTAGGTGTAAGCTATCCCGATGGTCGGCCAGCCCGCGAAGCTGTTGCACCAGGTGACGTAGTAGCGATCCTCGATCCAGCAGACGCGGGGGTCGTAACCGTAGCCCCACTCCATCGGTTCGAAGCCTTCGGCGGGCCGGAACTGGATGCGTTCGTTGTCGATCTCCCAATCCAGCGCGTCCTTGCTGCGCCCGGCGTGAATCTGCATGGCTCGGCGTTTGTCGTCGCAGCGAAAGACTCCGCGGAACTCATCCTGATACGGTACCACTGCCGAGTTAAAGATGCTGTTGGACGAGGGGATCAAATCCCGCGGGATGATGGGATTCTTTGAGTAGCGCCAGACGACTTTATTGCACTCATGAGGGCGTTCTTCCCAGGGAATGTTGGGCAGTTCGGGGCCAATCAACTCTGCCTTTGACATTCGTTACTCCCCCTCCGCATAGCGGCCACACGCCACGTAATGATCGCTCTCCGCCTCTATCAGAGTGGGCCTCTGTCTCTCACAACCTTCATTTTTTTATGCGGCCTCGCTGGAATGTCGGTCATAGGATCACACAGTTGAAAGATCCCACTCTTCGTAAATTTTTGGTACATCACTGATCAGGCGTTGGGTGTAGGCCTCTTTCGGATGCAGAATCACCTCATCGGCAGATCCACTTTCGACAAATTTCCCATGTTCCATAATGTATACGCTGTCAGAAACATAATACGCCAGGCCGATATCATGGGTGATGAAAATAATCGTCATCCCGATTTCTTTACGTAATTGCATCAGCATATCCAGGATGGTCGCGCGTGAACAGGCATCGATCATCGAGGTTGGCTCATCAGCCAGCAAGATCTTTGGGTTCAGGAGGAAGATACGGGCAATCATTAAGCGCTGCATCTGTCCGCCGGAAAGCTCAAATGGATACTTGTTGGTTAATTCCTCGAACTTCAAGTTGACAAAGCCGCACGCCTCAGCCATCATCTCTACTTTTTTTGCATGTGAAAGATGTTGACCGCCGCGCATGTGAATACAATCTAAAAGCACGGTATCAATCTTTCGAAATATATTGTATGAACTGTACGGATCCTGAAAGATCGCCTGAATGTCTTTCCAATATTCCTTTTTCTTCTTATGCGTACTGATATCGCGCTTTTTCCCCTGGAAGTAAACCTCACCCTCAGTAGGCTTGAGCAATCCCAAAAGCATCTTTGCTAAAGTGGTCTTGCCACTGCCCGATTCGCCCACGATCGAGACGAGTTCGCCCTCGCAGAAATTGAAATCCACATGATCGACGGCGACCGTTTTCTGGCGGCCAAACCCAAACACCTTGGTAAGTCCTGACCCGCTCAGGCATACTTTTTTTTCATCTGGCATCTTTTTTGGCCTCCCTCTGATAATCGTCCCTCAATTCTTCTTCCGATAGGATGCAGCGGTAAGCGCGGCCGTAAGCCACATCGTAAAGACCGACAGAAGATGCCTTGCATTCTGACCGAACGTATTTGCAGCGTTCGGCAAACCGGCAGCCAGACGGTGGATTTTTAAGATTAGGCGGTACCCCAGGAATGGCAGTCAGTTTAACATCCCGCAGACCTTTTTCAGGCACGATGATCGAGCCCATGAGACCTTTGGCATAAGGGTGGAGTGGATCAAACACGGCTTGTTTTGCGGTGCCCTTCTCCACGATCTGCCCTGCGTACATGACCATAATATCATCGGTCACGTTGTAAAGCAACGGAAGTTCATGCGTGATGAAGATCAGTGATTTGATGAAACCATCTTCTATCAAGTTTTTCAGCATCTTGATGACCATCTTTTGTGAAGTGACATCGAGTGCTGAGGAAGGCTCATCAGCAATCAGTATTTTTGGAAAAAGGATCACAGATGTCGCGATCACCGTGCGCTGTTTCATGCCGCCCGAAAGTTCAACGGGATATTGTTGCAATACACCTGCTGGAAGCCCCAAGGTCTCAAAGCATGATCTGGCCAGTTCATAAATCTCTTTCTCGGTTTGATATGGATCATGCGCTTGAACAACATCCTCAATAAAGTGGATGATCTTTTGGGTGGGGTTGAGCGCGTTCATCGCGGATTGGGGGATATAAGAGATCTCTGTCCCCAATATCGATTTACGGATGTCATCAGGGTTCATCCCGGTAATATTCCGCCCGTCAATGATGATCTCACCACTCGTATAGTGTAGCGGAGGGAAATAATAACCCATCAGGCTGAGCGCCAGCGTTGACTTGCCGCAGCCGGATTCCCCCGCAATTCCCAGCGATTTCCCTTCTTCGACCTTCAGAGAAACGTGGTCAACAGCGTAAATGTCTTCCTTGAACCGGGTGACATATTTTGTCGTTAGTTCCCTAACCTCTAATATTGCATTTGACATTTCAACCGCCTAGTCCCTCAATGCCGGATTGAATACCTGGTCGAGACCTGTATTCATCAAATTCATCGAGAACGTAATCAGAACGATGGTAACGATCACGGGGAGGTACGCCCACCATTTTCCCAGGATTGGCGCCTGGTAGATCAATGCCCAGTTCAGCATCAGCCCCAAGGTTGGTACTTCCGTTGTTTTTGGTCCCAACCCAAGGATGGACAACCCCGCCTCCGCCAGGATACCCAAGGAAATCTGCAGGATGAGTGCCATAACAACATAAGAAGCGATATAAGGCAAAATATCGGTGAGGATGATGTAAACGATTGAGTGCCCGGATAGTTTCGACAAATTGACATGGTCGCGATTGCGCAGTGAAATGACTTGCGCCCGCACCGCCCTGGCAGTCCATACCCAGGAGGTAAGCCCGATCACCACTGCGATGGTAAAGGCACCGCGCTTCTCCTGCCCGATACTGTATGAAATCAAGATCAACAACACAATAGTGGGGATTACAGTAAAGAGATTGGTGGCGAACATAGTGGTGTCATCCGCCAGGCCACCGACATACCCCCCCAGCAGTCCCAGGGTCAAACCGATCAAGGTTGCAATGGTACCGGCGACAAAACCGATCTGCAGCGATATGCCGGTGGCCTTAACCAGCTCCGTCAGCACATCCCTACCAAAGCTATTAGTTCCAAGCGGCAACACCCGTACGTTCGGGACCTGGTTGATATTCACGTAATCGGATTGTGCGACAACACCTGTCTCCTCCAGGGCACCCGTTTCCGCGTTTTTTACTGCAATGCTTACTCCCTCGGTTGACAAAAGTCCCTTGAGCGAGTTATTGAGCCGAGTAAAGTAATTTCGCTTCGCATTGGTCATCCCAGCGATCTTTTGCGTGGGGTCATAATTTTTCTCCCACTGATCCAGGAGTACTTTGGTATTGTCGATATCAATCTCGTTTTCAGGAATCCCAGATGCCACGAGCCGTTCTTTCATGGCCAGGCGATCATCATTACTCAACTTGCTGGCAATTCGATTAGCCGCAGCGTTATCCAGATTCAGCGTGTACCGGGTGGAACCAATGCTGTCATAAACATTCACATAGATTCCCGGTGGGAAGAAAGTACCCTGGCCGATGATTTCTAATGGCGGATATGTTATTATCAGCGGATAAACGATCACGATCAGCAGAATTGCCACAAAAATGGAAAAACCAACCACAAATTTACCAGAGTGAAAAACTTGTTGAATGGTATGTTTCATAACAGCATCTTTCCTTAATCAGCCTGCGCCGCTTTAATGCGCGGGTCAATGATGCCGTAAAGGATTTCGATGATAAAGTTCGCACTCAGCACCATCACCGTGATGATCAACATGGTTGCTGAGATCAGCGGATAATCCCCTCCCATTACACCGTTATAGAGCGTGAAACCAAGCCCCGGATAACTAAAAATGATCTCCGCGAACAGCGCGCCGCCGACCATGGTACCGATCGCTAACGCCAAACCGGTAATCTGCGGAAGCATGGCATTCCGAAATACATAACCGACGATCTTCCGGTCTTTGATTCCCATGAAACGGGCGTACTTTACGTAATCCGCATTCAGCTCATAGATGGACATGGAGCGCATGCCAATCGCCTGACCGCCGATGGTGATCAACACGATTGTCCAGAATGGCAGTTGGTAATGGACGATCACAGACCAAATAAACCCCCAGCTAAAGTTGGGAATCAAGTCAAACCCATATCCACCCGAGGTTGGGAACCATTTCAAGCCGACTCCAAAAATAACCAGCATAATGACTGCCATGCCAAATGCCGGGAAATTGCTGATAAAAATACTGACGGGCATGAGTACTTTATCAAACCCGCCCTTGAGATAGGCCGCCAATGCGCCGAGTGTGTTCCCGACCAGCCATCCCACGATAATCGCCGGGAACTGCAGAGCCAACGTCCACCCGACGGAAGATTTGATAACGTCTGCCACCGTTCTGGGATACATGCTGAATGAGAAACCAAAATCACCCCGCGCCACATTCTTTATGTAGATAAAAAACTGTTCGAGTATGGGTTTGTTGGTGCCAAACAACTCCGTGTATTGCTGGTAAATCGCTTGAACCCCGGTCGCATCGCTCAGGCCTTGGGCAAGCCTTGATACGATGCCCGCCACAGGATCTCCCGGCATCAAGCGGGGCAGAGTGAAATTCAGTATGAAGGCAAAAACAAAAGTGACCAAGAACCAAAGTAGCTTGTTAAGGAAATACTTTCGGTATCCTTTCAACGCAACACCTCCCCGAAAGATAATCAACAGCCATGTTCCGGGGTTGGCGGAACATGGCTGTTTCTTGTTGAACTATTGTTTACGGGTTAACCAACGTAACGTTATAGAGACATGCGATACCCCAACCGTTCATACAGACCATCGGCGGGACGGGCGGGTCGGTACCATCATCCTGGTGTGGGAAGTTTGTCCAAACCGTCTCGTTCACCGCATGGAACTGGTCGGGACGGTACATGAGCGTGAAGGAAGGAATATCGGTCAGGTAGATCCTGACCAATTCCGTGTACATTTCCTTCAGCTTGGCGGGGTCGCTTTCACCGGGGATCGCCTGGATCAAGGCATCCACGTCAGGATTGCTATACTGACCCCAGTTGCCGTTCCAGTTGCTCGCCATACCAACCCATTCCGAGCTCAGCAGATTGCGGATACGTCCCCAAGGCTGGGTGGGGCCAGCGCCGTCACTCCACATCATCAAGATGTCATAGCCCTCGGCGAGAGGCGTATCCGATTTGGTGACGACGGTCTGATAAACGGCCCATTCAGGGTAGTTGGTCGTGATCTCAATGCCGATCTTTTTCCCGGCGGCAGCAACCACTTCAATCGCAGCCTGCCAGTCGGACCAGCCATTGGGGCAGGTGGCTACATAGCTGAGCTTTTGACCGTTGTATTCACGCCAGCCATCGCCATCGGTATCGGTAATCCCAGCGTCATCGAGCAGTTTCTTGGCGCCTTCGATGTCGTTGCCAGCCCACTGCAGGTCCTTGACGGCATCGTGGTCGTACAGGGCCTGCTCACCAGGGGTCGGGTTCATGAGCGAGCGCGGAACCTGATCGAAGGTAGCCGATTGGTTGGTCATGGCGTTGGCAATGATGGTAGGATAGTCAACGGCCATGGCAATGGCCTTGCGAACCGCAAGCTGATCTAAACCGTAGGATTTCAGGTTGTAGAAGGCCGTTGGGAGGCTGGCGCCAATGCCATAAGGAGCATCGGGAAGGTAGGTGGAGATGGGCAGCCCATAGTTGAGCCACAGAATCTGAATATTGGAGTTGAACTGCTGGCTGACATCCACTTCACCTTGTGCCAAAGCAACAGAACCGGCGGCGTTATCCTTAAAGATCGTATGCGCCAGGTACTTTGGAACAGGCAGCTTGCCCCACATGGAGGCGTCCTGACCCCAGTAGTTGTCATCACGAACGAGGACAACCTTCGTATCGTCCGTGAAGAATTCGTGATAGGGACCAGAGTAAACCACGTCCTCCGCGGTATCAGCCAACAACGCGGTGGCATCGCCACCGGCGCGCTCTTCCAGTGTTTGGGTCCAGGCTTTTTGCATGACATAGTTGCTGCTCACGTAAGCAGCGACCAGCAGAGGATTGACTGCGTTGCCCTCGTCGTTCAGTTTGGCCTTGACCACAACCGTCTGGGCATCAACTGCTTCGATGGCGTCAATGTAAGCTACGTTGGCAGCGCCGGTAGGGGTATTGTACTTGATATGGGTGGCCCAGGTATAAGCGACATCCTCAGCGGTCAGCGGGGTGCCATCGCTCCAATGGGCGGCTTCTTTGAGCTTGAAGGTGATTTCGGTCCGATCATCGTTCCACGTGTAAGGGCCATCGGCGAGCAGAGGATACTGCTGACCATCAAGCATGTTGTACAGGTACGGGGTTTCGAACATGGTGACGCGGGCGTTGTTCCCCGAGGCAAGAGTCATCGCATTATTGTTGCCGGCGGAGTATGGATTCCAACCAACAACCGAACCCCACTGTTGACCATTGAAGTACAGGGTTTCGTTGCGAGGCAGAGCTTCAGCAGGTTCAGCCGGTTCCACTACCACGGTCTCTTTGACGACCTTTTCGACCACCACGGTCTCAACGACCTTCTTCTCGACGGGCACTTCCTTCTCGACGATCACGGTCTCGACCACTTTCTTCTCGATGATCTCCGGCGTCGGCGTGCCACACGCCGCGAGCACCATGCTGGCGATGATCATCAGAGCAAACAGACTCGTCCATTTCTTATGCGCAAACATTTCTTCCTCCTTAATTTTGTTTTGTTCCTCGGCATAAATTGCCGGAATTGGCTTTCAGTGGATAATGCGCGGGTGCGGCGTCCCGCTACGAGAAGACAAAGATCAACTTCTCGTAGAGGCCAGCTTGTATCCAAAAAGTCCGCGTCATCACCTCCTTCTTTGTCCCTGTCACTCCTGTCACTCACCTGCTTTTCGAGAAGTCTCAGTGTGAGAATCAGTCTTTGACAATCTTGTTAAGAATGAGAGCGATGGGATAGTCGTTCTACGCTGCTGGGATTAGACAGAATGGCCTTCACGACCAATGCCACTGCGCCCATCACACTGGCATCGGGGCCAAAAGCAGATAGCACAATCTGCACCTGCCGCAGCATCTCAGCGAGGGCTCGTTCTTTGACCACCCGTTTGATAGGCGGCAGCAAGTGGTGCCCCGCTGTGCTCATTGTCCCTCCGACGACGACCTTTTCGGGGTTAAAAATGTTGATTAGATTGGCCACCCCCACGCCGATAACGGCGCTGGTTTCGGTCAGCGCTTCCAGGGCCACAGCATCGCCGGCATCGGCCGCCTGAGTGATGATAGAGAGGGTCAAAGGAGCATTCTGCTCGGCCATGAGTTGCGGGATCAGGCTGCTCTGGCCCACTTCTAACAAGGCCCGCACCCGCTCAATGAGGGAGTACTGATTGCCAAAAGCCTCCCAGCAGCCCCGGTTTCCACAACGACAGGGCCGGCTGCGGTCCATCGTGACGTTGGTGTGCCCGATCTCCCCGGCGATGCCGCCCGCGCCTCGATAGAGGTCACCATTAAGGAATAGGCCGCCGCCCAGCCCCACTCCGGCAATGAGAAAGATAAAGTCCTGGGTCTGGCGGGCGATACCAAAAAGGTGTTCGCCCAAGGCTGCGGCTGTGGCATCGTTTTCTACAAACACGCGCACATCCACACACTCGGAGAAAGTCTGACCTAGCGCCACGTTTCGCCACTGGAGATTGGGCGAAAAGAGCAAAATCCCGTTTCGGGCGTCTACCATACCTGGCAAGGTCAGCCCCAAGCCTAGTAGACGCGCCCCGTTCGACTGGCTGGCAGTCTGGGCCTCCTCTACCAGACGGAGGGCGTAGGCAATGATCGCTTCCTGGGTCTCAGTCGGATCGGTCTCTTGCTGGCGGCGCCATAAGATCTGGCCGACAAAGTCGGCCAAGATTACCGAGATAAAGCCCACGCCCAGTTCCACGCCGATGATGCGCCCGGCCTGGGGAGCCAGATCCAAAAGGGTGGCGGGGCGTCCACCTCCCGAATTGTCCAAGCCAACTTCATGGACCAATCCCCGGTCAACAAGTTCCTTGATGAGGCTCGAGACCGTGGTTTTGTTGAGGCCGGTCAGATTAGCCAGCCGGGCTCGCGACAGAGGTGTGCTTTCTTGAAGGTAACGTAATACCGTCGAGAGATTGATCTCCCTGACTAGCGTCTGACCACCGGTTCGATAGCGTCGTCTCATCGTCGCGCTCTCAGTTTGTTGTGAGGGGAAACTAGAAAGGAGTGATCTAGGGCTCTGAGAGCAATCCAACCGCTATGAGCCTTGATTTCGCCCCTTCAACCCCCTTGGTTCGTTGATACAACCAACTAATGTGAATTATACACCAAATTCCTGCATTTGTCAAGGTTTTGGGGTAAAATCGCTTGTTTTTAGGGCTGGTTTGTTGGGGAGTTAGACTTATAGCACACCGCATTCAGGCCACCATGAAAAGCGAGTTCCTGACTGTAGCGGGCTTTCAAGGCCAGTGGATCCATCCCCGCCTTAACTTCCAGCGGATTCAGCATGTCAACGCCCACATCGCTCAGTTCGGGCACAAAGGGGGTGATGTTGCCGCAGGAATGGTAGTACACCGAAAAAGGGGCCAGAGTAGACCTCGACTCCGGCCCCCTGATCCGACACAGCTTGCGCGGTTCAGGACAGGTTCTCCAGGATGCCTGCCGCGCCCATGCCGCCGCCGATGCACATGGTGACCAGGCCAAACTGGACATCGCGGCGCTTCATCTCGTTGATGATCTGCACGGTGAGCTTGGCCCCGGTGCAACCGAGAGGGTGGCCCAGGGCGATGGCTCCACCGTTGACGTTGGTGATCTCTTTGTTCAGTCCCAGCTTGCGGATGACGACCAGCGATTGGGAAGCGAATGCCTCGTTGAGTTCGATGAGGCCCATGTCGTCCAGCGACATGCCGGTCAGTTCCATGACTTTGGGCACGGCGGCGGTCGGCCCGATACCCATTATCTCTGGCGGGACGCCACCCACGGCGTAGCCCACGAAGCGGACCAAGGGCTTGAGTCCCAGGGCCTCCGCCTTCTCCCGCTCCATGACCATCACCGCTGCCGCGCCGTCGGACATCTGTGACGAGTTGCCGGCGGTCACGGTGCCGTTTCTGGCAAAGGCGGCCCTCAGCTTGGCCATCGCCTCCAGCGATGTGCCACGCCGGGGGCCTTCGTCGGCGTCAAAGACGATGGTACGGGTTACGGCCTTGCCGTTCTCCATCACCACCTGCTCGATCTCTAGCGGCACGATCTCGTCTTTCCACTTGCCCGCGTCCTGGGCTGCGATGGCCCGTGTATGGCTGCGGTAGCCAAAGGCGTCCTGCTCCTGGCGGCTGACGCCATACTTTTTGGCCACGTTCTCGGCCGTCTGCCCCATGCTGCAGTAGATTTCGGGATAGTTTTCGGCCATCCAGGGGTTGGGCGCGGGCTTGTTGCTGGTCATGGGCACCATGCTCATGGACTCGACGCCACCGGCGATGATGCAGTTGCCAAAGCCGGCCATGATCCGCTCGGCGGCGATGGAAATCGTTTGCAGGCCCGAGCAGCAGAAGCGGTTGACGGTCTGCCCCGGCACGGTATAAGGCAGCCCGGCGCGCAGTAGCGCGACGCGGGCCACGTTCATCCCCTGCTCCGCCTCCGGGAAGGCGCAACCCATGATCACGTCTTCCACGTCTTCGGCCTTGACCGGTTCAGCGCGCTTCAGTGTCTCTTTGATCACCACGGCGGCCATCTCGTCGGGCCGAACATCCACTAATGTCCCTCGCCTCGCCCGGCCCACGGCGGTGCGAACGGCGGAAACGATTACGGCTTCCTTCATGTTGTTACACTCCTATCTGCAAATTGCGAATTCGGAATTGCGAGTTCGGAATTGCGAGTTCGGAATTGCGAATTGCGAATTCGTTATTTCGCCCGTTTCTGTTGCTTGATTGTCGTGACTAGAAGGGCGATGATCTCGTCTAGCAGTGCAAGGCGATGGGCAACTATGTCCTCCGAGAGCAGGTGTCTGGCTCGGAAGTACCAACCCTGAGTCTCGCGGGCGGAGCCGAGGGCGTAACCCAGAAAGCGAGCATAGTCACGACCAAACCCGCGGCCGTATCCCTCTTCCATATTGGCACTGATTGAGCCGGCGCTACGGATTAGTTGCTGCGCGATTGCTTTGCCTCAAAGATCTTGCATCAACCTCTCGCAATCGAACCAGACGAGCTCGTACAGAAACAAAGCCTTCTGATAACCAATCGAATTCCACAGTGGCGACGAGCCCATCTTGCTCGCGACGTCAACCCGCCATTCTTCGAAACTCGTCGGCCGATTTCTCATCTCCCTCTCTATTCCCTCGCAATTCCTAATTCCTAATTCCGAACTCTGAAACCTTAATTCCTCAACGGCTTGCCCGTGTTGAGCATGTGCCAGATGCGGTCAATCGTCTTTTGCTCGCCCAACAGCGATAGGAATGCCTCTCGCTCCAGGTCGAGGATGTATTGCGCATCTACCCACTGCGGCTTGCTGAGCTTGCCGCCGCAGAGGATGTAGGCTGTCTTGTCGGCGATGAGGGCGTCGTGCTCGGAAGCGTAGCCCGCCTCTTTCATGCCCCAGACCGCAATCTCGAGCGCGGCCAGGCCGTTGGCTCCCATGGCCCAGATCTCCTTGCCCCGCACCGGCGGACGGTAGCCGGACTCGACCATCTCTAGCACCATGCGCTTGGCCTCGTGCAGCAGGTGGTCACGGTTCATGACGATCCGGTCGGCAGGGGTTAGAAAGCCCCACTGGCGGGCTTCTTCGGCGCTGGCGCTGACCTTGGCCATGGCGACCATCTCAAAGATGCGCTGCAGGAAGGGGAGCGGGTCGGCGCTGGGGGTGTACTTGACCAGCGGCGAGATGACGCGGCGCACCAGTTCCTTGCATCCACCGCCGGCCGGCACCAGCCCCACACTTGCCTCCACCTGGCCGATGTACGACTCGGCGGCGGCGCAGACCGCCGACGCGCCCATCGTCACCTCTGCCCCGCCGCCCAACACCATGCTGAACGGCGCGCTGACCACCGGCTTGGGACTGTAGCGGAAGGCCATCAAGGCGTCGTGACCCTGCTTGATAACCGCCTCCAACTGCCCCCACTCGCCCTGCTGCGCGGCTACGGCGACCATAAAGAGGTTGGCCCCGGCGCAAAAGTGCTCGCCCTGGTTGCCGATGACCAGCCCCAGCCAGTCCTTTTCCAGCTCCTCTCTGGCCTGGACCATCATCTTAAAGATGTCCTCTTCCAGGGCGTTCACCTTGGTGTGGAATTCCAGGCAGAGGACGCCGTCGCCGATGTCCACCAGGCTGGCGCCGAGGTTGCGAGCGATGATTCGCTTCTCGCCGGCCTTTACATCCTTGAGGAGGATGGTTCTACGGTCTTTGTCGGCGGCAACGTAGGCCTTGTTGGCCGGATCGTAGTAATACAGCCGGCCGTTTTCTTTCTTGTAGAAGCTGGTATGCCCGGCGGCCAGCATTTCCTTGACCCACGGTGTGACGGTCATACCTTCGGCTTCCATCCGCTCGACCGACTCGGCCACGCCCAGCGCGTCCCAGATCTCGAACGGGCCAAGCTCGTGCATAAAGCCCCACTTGTTGGCGTTGTCAATGGAGAGGATGTCGTCGGCGATCTCGGGCACGACGTGGGCCGCATAGTTGAGGCCGAAGGCAGTGGTGGCCCAGATGAGCTGCGCGCCGCGGTCGTGGGTTCGACCGGGCTCACCCCAGGCCTCGGCACACAGGCGCTTGATCCGCTCGCCCACGTCTTCCACGTTCTTGTGCTTGCCCACCGACTCGAAGCGCGGCCTGGTCGGTGGCTGGTGCTCCATTGTTTCCAGGTTCAGTTCCCAGAACTGGCGACCCTCCTCGGTCTCCACCCGCTTGTAGAAGCCCTGGCGGGTCTTGTTGCCCAGCCACTTTCGCTCCAGCATACCCGTGATGAGCGCCTTGCTCTTTTCGTACTGCAGTTCTTCGCGGTAGGGGTCGTGGGGGATGGCCGGATAGAGGTTGGTGTTCACGTGGGCCATCACGTCAATGCCCACCAGGTCGTACAGCCGGAAGGTGGCCGTCTTGGGGTGACCGATGATCGGGCCGGTGAGTGCATCCACCTCTTGGACGGTGTAGCCGTGCTCCAGCACATAGTTCAACGTGTAGGCCCCGACGACCGAGATGAAGCGATTGGCGATAAAGTTGGGCGTGTCCTTGCAGACTACCACCCCCTTGCCCAGCGTCCGCGTACCGAACTCTTTCATGAATTCAAAGATCTCGGGCCTGGTCTTCTCGTGGGGGATGATCTCCAGCAGTTTGAGGTAGCGGGGCGGGTTGAAAAAATGCGTGCCCAGGAAATGCGCTTGAAAGTCGTCGGAGCGCCCGCTGGCGATGTCCTTGATGGGGATGCCGGAGGTGTTGGTGCTGACGATGCTGCCCGGCTTGCGCACTTGCTCGATGCGGGCCATGAGCTGCTGCTTGATGTCCAGCCGCTCAATGATCGCCTCGACGATCCAATCTGCCTCGCCCACCCAATCAAAGTTGTCCTCCAGGTTGCCCAGCGTGACGCGCTCGGCGATGTTTTTGGCGAACAAATTGGCCGGACGGGCCTTGACGCAGCGCTGCCACCCTTCGTTGACGATGCGGTTGCGCACCGCCGGGTGATCGAGCGTCAGCCCTTTGGCCTCCTCTTTAGGCGTCAGCTCCCTGGGGACGATGTCCAGCAGGTAGGCCGGGATGCCGGCGTTGGCCAGGTGAGCGGCGATGGCCGCTCCCATCGTGCCGGCGCCAATGACGGTCACACGGTTGATGGCGTAAGTCATAACTGTTCCTCCTTCTATTGTTATGTCGTCGTTGACAAAACTCCTGCTCAGTTTGACAAGGCGTGTCGCGTATTGCGTGTTGCGTGGTGGTATGGAACACGCAACGCGCACAGCCCTATCATCTGCTTATGCGATCCGCTGCTCGCGGTTACCAGCGACCCATCTTGCCCATGTACCAGAAAGCCATGTCAATGAGTCTACTGGGTGGAATCTCGTGTTTCCCCTCAGGTCTCGTCCGAAGTGACACCACAGGGTCTCGATCAGATCCAGTGAGCGTCTCAAACCTAATGTCCTTTACAGCGTTGTAGGAATTGCTGAGCTCTCCGAGGATTTTCGAAAAGTCGTGGACTGTAATTTCTGTAAGGTGAGTCGTAGCTCGCGCCATCCCGAAGCAAGTCAGATAGACAAACAGGTGGAGGCTGGTCATTGAGATATGTCTATCTGAGAAAATGCTATCTCTTCCTTCCTCTATCTTGCACTTGTAATTCCAGAAAATATCCCAAGCGCATCCCACCGAATTGTCGTGATAACCTCGAATGGCTTGAACGATGTTCATGTCAACCCCTATGATTTACAAGTGGTGTAATGGTTCGCCAGCGGATGATCTGCCTTGCTTGTCTGGGTCAACGTCGGCATCGAGGTAGACGCTCACTGGGCCGTGAGGGGCCTGGTCTGCCATAGAGCCGCCTCGTTCTCGCGAATGTATCTTTCGATCTCGGCCGGATGCTCGTGGTAGTAGCTTAGAGCATCATAAACCTGGGCCAACGTGAGCACCGGGAAGATCTGGACGATCTGCTCCGGTGATTCACCCTTGCGCACCCGTTGGACTATGGTTCGCACGGTGAGAGCCGTATCGCGGATCAATGGCTCACCGTCGCGAGGTCCTGGCTTGCGGACGACGTAGGGATGCTCGGTGGGCACTGGCCTCTCGATAGCCTTTGCCACCCGCTCCAGTTGCGCTTTCATAGTCTCCAGGTCTTGGCGGATACGCCCTAGTTCCACTTGTATCTGTCCCATCTCTAACGATGCGGTCATTTCAGTTCCCCTTGTCATGGCCATCTCTTCGCCCGGAGAGGGATTCGGAGCATATCGGCCCGAGCATTGTGCCCCCAAACGCCGGCGGGCGTCAAATGCGCCGTTCACCCGTCCTTATCCAATCCGTGCCTTTCCACCGATCTGTGTTCTCCCCCCTCACCCCATAGCCATAGTCACACTCATGCCGCCGTCTACCAGGAACACTCCCCCGGTGACGTAATCCGACGCAGGAGAGGCCAGGTAGAGCGCCAGCCCCGTCACGTCCTCTGGCTCGCCGAAGCGGCCCAGCGGCAGCTTGCCCAACATCGGATCGGCGATCTGGGGCGTACCCCACAACACCTGGCTGAAGCGGGTCTTGATCACCCCCGGCGCGATGGCGTTGACCTGGACGTTGGCCTGGCCCAGTTCCAGGGCCAGCACCTGCGTCAGCATGATCACGCCCGCCTTGGAGACGCCGTACACCCCCATGCCGGGCGACGGTCGCAGCCCGGCGACGGAGGCCAGGTTGATGATCTTGCCCCCGCCTTGCTTTTCCATCTGCGGCGCGACCGCTTTGCACACCCGGAAGACGCTTTTCAAGTTGGTGTCCAGGATCTTGTCCCACTGGCCTTCGCCGGCGGTGAGCAGCGGGCCAAAGTGGGGGTTGGTGGCCGCGTTGTTGACCGCCACATCCAGCCGGTCAAAGGCTTCCACCGTCCGTGCCACCAGCGCCGTCACGTCGTCTGGCTGGCCGACGTGGGCCTGGACGGCCAGCGCCTCTCCACCGGCAGCCTCGATCTCGTCCGCCACGGCCTGCACGTTCCCCAGCTTGCGGCTGCTCACGACTACCCTGGCGCCGGCCCCTGCCAGCCGCAGGGCGATCGCCCGCCCGATGCCCCGCGACGCGCCGGTGACCACGGCCACCTTTCCTTCCAGCGAGAACTCGGTCATGTACCCTCCTATCTCTCGCTCGCCAAAGGTCTCCCAGGACGCAGGGGACTCGGCTACGAACATCCTCGGCCCTCAATTCCCGCTTTGGCGTCAAGACCTGACAGGTTTTCACAATTTTCGTCACTTGAGGCTCAATTTGCCACTCGTCACCTGTTTTGAACAACAAATTTCGGGCAAAAACCTGTCACCCTGATTTTGTACAAAATTCGGGGGGTAGCAAGTTCTACGCGAAATGCAGAACGGCGTAGCGAGGGTCTCACTGCTCTCAGGAGGCCTTCATTTGACATAATCGGAAAAGAACACTCTCGAAGTTGTGCGAACTCGCTAGTTATGTCCGGTTCTCTCGTAGATCACTGCTGAATCGTGACTTTGTTAACACAATCAGGGTTCTTGGTCGTTTGCTACCCCCCTGTTTTTGTACAAAAATAGGGTGTCAGGTCGCGTGGCCAGTGATGTGACTATTGCACGGACTCCAGTTGAATCACCAATTCCCGCCCGTCCTCCAGGTAGATGCGGTTGTCGCGAGCTTGGATCGGGCTTCTCGGTGCGGCAGTCAGTTGCAGGTGCCCTTCCACGATGTATGCGCGCAATTCGATCGGCCGTTTCCGGCGCTGAAGGTCGGCCCAGACACCAAAGAAAACGTCCGCCGGCAAAGCACCATCCCACTCCGACGCCCAACTGATGTATTGCTCAACGGCTTCATCAAACTCTTGCTGAGAAATTGTATCAATGGTTGGTTGGTCCATTGGTCTCCTCACTTTCGTCACTTGTGCTCTGCGCTTGACGACGCAACACTCTTGCCTTCCAAGCTTCATAATCAACTACGGTCAACTCGATCCCTTCGTGGACAATGCGCACGGCCCGTGGCAACGTGTCGGCTACCTGCTCCAATAACACCAATAACGTCTCACCATCAATGGCTTGCCACATCTCCGCCTGCATAAAGACCACCAGCGTTCGCGTCCGCTGCCGTCCACGAATACGGGTGATGTAGAAATCGTGCGGCAGCGTCCGGGTGCGCGCTGCTTGCAGGAAGTACGTCGAGGTCTTGATGTCTCCTTTGAAACCCAGGACGACCAGGTCATAAGGCGATAGCCGCTCTTCACTCCGGCGCAGGTCGTGTGCCTCAAACTGGACGCCGGATGCCTTCAGATCCCGTTGAATTTCAACTTCCAGCGCGTATCCCAGCGCAAAGGCTCTCCACCAGTACAGACAGTAGGCCAAGATCAAACGAGTTGTCGGGATCTCTGGTCGGTACAAATCGACTTGTTCCAGGCGCGGCTGAATGGCACGGGCAACAGTCGCCCAGCGGCTGACGCTCACCGCCGCGAGGTGCTCCGCAAGGTACAACTGCCCGATGAAATCGTCAGCATACGGCCTCTCAATATGCTGGCGCTAGATTATGGGGAAAGGTAACAATCCACGATCTGTCAGCACAGCCGCGTTCTTGAGCAAGTCGAACGCAACGATAGCCTGCTGCCACTCGTGACGACCAAACTCGTGACCACGCTGCATAAATTCTAGCACAATATGCCGATGTTGCTCAAGGAATTCGGCAGGTAACAATAGCTGAAACACGGTTTGTCCTCTCTGGATTATACCTGCTTCACCATCTTGCTCAGTACGTACCGCGCGCGCCTCTCATCGTCCCCCAGGCCCAACAACTCCCGACATTCAGAGTTTGTGATTGCTCCGTGCTCCCGCAAGTATGCCAGAACCCTCTCTTCGTCGCTCATTGGTGGCGCCTCATGCGGTCGCATCGGGACATTCATCGTGTAATACGCCCACCGCCGCGTGCCGTGCATCTCGATCAGCCCTGGATCCACCAGGCCGCGCAGTTCCCGTGTTGCTTCCACCGTGGTCGTGTTGTTCAGCCGCCGGTAGTCGCTGTTGGTCATACATACGGACATTACATGGCGGGATTTCTCATGGATGTCGGTCTGGGACTGTGAAAGTAGTCATGGCCCCCAAAATATTGAGATGATACTGTGCTTACTTGGTCACCTGAGCTGCGCGCTACGGAAGCCCAGGATGCGCCGGGCGACGATGAGCTTG
>CAYNKW010000069.1:0-17397 GCA_964397845.1 uncultured Anaerolineae bacterium
CCCGCGGTTCAGCCGCCGCGCGGGTGCGGGAAAGAGCCTTCGCCATAAAACCTGCCGCAAAGCGCGTATGGCCGCCGATTTGCCCGCGCCGTAGCGCGGTCGGCCACAACCGCTTGTTATGCGGCTCACTTCTACTAATCATCTGGCTTTGCGAGCCAAAACTCTCGAACTTGTAGAAAATACTCGATTCTGTCGTTAATCTTGGCAATTTCTTTGGGATAGAACTCGAACAGAACATCACACAACTCAATCATCCACTTCTTGCGTGAGTACTGAGGGTTCACGGTTATGAAATTTGAGTTTGCGATTTGAATCTGACCCCATCCCAATGCGCCGATGGTAAGACAATCCCATCCGAGAAACTCGATAGGTACAAATCTGACTTTTGTAACGATGGCTTGCGTTGCTTCCAAGTGGTAGCTAGCTATCAGCAAGACGAAGTGGTTTGTATCCTCTTCGTAGAATCTGGCAAGTCTCTGAACCGACACCAAGTTGGGCATATTGAACTTTGTATCAGTTCAGTGTGTCTTGACATCAACTACATAGTAGAAGTCGTCAGTATCTGTAAATGCAAGATCAGCCATCGCCCGCCTGGCAAAGGCCGCCGAATACTCTTTACACAAGTCGCCAAGTATGGCATCGAACGAGCTTCCCAGGATACTTTCAATCGCATCACCTACGGCTCGTGTGCTACGAGCTGTGCTTGGAGACAAGAATTCCTCGTGGGAGTTGAGCAGTTCCTGTACTCTGAGCTCAATGTCCTTGTAGGCATCAGTGTAGAATATTGAACTCTTCATTGAGCACTCCTGACATTGTTCTATTCGGTCGGAAACAACATGGGCTGTAGTCTACGAGGTTGAGGCTTTGACTGCTTTTGACTTTTCTGATCTGCTAGTGTATTTCTTTCCCAAAAGACACCATCTGTATAACCTTGGATGCTTCGGTCTTCTTGCGCCATGTCCAACCGACGTTCTGCAAGACAACAATAAGACTCGTCAATTTCGATTCCAACATAGTGACGCTTCAGCTTCTTTGCAACAACCGAAGTTGTACCAGATCCCAGGAATGGATCAAGCACAACATCGCCTTCTTTTGAGCTTGCAAGTACAATCTTGGCAAGCAGTTTCTCCGGTTTCTGTGTGGGGTGGTCTGTGTTTTCAGGCATTGACCAAAACGGCACAGTAAGGTCTGTCCAGACATTTGAGGGATAAGTTAGACGAAATCTACCATTCTCAGATTCATGCCAATCCTTTGGCTGACCTTTCCGGTCTGTATAGGGAGCAATGACACGTCGCTTAAGTTTGACATCTTTTACATTGAATGTGTAGTCATTGGAAACAGTGCAAAACCAGATGTCCTCTGAACAGTTCTTCCAGTTGCTCTTCGCCCCTCTGCCTTTCTCTCGTTCCCAAGTGATACGGTTACGAACGATGAATAGCTTTTCGGCTACTCGATGAATTGCTGCTGAAGATCGCCAGTCACCACAAATATACACAGAAGCAGTGGGTTTCAGAGCTCTCACGAGCTTCTCGAGCCACGATTCCAGCCATTGTTCATACTCTGATAAAGATACTTGAGTAAATGAACGCTTGTTGAAGGACTTCGACAAGTTGTAGGGTGGATCAGCAAACAAGAGATCAACTGAACAAGGTGGCAGCCAATCAATCATCTCAAATATATCTTGACAAATTGTGTGGTCTATAATATCTTGTAGTGTCACCGGCCCATGCAACTGAATAAGACGCGATTGATAGAATCGCTGCTCTGCTTCAGTTAAAGTGATGGTTCTATTTCGTGGTGCTCGCTCTCTTCCGTTTTCAGGCAATGGTATCTCACCTCCCGCCTAGTCAACGAGTAGTATACCTCTTCTACAACACTAATGAAATTCCAGATTTCTCATTTCCGCCTTCAGTGTCTCAAGTTATCTGTATTCCTATCTGGTATCAACAACCGCTGCACTCTGCTTCATCGTTATCATAAGGTTTACCGTGGGTGCCAGGACTGAAGTTTGTCCGAAGCCAATTCAATAAACCTTCTACAGTTTCAGGAACGTGCCTACATTTGCACCCTCGCCTTCTCCATATCAAGTCTTTGTACTTGGGCGGAATTTCAACAGCCTTATCGCCAAAATAGAAGTGCTCTGCTATGAAGATGGTATATGCAGAAATCTCCTTGCGAAGCTTCTCTCAAGAGTACAGGAAACAGTTGACCTCATGGCCAGGCGCGATCTCTCGCTACTGGTGGCGGTTCCTCCGCACAGCGAGGTGTGGCGTGCTCGCAGCGGGGGTGAAACCTACGGCCCGGTGGAGGATCGAGAAAGCAGCCAAGCCCTCATATCGCCAAAGTCATACTGCTGCTGAAGTTGCCAGGCCGCGATTTCATCTGCCGGAGGTGATTCGTAGCCTCCGATCTTGCTGTGGCTCCACCCAAATCTGTTCTTCAGTTCAGCCGCGAACTCGGCCGTTTTGAAGGCGGCGATCATGGAATCTATGACGGGCACTCCCAACTCCTCCTGGAGCTCACGATAGAAGCCATAAGTAGCCGTGCAACCCAGGATGATCACTTCGGCCCCATCACGTTCTACGGCTTCCCGCCCAACCTCCTTGAACCGGCGGGCCGTTTCCTCCTCGTCCTGGTGAAACTCGAGCACCCCCAGGTCCACCGACTTGAAAGAGGCTAGCCTCTCTCTCATGCCATATCTGATTGCGTTTTCCATCATCTGGGGAATCCACTTTCTGCGGCCCACGATGATGGAGAACTTTTCTCCCAGCGTGGAGGCGACGTGGGTGGATGCTTCGCAAGGCGCTACGACGGCCATTCGCTCTGCCACCTCGCGGGCATCTTGTAGCCCCGTATCGTAAAAGCAGCCGATGACCGCCGCATCGAAACCCTGGCTTTCGGCTTCTTTGATCAGATGCAAGATGTCCACCAGGACCAGAGCCTCGTAGTAGCGGTATTCCAGGTGCTCCGGGCCCCGGGACAGAGTGACCATGGTTAACTCTGTCCCCTCCTGCTTCTGGCTCCTCAAGAACTGGAGCCCTTCTTCCACCACCTCGACTCCTACGGGGTCAATGTACAAAATTCTCTGTCCCATGACTCTCTCCCCTCAGTCCACGCTCGCGGTGGATGGTCAAATCCACCGCCAGGCGGCTGGATCTGGCGATCCAGCCGGAGCAAAAGGTGCCCTTTACTCTAACATGACATTGCCAAGCTAGGTCAGATTAGCCGTAAAGGTGGCAGCGAACTATATGCCCCTCTTCCACCTCGACCATGACCGGATCCACTCTGGAGCAGAGATCCATCTTCTCGGAGCAGCGAAGGTGGAAGCTACAACCGCTGGGGATATTGACCGGACTCGGAATCTCGCCGGTGGAGATGATCTTTTTGGGCTTGAGCTTCTCCTCCTCCGCCGAGATGACTGGAATGGAGGAAAGAAGCATTTGTGTATATGGGTGATACGGGTTGCGGAAGAACTCGGCCGCCCCGGCAACCTCACACATCTTGCCCAGGTACATGATGGCCACTCGCGAAGCGACGTTGCGCATCAGGCTCAGATCGTGGGTGATGAATAAATAAGAAAGATGAAACTCGTTCTGCAACCGTATGAGGAGGTTGATGATCTTGCCCTGGATAGACACGTCCAGGGCAGAAGTCGGCTCATCGAGGATGACGAAGGAGGGATCGGTAGCCAGCGCCCGGGCAATGGCTACCATCTGCTTCTCGCCCCCACCCACCATCTGGGGATACTTGTGCATATAATCCGGCGGCAATTCCACCATTTCCAGCAGCCGGACGACCTGCTCCAGCCGATTCTCATTCCGGCGGTGAATCTGAAGCGGCAACTCCAGGATCTGTTTGATATTCCGCCTCGGATTCAGAGACGAGCCCGGATCCTGGAAGACGATCTGGATCTCTTTCTTGAGAGCCAGTGGCCGCGCCTTTTTCCCGTCGAACAGGTTCTGCCCACGGAAGCTGATACTGCCTGCGCTTGGTCGGTACATACCGATAGTCGTGTAAGCGACGGTGCTCTTGCCGGAACCAGATTCCCCAACCAGGCCAAAAGTCTCCCCCTCTCGTACGGCAAAGGAGATGCCATCTACCGCCTTGACGGTGATGGGTTCCCGTTTCAAGATGCCGCTGTGCCCGATAACAAAGTATTTTTTCAGATCGGTAACGGTCAGAATGTCAGTCGCAGTTGTCAGAGTGTCTATGTTCATTTTCCACCATCCCGGTAGAGGAAACAAGCGACCTCGTGACTATCGCCACAGTCGTGGCTCAGGGCAGGCTTGTAAAAGGGAGGTTTCTCTTGCCGGCAGATATCCATCGCCTGGGGACAGCGCGGATGGAAGCGGCAACCAGGTGGCGGGTTGAGGTAATCAGGGATCCGCCCCGGGATACCGTCGGAGACGCCACCGCCTGTCAGCCTGGGAACGGCGGCCATCAGCCCTTGGGTGTAGGGGTGCAGCGGGTTGGCAAAAAGCTCCTCAGTATCGGCTACTTCTACCATCCCACCGGCGTACATGACATAGACCCGGTCGGTCGTCTCCCGCACCACTCCCAGGGTATGGGTGATATGGATGACAGATACGTTCTTTTCCTCCACCAACCGGTGCAGCAGCCGCAGGATCTGGTCCTCGATGGTGACATCCAGGGAGGTGCCCGGCTCGTCGGCGATGAGCAGTTCCCGGCTGGCGACCAGGGCCATGGCGATGCAGACCCGCTGTCGCATCCCACCGCTGAGTTGGATGGGGTAGCTATCCAACATTCGTTCCGCATCGGGCAGGGCCACCTCTTTCAGGGGGATGATGGCCCGTTCCCGAATTTCCCTTCTGGATAGCTTTTTACCCTCTATCGAGTATTTGACCACGGCCCCCAGTTGTTGGCCGATGGTAAAGACGGGGTTGAGGGCAGCCGTCGGGTCCTGAAAGATCATCGAGATGCCCTCACCCCGCACCCGTCGTAGTTCGTCCCCTCCCATCTTGAGGACATCCTGCCCCTTGAAGTAGATCTCTCCGCCCGGGATGCGGGCTGGCGGCATAGGCAAGATGCGCAGGATTGACTTCATCGTCGTCGTCTTGCCGCAGCCGGTCTCGCCGACGAGACCGACCTTCTGCCCGCGGTGCACGGCAAAGTTCACCCCATCCAGGACTTTGAGCGTGCCCCCGTAGACGCCGAAATGAACGTGCAGGTCCTTGATCTCCAGCAGAGGGAGAGTGTTCATCTCAGACCTCCTCGGCGGCGAACATATCGCGCAGGCCGTCACCCAACAGATTGAAACCGAGGACGACGACCACGATAGCCAGGGCGGGAAAGACCGAAATCCACCACTGGTCGGGCAGGTATCTGGTTCCATCGGCGACCATCGTCCCCAGGCCAGGCTTCGGTGGTTGCACGCCGAGTCCCACAAAGCTGAGCGAGGAGCCGATGAGAATGACCCACCCCATATCGAGGCTCATCTTGGTAAAGATGGGCGAGATACAGTTGGGCAGGATTTCCTTAAAGATGATGTGGGCCTTGCTGGCTCCGATCGCCTCGGCCGATTTGACAAAGAACTCGTTCCGCAGGGTGGAGGCGAGTCCGTAGACCAGCCGGGCATACCACGGCCACCACATCAAGGAGACGGCCAACATGGCATTGAACAGGTTAGGAGTGAGAACAGAGCATATAGCCAGGGCCAGGACCAGCGGTGGTACAGCCAGGAAAATGTCAGTGATGCGCATAACCACTGTGTCCAGCCAGGTTCCCTGGTTGTAGCCAGCGATCAGTCCCAGTGTTACTCCCGGAGGGACGACGAGGCTCAGAACGACCACTCCCATCGTTATTGAGAAGCGGAAACCGAAGAAAACCCGGCTCAGAATGTCACGGCCCACAATGTCAGTCCCGAACGGATGGCGCCAGCAGGGAGGGCGGCTGGCATTGGCAAAGTCAACGAAAGCGCTGGCGTGCTCCGGATACGGGGCGACGAGTGGAGCGAAAGCGGCCAAGAAGACGACGAGGGAGACCGTGCACAGCCCGACGATGGACATCGGATTGCGCGAGAACTTGTACCAGTTGCGGCCAAGATTTTCCATCGTCTTGCTCCTGGCCAGACCTGCCCTGAGCGGAGCCAAAGGGGTTGGACTCTTTGTTTGTGCTGTCACGTTATTCACCCCTTCCTGGAGCCAAGCGGATCCTGGGGTCAAGCTGAGCGATGACGACGTCAACCAGGATGTTTACCAAGATAAAGACAACACCGAGGATCATGATGACCGCGGCGATGGCGTTCAAGTCCTTGCGCAACATGGCGTTAATCCCATATCGGGATATCCCGGGCCAGTTAAAGATCAACTCAACCAGGAAGGCGTTGCTCAGCGTAGCGGCGAAATCGAGGCCGAGGATCGAGACAGTCGGGATCAGGGAAGGTTTGAGTAGAAAACTCCTCATGATCACCCTCTCCGGGATACCGAGTGAGCGTTCGGACGCGATGTAGTCCTTTGTCAAATTGTCGGACATAGTCGAGCGGGTGATGCGGGCCTCCTGGGCCATCCCCCCCATAGCTAGAGCAAGTGCAGGCAGGATAAGGTGCCACAGGGCATCAAAGAAAACGGCCAGGTCGCCGGCCAACAGGGCATCAACGGTAATGAGGCCGGTGACAACTGGAGGGCGAGACAGTTCCGTGCTGATTCGCCCCATCGTCGGCATCCAATTCAGGGTCATACCAAAAAGCAGAAGAAAAAGGATGGCAAAGACGAAAGAGGGGGTCACCACCCCGAGATAGGAAATGACACGAACCAAGTTGTCAATCCACTTGTCCTTGTGCTGGGCAGAGACTGCCCCCAGAAAGATCCCCCCGGCCCCATTGATGAGGCCCGCGAGGAGGGCCAATTCGAACGTCGCCGGGAAAAAATCCTTGATGTCGTCGGCCACCTGGCGCCGCGTCACCAGTGAGATGCCGAAATCGCCATGTAAGGCATCGCGCAGCCAGTAATAGTACTGGACGTAAAGCGGTTCATCGAGGTGCATCTGTTCACGCAGGTTGTCTACTACCCACTGGGGTGCTCTGGCGCCCACGGCCATGCGCGCCGGATCGCCGGGCATGATCCGGGAGATGCCAAAGATCACTACAGAGAGACCCAATAAGACAAAGATGGAATGGATGGCGCGACGAACGAGGAAAGCAATGAACCTCATCTCCCCTCCTCGGTAATAAATCCAACCGAAGCCCCTGAGGGGCCGACTAGGCCCCTCAGGGGCTCAACTGTAGCGCGTATGCAATGCCTATGGGCCTGTGACCTCGATCACAGGCGCGAACATGGTGTAACCCATCACCGGGATGACCTCTCCCCGGGCGGCAGGCCAGTCTACGTAGGCCGACTGGTATGCATGCTTTTGAACTTGGTCGTATAGAAAGATAGAGGGGCAGAGGTCAACGATGTAATCCTGCAACTCCCTGTACTTGGCGTACCTCTCATCCTCATCCACGGTGACCAGGGCATCGTCAACCATTTGATCTAGCGTATTGTCCAACAGCCACTCGTTCTGTGACCAGGTGGGAGCGGCGTCGGAATGGTAGCGCACCTTCAGCAGGGAACCCGCTTCCGGGAAATCGGCTGAGACGTAGGTGGTCTGGATGTGAGGGCTGGTATCGCTGGCCCCTCCCTCCTCGACCATGGACATCCAAGGGGTGGAAACGATGTTGACGGTGATACCGACCTCGGCCATGTTGGCCTGGAAGAGGAGGGCGAATTTCTCTTCGGCAGGCACCTCGGTGCACCAGTGGACGTCTACCGGGTATGCGTCCAATTCATCGGCGTAGGCCGATAGTGCCAACTCCTCACGTGCCTTGTCCAGGTCGCGTTTGAAGACAAAGACGTCTGGGTTGTGGCCGGCCGTGATCGCCGGCACCGGCCCCTGCGACTGCTTCGTCCCGGGCCACTCGAGGCCCACCGCAGCGTCATAGTCGAAGGCATAGGCCATAGCCCGCCGGAAGTGGACGTCGTCCGTGGGTGGTTTTTTGGTGTGAACCATGTAGTAGAATTCGGTGAGGACCGGGAAGGCGGCCACGTCGACCCCTTCCATCGCCTCGAGCGCCTCCAGCGCCTCAATCGTCTGCCACTGGTCAGTGATCTCCATTTCCTGGCGTGACATCATCGTCCGGATGGTGGCCGCCTCGGTGGTGGCGATGAAGCGCACCTCGTCGGGCGCGTTCGGGACGAACGTTCCGAACCAATCGTCGTACTTTTCCATCAGGAGATACTCTTCCAGGGGAAACTCTTTGACCATATAGGGCCCGGAGCCAGCGTCGTGAGTCAGCAGGTACTCCTTGCCATAGTCGCCCTTGTCGCCATAAGGTCCAGGGGTGACGACGTTGGCCATCACCTCCTCTTCGTCGGCAACGTACAGGCGGATCAGGCTGATGAGAAAGAGGCCACTCGGTTCGGCGAGCGTGAACTCGACGGTATAGTCGTCGGTCGCGCTGGTGCTTTCGACGGTACCCAGGAACACGTAGGCCAGTCCCTCGCCGATCTCCAGAAGCCGGTTCATGCTGAAGGCAACGTCGCCGGCCGTCAGTTCGCTCCCGTTGTGGAACTTGACCCCCTTCTTGAGATGGAAGGTCCAGGTGAGGCCGTCAGCGGAAGTCTCCCAACTCTCTGCCAATTGGGGATCGACCCCGCCCTCGGTGTTGGGGAAGACGAGGGTGTCATACAGGTTGCACAGAGAGGACGTGCTGGAAAAGTCAGACCCCACCGCAGGGTCAATGTAGGTGGGCCAGGCAAAGGTGGCGTCGAGAGCCCGTTTCTCTGGCACAGGCGTCGCTTCCACTGGCACTTCCGTAGGGGTTGGTGTTGCTGTACAAGCCATTAACGACACCGAAACAATTAGAGTCAGGATTGTTAAAGCAGAAAGCCTTTTCATTTTAATCTCCTCCTTAAAGTGATTATTGTGAGTCTGGTGACCAACCTGGAACGTTGGCCTCGGTTAACGAGAGTACGCCACTGGAGACCTCGTACTCCAGCAGCCTCGTCGCGAGCTCAGTCGAACAATGGCCACCGGTCTGACGGGTCATCGTTGGATCATGACGACGCGCGACCCATTGTGCCAACCTACACTAGCCGGTTGACTTTTACAGAAGCGAGTATATGATCACCTCCTTTCATTTTTATACGCAGCCTACCCCTCAAGCTCAGATTCCAAGATGGGAGGCGAGACCGCTCATAGGACGATGCACTCCTCGCCTCCCTCGTTTCGCCAGGAATGAGGCTGAAGCGCTTGATAATGAATGCTGTCCCCAGCCTCCAACACAAAGGTCTCTTCGGCCACGGTGACCGTCAGTTGGCCTTTGAGAACGAAGCCGAATTCCTCCCCTGGATGAATAGGAAGCTGGTCTCTTGACGCGCCCGGCTGACACACCACACGATATGGCTGTATCTTCTTATCCGATAGAGCCGCTGACAGAAGCTCCACGACGGCCCCGGCTGTGCCACTGAACTGTCTGCCTTGGCCAAATCTGACGACACAAGGAGAGGCGCTGTCGTCCTCAAAGAAATACCTCATTTCCACGTCCAGGGCACTGGCGATGGTCGTCAGCCTGTACAGAGAGGGCGTGGTCACACCTCGTTCGATCTGCGACAAATAGCTGGCCGACAGACCGGCCTGTTGGCCCAATTGGGCCAGGGTGAGTCCTCGCTCATTACGCAAGACTCTGAGACGCTTACCGAGGTCCTGCACAACCCTCCCTCATTATACTTTATTAAGCGCTTCGCGGTTCTCGGGAGTTTGTTGTTTCATCAGTGACTAAAAAACAGGTGGGGTAAGCACCCAATATAAACTCTTCACCGGGGTGGGAGCAGAATTCGTAGGCTGGCGAGGCCCTGTCCACAGGGTCAATTTGTGCCAGCAAAGTTTCCAGTTTCCGATCAGGGAAACTGATCGAGAGAGATGAGTAGACGATATTTCTCTCCACCTGCGAGAGGAAGCCGGGAGTACAACCAACTCGCTCGGCTGCTTCTTCCAGAGTGAGCCGGTTGTCCATCCGCAACTGACGGATTTTCTGGCCCATGACGCGAATTGTAGTCTCCATAAAAAACTATATCATAACTTCACTTCTTTGTCAAGAACAGTTGCAATACGGTGATTAGGAGTCGGATTGACAAAAAACCATTTATGATGTATAAGTTGTTGTATGAACCCTGTCCGAGCAAGCGAGGAGGTGCACGCTTCAGCGTGTCTGAAGCCTATGTGAGAGCGCAGAGAAAACTCGAAAACTCTGAGCTTCTGCGTGCTCTGCAGTGAGAAGCAGCATCAACCCAGTGGAAAGTGACTACATATCCATACGCAAAGGAGTGTTTTCAATGGGCTGGCCAAAAAAAGAGCAAATCAGACAAGGTGTACTCGACATGCTACAGGTTAACATGGGGCTAAAAGAGGGTGAGAAGCTTCTGGTGGTCACCGACTTGCTTACTCCCCTTCAGTGGAGTAGTCTGGAGGGCGAGGAGCTCATGTTGGCCTCAGAAAGGTCAATGTTAGCCAGGATGGTCGCAGAGATTGCGAGTGAAAGCCATCCTCAATGCAGGGTAGAGCTCCATATCTATCCAGCGATAGGTCAACATGGGGCAGAGCCGGGGGAAGAGGTGGCCACAAAGATGGCACAGACTGATGTGGTCATCGCCATCACCACCTACTCTCTGTCTCACACCGATGCCCGCCAGCAGGCCTGTCAGGCCGGGGCACGAGTGGCCAGCATGCCCACGTTCGAGCCCCAGATGTTCTATCCCGGAGGGCCAATGGCGGTGGACTACAAGCAAGTGGCTCAAGATACCAAGATCATAGCCCAGCTTCTCACCACAGCCCGGAAGGCGATAGTTCGGTCACGGGAAGGCACGAATCTGAGCTTCAGCCTGGCCGGACGGCCGGGCCAGGTGGACGATGGCGTCTACACGACCAAAGGGGTATGGGGCAATCTGCCCGGCGGTGAAGCTTACATCGTTCCGGTGGAGGGCACGGCCGAAGGCCAGGTAGTGGTGCCCAAAGGTGGCGGCGTGGACATCACAGAAGAGATGACGTTTATCTTTCAAGGAGGGTGGGTTCGGGAGATCCGGGGCGGGGGGAAGGGGGGAGACAAGTTTCGCCGGCTGATGCAGTTCGACAGCGATGCCGAGCAGCACCGTCTTCGCCGCAATCTGGCCGAACTGGGCATTGGCACCAACCCCAACGCCAAGTCGCCTCTCAACCTGTTGGAGGCAGAAAAGATCAAAGGCACAGTCCATATAGCAGTGGGTGACAATGCCCACATGGGCGGCCAGATTTCGTGCGACCTGCACGAGGATTTCGTCCTTCCTCAGCCGGACCTTATCCTGGATGACAAGCTGGTCATAGAGGCTGGCCAGTGGCTATTCAAGTGAAAGAGAAGTCATGGAACCTGGCCGGGATAATCCCATAAACAACGAGACCGCCAGCGGGTGCATCGCTGACGACCTCCAGGCCCGCCTACCGTACTGCACCTTACCAACTAAAGATGGCTCCTGGCTTTTCGCGGGCCAGGCTCCTCGGGGCGGAGTCGAACCACCAACCAACCGGTTAACAGCCGGCCGCTCTGCCAATTGAGCTACCGAGGAACGCCCCTTTTGCGGCGGGGATTATACTGCCAATGACGAATTTAGTCAAATGCACCCCCTGGCTACCCCAGGTAGTCTCGCAGTCTCTTGCTGCGATGAGGGTGACGCAGCTTGCGTAGCGCCTTGGCCTCGATCTGGCGGATGCGCTCACGGGTAACGCCCATCTCCTGCCCCACCTCTTCCAGCGTGCGGCCCTGACCGTCTTTCAGGCCAAACCGCATCTCCAGCACTTGCCGCTCACGCTCGGTGAGGGCCCTCAACTCCCGCTGAATCTCCTCTCGCAAGAGCATCTGTGCCGCCGCGTCTACTGGTCGGGGAATGCTTTCATCCTCGATAAAATCGCCCAACGAGCTATTTTCCTCTACACCCACTGGTGTCTCTAGCGACATGGGTTCCTGGGACACGCGGACGATGCGGCGCACCTTAGAGGCCGCCCGGCGCAGCCGCCGCTTCAGTATCGGATCCGCGGGCTCGCCCTGCTGGCGAGCGCGTTGTATGGCTTGCCGATCCTCCTCAGGCAGCAAGCCCATCTCCAGGGCAATCTCTTCGGCCGACGGCTCTCGGCCCAGTTCTTGCTGCAAGGCCCGCTCCACCCGGGCAAGACGGTTGATGGTTTCGACCATGTGGACCGGGATGCGAATAGTGCGTGCCTGGTCGGCGATGGCCCGGCTGATGGCCTGACGTATCCACCAGGTGGCGTAGGTGCTGAATTTATAGCCTTTGGTATAGTCGAACTTGTCCACCGCGCGCAGCAGACCGATGTTGCCCTCTTGAATGAGATCCAGGAAGGAGATGCCCCGGCCCATGTAGCGCTTGGCTACGTTGACGACCAGTCGCAAGTTGGCTCTCACCAGGGATTGCTTGGCTTCCTGGGCTCGTTGGATGAGCGGTGTCAATTGCCCGATCCGTGCCTCTGGGGCAGGTAAAAATCGCTGGAACTTGGGTAACGAGGGCAGTTTCCTCTCTGCCTGGTAGTAGTTTGCCATGAAGGTGAGGCTTTGATCGGGCAGCAAGTACAATTCCATGTATGCATCGAATAGAAGGGCAGTGATCTTTATCCAGAGGGGATCCACTGGCCCGTCAATACTTTGGGCGTCCAGACTTCGAGCATCGAGGAACGGCCTGAGCACCGAAGCCTGGCTTATCATAGACACCTTGTCCAGAGATTTCACCTCGTCGATCAGGAACACCAGATTGGGTGGCTCGATCTTTAAGGCGTCGCTGCTCTTGGTGATGGCCCGCCAATTTATGGTAAGTAGCTTGGCTATCTCGGCCAGGATCTCGTCAGGTAGTGCCATGCCATCTGGCAGGGCTTCCTCGTTTACGATGCTTTGGTAGAGGCTTTGGGCAAAAGCCACCAGTTCGCTGGGGAGGCGCTGCTCTCCGTGAACCATGTCGAGTACGTCCAGCAGGTACTCGGGATTCAGGATACTGTCTTCGTTGAGCTTGACTTGTCTCTCGCTGGCGCTGCTCAGCCCGGCAGACAGTCTCTTGGAGAGTTGCGTCAGTGTGAGGCCAATATGTTGGGCCAGCAAATGAACCAGCACCTTAGCCAAATACTGGGGGGCGGACATCTGCATGGCCAGACGTATCTCTTCGTCTGGCCCCAGTAGGTCAACCTTTCCGATCTCCCGCAGGTACATGCGCACGGGATCGCTGGTCATGTCCACAGAGGCGCGGCCCTTGACGCCCGGCGGCTTTTCTTTGACGATTTTAGCTTCTTCGCCCAGGTCAATTTCGACTCCGAACTCACTCCCAATCTCGGTTTCTGCTTCCTCCTTGGCGCCCAGGGTCTCTATGACCCGTATGCCCCGCTCAAAGAGAAAATCGTAAAATAACGCGCCATATCTGTCTCCCAGCCTCATATCTGGGAACAGGCGGAGTATTTCTGCTTGGGTGAGGTATCCTTGCTTTTCACCCTTGTGGAGCAACGCTTTCATTTTAGGCGTCAACTCGGCCTGTTCAGCCATCTATTCCTCCAGCCCCGCTCTGCGACCCGTGACGATTATGCCTTGGGACTTTCGCTGGACGGATCAGCCTCTCAAGCCCTCACGGGTGATTCCTACGCGACGCTGTCTTCGCGCTGGCGCTGGCCCACGGCCGAGCGCGTGGCCAACGCCTGGTCTACCCGACGTTTGGCTACCGTATATGCCCGCATCCTCTCGCCATACTCACGGGCGCGAGTGTCTCCCTGGGACATGGCCTCCTCAAGGAGGAACCACATTTCTTCTCCCCACCGCTTCAGGTTCCGCGCCCGCAGGCGCAACACCGCGTCGCCCAGGTCCTTCCCAACCTCGCTGAGACTCACGTCGGAGGCATCTATCCAGCCCCGCCACAACTGTTCGAAGGCGGGCTGGAGACTCGCTGGAATCCTTGACCAAAACCGTTCGGCATCGTCGGCGGTGAAGGAGCTACCCTGAATGGACGCCTGTCGTACCAGGGCGAACAGTTCCCGGATTTCTGGCCGGGTAAAGTCCTCTGGCCTCAAGGACGGCTCGCCGGCCTCGTGCAGCAACGCATCTACGCTGCTCAACAGTTGTGGGTGTCGAAGCAAGCGTAATAGACAATACTCTTCTGGCCCAAAAGCTAGCGATTTCAACTGGCCCATTTGACCGGGTGATGGGGTAGAAGGGGCAGGACTCACCCGCCGGCCGCTGCCGATCTGCCACACCAGCGCATTTTCGTCCATCCGCACCAGGCGGGCCAGCTTTTGCGTGTAGTGAGCCCGCTCCACCGGATCGCCGATCTCACGGATGATGGGCGCCAGTTGCCGCACGGCTTTGGCCTTTCCCTGGGCAGAGGTCAGGTCCAGGCCGTCGGTCACAATGCGAAAGTAATAATCTACCACCGGCTCAGCGCGATCCACCAACCGTTGCCACAGGGCGGGGTCGGTGCGGATGACGTCGTCGGGATCCTGGCCTTGCGGCAGAGTCATGATGCGAAGTTGGGCATCCAGTTGCGACTCGTAGCGAATGTGACCCCGCGCTGTGGGCACTGGCACAGTCCGGCGAGCCAACGTCTCGCGAGCCACGGCCAGCCCACGTAACGTGGCCCGATCGCCGGCCGTGTCCGGGTCCAGGGCCAGGACAAAGGATCGGGTGAAGCGGCTCAACACCTTGAGCTGTGCCTCGGTCAGGGCTGTACCCATCTGGGCTACGATGTTGGCGATGCCGTGCTGGTGTGCCTGGAGCACGTCCATATAGCCTTCGGCGATGACGGCGTGGCCAGCGGCGCGGATGGCTCCCTTGGCCACGTCCAGCCCATAGAACGTGCGACTTTTGTCAAAGAGCAGCGTTTGCGGCGAGTTGAGGTACTTGGGCACGCCATCTGGGTCCAGCGTCCGCCCCCCAAAGCCGACGACCCGCCCCCGCTCGTCGCGGATGGGGATGATCAAGCGGCCTCGGAAGCGATCGTAATAGCGACCATCGTCCCGCTCAATGATCAAGCCCGCCGTCAGTAGATCATCCCGTTGGTAGCCCCGGCCCATCAGGTGATCCGACAGTGCCCGCCAACTGTCCAGCGCATAACCCAGTTGGAACTTGCGGATTGTCTCCTCGTTCAAGCCGCGCTTGTCGAGATAGGAGCGGGCGATTTCAGCCCGGGGCTCGTTCTCGTCCAGCAGCAGGTTATGAAAGTAGCGAGTTGCGACCTCGTTGGTCTCGCGTATCTTGTCCCGTTTTTGCTCCTCCGCGCTCTCTCGTTCAGTGCGAGGCTTGACTTCCACGCCAGCCTTCTGGGCCAGAATTCGGAGCGCCTCGGAAAAACCCACGTTCTCCCGCTTTTGGATGAAGGTAAAGACGTCGCCACCAGTGCCGCACGCGCCGAAGCAGTGCCAGCTTTGCGAATCCGGGAACACGACGAACGAGGGCGTTTTCTCCGAGTGAAAAGGACACAACGCCTTGTAAGTGCGTCCCGCCTTTTTTAAAGGAACGTAGGCGGATACAACTTCGACAATATCCAGGTGTTCCTTGATCTCGTCTATGACGCTCATGGTCTTTTCTTTGCCCTCCAATTGAGATGCATTATACCGCATCGCCCCAACGATGTCAAAACGTCGCAGAAGGGCACGGCGAGGGGCGGTAAAGAGCCTGTCCCTCGCCGTTGAGCGCTATGAAATGAGGCAGGGATATTCTATCACATGCCACGAGGGAGGGCAAGTCGGGGACGGCGGCAATACAGCAGAGGGTGTGCTATGGCGATTGACTCTGTTTAGGGCTCTGCGGGCTTCCCTCACCACAGCGACAGTTGCTTTGCTCGGGGCAAACGGTTGGCTGGAGAAATCCTCCCATCACCCGGATTGGAGTGCACTCGCCACATTCTGCCGTTTGACAGGCTCCTCAGGCTACAGTACAATACAATCAGAGTTCTCAAACCATGACTTACTTCCTATAGACTGTCGTATTGGAGACTGATATAATCTTATTAAGGGGCTTTCTGCCCTGCCAGGAGTGTCGAATTCTGGTGTGGCGGACTTGCCCACGGATGGCGTGCTAGCTTGTGGGCGGCTTGGGAGTAAGAGAGGAGCAAGACGATGGACTTTCTGGGTACGATGGATTCAAAGCTGTTGGTCCTCATTATCGGCGTTCTTTTCGTTGGCGCAAGCGTGCTCTCTGGCTGGATGCTATTCTACGTGATGCGCTCTCGGAAGAAACGTACTCCACGCCGCCCAGGGGCAAGTTCCCCCTCAAGTCCAACCGCGCCTCCACCAACCACCACCGAAAAGGTACCAGCGAAACCAGGCGAGGAAGAAGCTGAACCGCCGCAACAAGAACAACTCGCCACGTTGAGCGGGATCGGCCGCCGGGCGAGCGCAGCGCCTGTAGAAGTGCTGCGCCTGCTGCGAGATCGGGTCACCGGCGCGCTCATCGTCGAGGTAGAGGGGGAAGAATATCGGGCACTGGCGGAGATCAAAGACGGACGGGCGGGACGCCAGGTCTTGCAGGCGGCGGCCGACCTGGTACGTTTCACCGAGGTGATCCAGCCTCAAGACCAGGCAAGAACCCCGCAGCTATTCTCTCCTTCTGCTACTGAACCCAAGCCGATCGCCTCCCCTCCCGCGCCTTCGACGCTGGTCCTGAAGGTAGCGCCAGCTTTGGAGCAAGAACCCCCTGTTCAGCGCACTCCGGCGCCTCCTTCAGTAGAGAGGGAATTTCTTCAGTCCCTCATTCAGCAGGGACGACCAAAGGAAAAAGAAGCCAAAAAACCCTCTCTCAGTCCTATTGAATTCTTCCGACGCAGCTTCGCGGCCCGGCGCGCAGCCAGGGTGCAGGACACCCTACCTTCTCCTCGCTCCTTTGTAGAAGAAATTGAGGAGATCCTGCAACGCTTCCTCCACACTTATCCTTCCTTCATCGGCAAGGAGGTTCACGTGGGCACCAGCCCGGGTGGTGGAATCCACATCCGGGTGGGAAAGGAATTCTACGACACGCCCGACGACATCCCCGACCCGGAAATCCGGGGGATCATCAAGGCGGCGATCCAGGAATGGGAGAGGAGTTAGCAGACTGCAAATAGCAGATCGCAGGTTGTAGGGCTGTGGGTTGAGGACAAAGAGCCGGGAAAGGTTCTCCCGGCTCTTTTGGTTTCTGAAGGCGCGCCGCCGGCTACGGGGTGGACACCGGCTCCACCCGATATTTGTCCTCTTCCTGGCGCAGGTGGCCCAAGGGTACGTCAGGGTCGTGTTCAAAGATGAGGAGGACGTCGGCAGCCAGCACCCAATCGCGGACACGGCGCTTGGTTTCGAGGGTCTCTAGCAGTTTGTCGGAGAAAACTTCCCAGCCAGGCGAAACCATGATAAACTTGG
>CAYNKW010000070.1:0-1894 GCA_964397845.1 uncultured Anaerolineae bacterium
TCCTGCTGGAGGGTCTCCATCGCGCGGCGGATGCGGTCTGCGTCGTCGGTCTTGAGAGCGTCGCGCACCTCGCGGATGCGGTCCTCTACTGCCTGGCGATCGCTGCCCGAGATCTTGTCGCCGACGTCGCGCAAAGCCTTTTCCACCTGATACGCCAGTGTGTCTGCCTGGTTGCGCAGTTCCACCAACTCGCGGCGGCGGCGGTCCTGGGCGGCGTGTTGCTCCGACTCGCGGACCATCCGCTCCACGTCGTCTTGGCCGAGGTTGGTGGAGGCGGTGATGGTGATCTGCTGTTGTTTGCCGGTGGCCTTGTCTTGAGCGCTGACGTTCAGGATACCGTTGGCGTCAATGTCAAAGGCCACTTCGACCTGCGGCACGCCGCGCGGCGCGGGCGGGATGCCTTCCAGGTTGAACATGCCCAGCGCCATGTTGTCGGCGGCCATGGGTCGCTCGCCCTGCAACACGTGGATGGTGACCGCTGTCTGGCCGTCTTGCGCCGTCGAAAAGACTTCGCTCTTGCGGGTGGGCACGGTTGTGTTGCGCGGGATGAGAGTCGTCATCACGCTGCCCAACGTCTCGACGCCCAGGCTCAAGGGGGTCACATCCAGCAAAAGCACGTCCTTCACGTCGCCGGCCAGCACGCCCGCCTGGATGGCCGCGCCGATGGCCACCACCTCGTCAGGGTTGACGCTCTTGTTGGGCTCTTTGCCGATCAGACGCTGTACCAGGTCCTGGATCATCGGCATGCGGGTGGCACCGCCAACCAACACGACTTCGTCAACCTCGCTGGCCTTCAGTTTGGCGTCGGCCAGTGCCTGCTTGAATGGGCCTTCGCAGCGGGTCACCAGGTCTTCGGTGAGTTGTTCCAGCCTGGCGCGGCTCAGTTTCATTTGCAGGTGCTTCGGCCCGTTGACGTCGGCGGTGATGAACGGCAGATTGATCTCTGTCTCCATGATGGTGGACAGTTCGATCCTGGCCTTTTCGGCGGCTTCCTTGAGCCGCTGCATCGCCTGGCGGTCTTTGCGCAAATCAATGCCCTGGTCTTTCTTGAACTCGTCGGCGATCCAGTTGATGAGGCGCTGATCCCAGTCGTCGCCGCCCAACTGGGTATCGCCGCTGGTGGCCTTCACTTCGACAACGCCCTCGCCCACTTCCAGGATGGACACGTCAAAGGTGCCGCCACCCAGGTCAAAGACCAGGATCGTTTCCATCTCTTTCTTGTCCAGCCCGTAGGCCAGGGAGGCGGCTGTCGGCTCGTTGATGATGCGCAGCACTTCCAGGCCGGCGATCTGTCCGGCGTCCTTGGTGGCCTGGCGCTGGCTGTCGTTAAAGTAAGCCGGTACGGTGATAACAGCTCTCGTCACCGGCTCGCCCAGGTAAGCCTCGGCATCTTGCTTGAGTTTTTGCAGGATCATGGCCGATATCTCTTGCGGCGTATACTCTTTGCCATCAAGAGGAATCCGCACACGGGCGTCACCCACCGGCCCCTGCGCCACCTGAAAGGGCACCATTTTTCGCTCGATTTCGGTCTCGTCGTAGCGACGGCCCATGAATCGCTTGATCGAAAAGACCGTGTTCTCCGGGTTGGTGATGGCCTGGCGCTTGGCCACCTGGCCCACCGGCCGCTCACCCGTCCTGGTAAAAGCCACCACAGAAGGCGTCAGGCGCCCCCCTTCGGCGTTGGGGATCACCGTCACATCGCCACCCTCCATCACAGCGATACCAGAGTTTGTCGTTCCCAGATCAATACCAACTATTTTGCTCATATCCAACACTCCTCTTTGCTAACTTCTTGGTTTCCAAATCTACCAGCATTATAGCAGAGGAGTGTTAGAATTGCGCTAGAGGAATGTTAGAGGTGTGTTAGATTTCCTGGGGTGAGTGAACCTTCGTC
>CAYNKW010000070.1:1994-17354 GCA_964397845.1 uncultured Anaerolineae bacterium
CGCTAGAGGAATGTTAGAGGTGTGTTAGATTTCCTGGGGTGAGTGAACCTTCGTCCTCTGTTGAGTATAGAGATAGCAGGGAGTTCCCCGCCCATCACTTTCAAGGCGATAACCGTCGAGGAAGCTCAAGCCCGCTATCGGGAGATGATGAGCGAATTGCAAATTGCGAATTACGAGACGGTTTCCGTCGAATTCCTGCTCCTCTGCCAGCGCAACCCCAAACCATGCCCCGTCCTGGACGTCACGGACGTGGGCTCCCCACATCCCGTCCGCGTGGCGCAGAAAGCCGACCTCCGAACTGATTTGCCCAAGTATCGGATCTACCGCTACGGGAAGCTCAATGCCGAGGTGACGCAGATCACCGACCTCTGGCAGGAGGACATGGTCGCTTTCTTGCTGGGCTGCAGTTACACCTTCGAGGCGGCATTGCTGGCGGCAGGCATCCCGGTGCGGCACATCGAGGAGGAACGCAACGTGCCGATGTACATCACCAACATCGAGTGCATCCCGGCCGGGCGCTTCCGAGGGCCGATGGTCGTCTCTATGCGGCCCATCCCCTCGCGCCAGGTAGTCAAGGCGGTGGAGGTGACCGCCTGCTTCCCCAAAGCTCACGGCGTGCCGGTGCACATCGGCGACCCGGCGGCCATAGGCATCGAGGACCTGGCGAGGCCCGACTTTGGGGATGCGGTCACCCTCAAGGAGGGAGAGGCGCCTGTCTTCTGGGCCTGCGGCGTGACACCTCAGGTCGCTGCCAGGGAGGCCAAGCCGGAACTGATGATCACTCATGCCCCAGGCCACATGTTCGTCACCGACGTCCGTGACGAGGAACTCGCGAGGTGGTAGCGGGGACTCGGCGCGGCAGTTGCAGTTAAGAATGATTCCCCCCAACATCGCCGTGACGGCTCGCTTTGGCGTTCCCGGCCTAAAGCTGGCATTGGATTGGCTCAGTTACTACGGTGGGCCAGTGCGCTCGCTTCTGGGCCCGCTGGACGAGGCCCAACAAGCCACATTGCGAGCCATCCTGGTCGAAGGAGGGATCCTGCCAGTGTGAGCCAGGCGGTGTTGCGCGGCACCATCGCCAGCCTTGGGGTCGATTTTTCTGCCGCGCACTGCCTCGAAATCCCCTCTTTCACCAAATAGTTGACAGGTCAATTGCTCCCGGTTATAATAGCCCTGCCTGACGTAATCTGAAACGAGAGGAGCCCACATTATGGCCTTTCCAGACCTGCTGAAAAAAGTGGGGGGGCAATTTGTCGAATATCTGCCCGAGGCGGACGCCGGCCAACTGGCCGAAACGCTGGTCGCTTTTGCCAACGGCGATGGGGGCACGGTGCTGGTGGGCGCGACGCCCGAGGGAGTAATGAATGACAGTTTTTCGGCCGAGGACGCCGAATCGCTGCTCTGGCAGGCCCAGGCACGCTGCCGCCCGCCGGTGCGCACCGAATGGCAACAAATGGAGACCCCCCAGGGCACGGCCGTAGCCATCCGCGTGATCCGCAGCACCGAACTGCACACGCTGGACGATGGCCGGGTGCTCATCCGCGTCGGCACCGAGAACCGCCCGCTGGTGGGCGACCAGGTGAGCCACCTGGCGGCTACCAAGGCCACGGGTGATTTCGAGACCGGCGACGTCGCTGGCGCTGCCCGGAGCGACCTGGACGGGGAGATCGTTCAGGAATACCTCGTCAAGCGGGAGGAGCGAGGCCGGTTGGTGCTCTCCCGGCCGGTAGACGAAGTGCTGCTGGAGGTCGGCGCGTTGACCGAGACTGGCGAGCCAACGGTGGCCGGCGTGCTGCTCTTTGGTCAGGAACCGCAGTTCTACTTGCCTCAAAGCGGCCTGGTCTTTGTCCGCTTTGCCGGCACGGAGCCGCGCGGTCCCGAGGGGCTGCCCGGCTATTCCCGCCGCGAGGAGATTCGGGGACCGCTGCCCCGGCTCATCGAGGAGACGTGGAAGGTGATCTGGGAAGAGATGCGTGTCGCCGCTGTGGTCAAGGGCCTGGAACGAGAGGAGCACACCGAGTACCCCCCCTTTGCCGTCCGCGAGGCGCTGGTCAACGCCGTCTGCCACCGCGATTACCGGCTGAAGGGGCGTCGTATCGAGGTGCGCATGTTCGACGATCGACTGGAGGTGATCAGCCCCGGCGGACTGCCCGGCTACATCACCATAGACAACATCGTGGACGAGCACTTTTCTCGCAACCCCCGCATCGTCGGCGGGCTGTTTCAGTGGGGCTACATCGAGGAGCTAGGCCTGGGCATTGACCGCATGATCGAAGACATGGTGCAGGCCGGCCATCCGCCGCCCGAGTTCAAAGCCACGCCATACTCGTTTACCGTCACCCTGCGCAACGTCCGCCAGCGCCGCGCCGCGCCCGCGGCCTGGGAGCGCAGCATGAACGAGCGGCAACTCAAGGCCCTCAACTATGTCCGTGAGCAGGGAAGCATCACCAACCGCGAGTACCAGGCCCTCTGCCCCAACGTCAGCAGCGAGACCCTCCGCCTGGACCTGAAAGATTTGGTGGATCGCGGCGTTCTGTTGCGCATCGGGGCGAAAAAGGGGACGTATTATATTCTGAAGTAAAAGGAGGCCGCACCATGACGCAGAGACGCCACACAAAGTCGACATCCCTATGCTTAGTAGCACTGGCCCTTCTGCTGGCTGCCTGCAGCAAACCATCTCCAACACTCCCCACAGCAGCGCCACTGGTGGCATCGGCCACGCCGCCCGTCACGCCCACTTTCACCGCCACCCTACCCCAGGCCACCGGCACCCCACGGCCATTGCTCACCGTCGTCCCCACACCATCACTCACGCCGACACTCACCCCACTGCCGCCCACGCCCACACCTACCGTCGAGCCCGGTCCGCTGCCGGCCCTCCTGGCCCAGATCACCCTGGCCCCCGGCGAAGAGACGTTGCAGGACTTTGTGCTGGACAGCGCCGCCGGCCGCCTGTACGTCACCGACACGGCCGGCCAACTGCACGTCCTGGACGCCGACACCTACGCCGAGATGGCGACCCTCCCCGCCGCTGGCAACCTGACCCTCGACGCGGCCCGTGACCGGCTCTACGTCTCTCCGCTGTATGGCGAAGGAGACGTCACCATCGTGGACACGGCTTCGCTGGCTGTGGTGGACACCGTCTCTCCGGGCGGCTTTGTGGCCGTAGATAGTGCCCGAAATCGGTTCTACGTCGGCAACCGGGTCTACTACACCCCAGCAGAGGATACGCCCGGCGTCCGCGTCTACGACGGCGCGACGCTGGAAAAGCTGTGCGAGGTGCCGCAGCCGGGCATCCCGGTCCACAATCCGCTGCGCGACGAACTATGCATCGTCGCCTACACCGTCCACCTGGCCGACCCGGAAACGCTACACATCACCGGCGACCTGCTGCCCTGGATCAGCAAGCAGCCACTTCCCTGGTGCAACAGTTGCCGGGCGGCGACTAACGCCTATGTTTACCCTGATCGAAACCTGCTGGTGGTGGACATGATCACTCTGTCAACCGGCGGCGGCCCAGGCAAGGTGATCGGCCCGCGCTTTTTCGACGCCACTACCCTCGATGAAATCACCGATCTGGCCCAAACGCCCGCCGTCCAACGAGGCTGCGAAGGCCAACTCATCCTGGCCGATCCGGTGGACGGCCGCACCTACCACACCGAGCGCTACACCCGCTACGTGGTTTACAACAACCTGCTGGTCTATGGCCCCGACGGGTCGCTGGAGACCTGGCGCGACGGCCTGCCGCCGGGCATCACCAACCCCAATACCGGCCAGATGTACCTGCCCCACGGCGACGATCTGCTGGTTTTGGACCTGGCGACTCTCGTGCCGCGGGGGGCCATCCCAGCCGCCTGCATCCACACCCTGGACGTCGAGACGGGCCACATCTACGCTCTGCGCGGCGGCGATGTGGCCATATTCTCCGAACGGGGCGGCTGGCCCGATCCGCCGCCCACCAGCGGCGCCGAACCGCTGCCTGATAAAGCGGTGAGTTTCATCCAGCTTTCGCCCGATTATCCTGCCGACCAGGCCCTCTTCCTCGGTATTAGCGATGGCAGCTTTACGCGCACGCTGTACCGCTCGACCGACGGCGGCCAGGCGTGGGTGCGGCTGCGCGGCGGCCTGCCCGAGGGGGATTACCTGGCCCTCGACCTGGCCGTCTCGCCCGATTTTGCCGCCGACCGCACCCTCTTTGCCGGCGGCTTTCGCAGTGACTATTGGGGCGAAGGCGTCTATCGCTCGACCGACGGCGGCGACACATGGCAGCCGATGTGGGACGGCCTGACCCACCTGCGCGTCTTTGACGTGGCCCTCTCGCCGGACTATGCCGCCGACGGCACGCTGCTGGCCTACACCCGCTACCAGCGTATCACACCCTGGGACGGCGGCCAGTCGGTTTTCCGCTCCACCGACCGGGGGTTGAGCTGGTCGCTGGTGATGACTTCTGAGACCTGGGCGGATGCCTTGCTGCCCCCAGAGGAACTCTTGCCCCCCGGCCCACCTCTGCCCGACGTTCGCTTTCGCACGGTGGACTGGGGCCGGGGCGTGGAGCGCACTACCGACGGCGGCCACACCTGGCAGCCGGTAGTCGTCACCCGCGAACCCGAGTTCTACGTCCGGGCGCTCCTTCCCTCGCCGTATCTCAAGACCGATCACACCGTCTACGTCCTCTCTGACTATGACCTGTTCCACTCGACCGACAACGGCGATACCTGGGAGCGATGGCTCGACGATCGGCTGGCCGGGCGCGACTACCTTCAACGGTTGACGGCCGCGGCGATTTCGCCGATGTTGGACGATGGGCGTTACCAGCTCTTCGTCGGTACAGCGGCCGGCGAGTTCTGGTCGCTGGATCCGGCGGCGCTGGCCTGGGAGCCAGTGCACATCGCGCCGCAGTGGCCCACCGTGCTGGAAGGCGAGTGGGTTCGCGAGATCGAGATAGCGTCCACCGGCGACGTCTGGCTCGGCACCTGGGGCGGCGGCCTGGCTCGCTACGCCGATGGCGAGATCCAGGCCCACTACACCGTCACCGACGGCCTGCCCAGCCAGTTCATCGGCGGCCTCGCCGTGGCTCCTGATGGTTCGACCGGGCTCACCACAGGCGGCACGCTGTGGGTCGGCGGTGACCACCTGTCGCCCGGCGTCGCTAGCTTTGACGACCAGACCTGGACGCCTCACCCCTTCGCCGAAGAGGATGTCATCGGCGGCGTGCTCGACGTGGTGGTGGAGCAGGATGGCACTGTCTGGATTGGAGCCCAGGCGTCGGGCATTTTCCGCTGGACCGAGCGAGGGTGGGAGAGAATCACCGACCCAGAAGGGCACACCAGCCATCAGACCTACGACATTGAGATCGGCCCTGATGGCGCACTCTGGTGCGCCACCACCGGCGGGTTGGCCTATTACAACGACGGCGTCTGGTCGGGCAGCTCCGTTGGCGAAATCCTGGCCATCGAGTTTGACCCCGACGGCGCCGCATATCTCCTCACCGGATCGGGCGACGTCTGGCGCTATGCCGGCGGCCAGTGGACGATGTTGCCATCGCCCCAAAAAGCCGTCCTTGGTCCGCGCGCGCTCTACGCCGCCGCCGACAGTGCGGTGTGGCTGGGTACCTCAGAGGGAGTCTTTTGCTACGACGGCCAGGCGTGGCAGCAGTTCACCGCCCAAGACGGCCTGCCGGACAACGAGGTGGCCGTCATTGCCGAGGATGCCGGCGGCTGGTTGTGGTTCGGCACCCGGAACGGCGCGGCCCGCGTGGACCCGGCGACGCTGGACCTGAGCCCCGTTACCTGGCCGGCTCCCCCAACACCCACACCTACGCCGCAGGTCGCGCCCACGCCAACGCCCTGTGCGCTGTCGCCGGCCGGGCCCTTTGCTGAGGCCTACGCGGATGAGGAGATTGCCACCCGGTTGGCCTGCCCCGTCGCTGAGGCCACCACTACCTGGGCCGCCTTCCAGCCCTTCGAGCGGGGCCTCGTGTTCTGGCGCGCTGACTGGCGAGATATTGACGTCCTTCACACCGACGGCTGGTGGGCGGGCTACAGCGATACGTGGGACGAGTCGCAGCCGGTAGACGACCCGTCGCTGACGCCACCGGAAGGACTATTGCAGCCCATACGCGGCTTTGGCAAGGTGTGGCGAGAGCAGTTGGGCGGGCCACAGGGGAGCGTCGGCTGGGCGCTGGCGCCGGAGCGGGGCTACGAGATGACGGCACAGTCCTTTGGTGGCGGGGTGATGTTCGTGGGGGCGGAGGGAGAGGTGTTTATCCTGTATGTAGGCGGGGCGTGGGAGAGGGGGAAGAATGAAGAATGAAGGAAGAATGGAGAATGAAGAATAAAGAATGAGGAATGAGGTAGTGAAGGAGACCCCGTTGTTGATTCCACACACCCGTGCCAAAGAAGAGATCGAAAAGCTGGTGGAGCGCTTTGCCCGCAACCTGGACGCCTACAAGCGCGCCGACTACAAAGAGGCCCACGTGCGCGTCGAGTTCATTGACCCCTTCTTCGAGGCCCTCGGCTGGGACGTGCGCAACGTGCAGGGATACGCCGAGCAGTACAAGGACGTGGTACACGAGGACGCCATCAAGGTCAGCGGCGCGACCCGCGCACCTGACTATTGCTTCCGCATCGGCGGTGTCCGCAAGTTCTTCCTGGAAGCCAAAAAGCCCTCGCTGTGGATCAAGGACGACGTCGATCCGGCCTACCAACTGCGCCGCTACGCCTGGAGCGCCAAACTGCCCCTCAGCATCCTCACCGACTTTGAAGAGTTTGCCGTATACGACTGCCGCCAGCGGCCCAAATTCGCCGACAAGGCCAGCGTAGGGCGGGTCATGTACCTCACCTTCGACCAGTACCCTGACCGCTTCGACGACGTCTATGGCATATTCGCCAAAGAGTCGGTGCTGCAGGGCTCCTTCGACCGCTACGTGCAGGACAGCAAACGCAAGCGCGGCACCGGCGAGGTAGACGCCGAGTTCCTCAAAGAGATCGAGGGCTGGCGCGACGCGCTGGCCCGCAACGTTGCCCTGCGCAACCCGGCCCTGTCGGTTTACGAGCTGAACTTTGCCGTGCAGCGCACCATTGACCGCGTCATCTTTTTGCGCATGTGCGAGGACCGGGGCATTGAGGACTATGGCCGTCTCCTGGCCCTCACCGGCGGTCCCCACGTTTACGCCCGTCTGGGCGACCTCTACCGGCAGGCCGGCGAAAAATACAACGCCGGCCTGTTTGACTTTCAGGCCGATACGCTGACCAAAACGCTGACCGTTGACGACAAGGTGCTCAAGCCCATCCTGGCCGGGCTGTACTACCCCCAGTCGCCTTACGAGTTCTCGGTGCTGCCGGCCGAGATCCTGGGCCAGGTGTACGAGCAGTTCCTGGGCAAGGTCATCCGCCTGACGCCCGGCCACCGGGCCAAGGTCGAGGAAAAGCCGGAGGTCAAGAAGGCGGGCGGCGTCTACTACACCCCCACCTACATCGTGGACTACATCGTTCGGCAGACCGTTGGCCAGATCGTCGAGGGCAAGACGCCCCGGCAAATTGGCAAAATACGCATCCTCGACCCCGCCTGCGGTTCCGGCTCGTTCCTGCTGGGGGCGTACCAATACCTGCTCGACTATCACCGCCGCTGGTACGAGGCCCACGACCCGGCCAAACACGCCCGCGGCAAGCAGCCGGCCGTCTACCAGACCCCCACCCCTGGCCTCTCCCCCGCCAGCGGGGGAGGGGTTGGGGTGGGGGGTTGGCGGTTGACCACCGCCGAGAAGAAGCGCATCCTGCTCAACAACATCTACGGCGTGGACATAGACCGGCAGGCAGTCGAGGTGACCAAACTCAGCCTGCTGCTCAAGGTGCTGGAGGGGGAGAACCAGGAGACGCTGGGGCAGCAACTGGCCCTGTGGCGCGAGCGCGCCCTGCCCGACCTGGGGGACAACATCAAATGCGGCAACTCGCTCATCGGGCCGGACTACTTTGAGGCCCAACTGCTGCCCCTTGAGAACGAGGACGAGATGCGGCGGGTGAACCCCTTTGACTGGCAGGCCGAGTTCCCGGAGGTGATGGCGGCAGGGGGATTTGACGCGGTGATTGGGAATCCACCGTACATTAGAATTCAGCGAATTGAGCACAGTATAGCAGATTACCTGTTTCGCACTTACAGGACTCCAACTAGCAAGACCGATCTTTCGTTGCTTTTCCTTGAGCGGGCTTTGTCTCTCGTTACGAAATCGGGGCTTGTGGGATTCGTATGCACATCGCAGTGGCTAGCGACAGACTATGGTAAGAACATGCGCAGGATGTTGTCAGATGGGCAGCTCCACGAGGTAGTGGATTTTGGTTCTCTTCCTGTCTTCCAGAAAGCCGATACTTACCCTGCGATCCTTATTTTGAGTCCAAGTCGTTCAAACACTCTCAGACTCAAGCGTATCCAGCGAAGTGATCAACTCACTCTACAGGCTATCGAAGATGCTCAAGTGTCTTCAATTGAGTTGGATTCTCTATCAGAAGCCCCATGGAATCTTGGGCGCTTGGACGTACCCTCAGTGCTGAAGCAGCGGGAGGTTCATTGGAAACCACTCCAGGCATTTGGTAAAGCGTACATAGGTTTGCTGACGGGTATGGATAAGGCGTTCGTGGTTTCCAGAGAGACTGCTGAACAACTCGAGTTGGAAGAGGCTCTCATCCTACCGTATGCATACCGAGGTGCAGAAGTCAAGCGGTACACACAGGTCCACCCAGATGCCCGAGTAATTTATCCATACCGTGAAGGGCCAAACGGTTCTCCCAAGCTCATTCCTGAGGTGAAACTCAGGCAATTCTATCCCAAAATCTATCAGCATCTTTTAGGCTACAAGGATGCCTTGCGAAAGCGCAAAGACAGTCGCAAATTCTACGCAGAGGGAGCAGATTGGTACCGTCACCTCCGACCAGGTTCCTTCAACTACATCCATCCTGAGAAGTTCATAATCAAGGGGATTGACACACGGACAACTATTGGCTTGTTGGAAGGGAATACTGCGTTTAATGGGGCTAATTGCCCTGGCATTATCATTGAGGATGCGCAAGGCCATTCGCCGCTTTACATCTTGGGGATTCTCAATTCCAATGCTATCTCGTATTACCTTCGGATGGTTTGCCCAGCGAAATTGGGTGGGTATACAAGGTTCAATGTCAAGAACATCAACAATACACCGATTCGGGTAATTGACTTCGCAAATCCCGCTGACAAGGCACGCCACGACAAGATGGTCGCCCTGGTGGAACGCATGTTGGCTCTGCACCGCAAACTTGGCGCCGCGTCCATCCCCGCCGACAAGGAACTCTATCAGCGGCAGATCGAAGCCACAGACCGACAGATTGACGCGCTGGTGTATGAGTTGTATGAGTTGACGGAGGAGGAAATTGGGGTGGTGGAGGGGCGGAATCACTAAGACACTGATGGAACTGACTGAAAGGGGCTTGAGTGATCTGATGGTTTCAGCTTGCAACAGCGCCCCAAGATAGCATTGGGAAAGGGAGTATCTGCTATGCGAGATCGTCTTAGAGACCCAATCTGGCAGTTTGTGGGGGCATATGTGGCGCTTGACGCGCTCATTGTGGCCGTCTTGTTTGGCCTGGAATCCAATCTACACCTCCTTGCTACGCTAGTAGGAAAGCTCATACTTGCAATCCTGATTCTTCCTCCTATCTTGCTCTTTGTAGGCCTCATCGTTCCTATCGCCGTCATCAAGCAGAAAACTGTGACAGTGGTTTCCGCCATCCAGTCATTTTACCGCTCCACCTGGGGGAGGCGGATACTGGCATTTGGGCTACTGCTGGGACTACTAATCTTGGAATACGTCCGATCGCAACTTTCCCTGTGGTCAGTCACACTCTTCGCGTTGCAGCTTCTGCTTTTGCTGGGGCTTGTTTCCAAGATAATAACTACCACAACCTCATGCGTTCTTGTCTACAATTTTGTAGACAAGTTTGGAGAGGCAACGCTACGAAATGAGATGCGTGAGGAGAAGATAAGAGTAGTCGAAAAAGCATTATCCAAGCGCCCTGGGGGCACTGAAATGCGAGCAATATATGCGCACCCAGCGCATCCCAATGAGAACACAGAAGTATCATATCAGTTGCCATTCAGGTTTGCAGTTGCACAGCGTTTGATTCTCACGTTTGATGTTGCAATCTTGGAGGCGCATCCATCGCAGGGCCGGGAGTCTGGGTTCAAGCAGAACCCAGATAATCGTGCAAGGTTTGCGGTGCGTGTTAATGGCAAAACTGAGTTCACGCGGGACTTCGACATCAATGATCCCTGCTTATTCGAGTGGGAACACCATAGGATAACCATCACAGAAGTCAAAGGTCGGGCCTTGAAAATCGACTTCATTACGCATGCATTGAGAATAACTCAATACAATTGGACTGCCTGGGGTGAACCAATGCTATTCGCTATATTCAGTGCTTAAGCGATGATCGAGGGCTAGCAAGACAAGGGCTAGGAAGCCGTTGAGTGTTGGGCGGTCCCCATGCACGCCAGAGCAGTCACCTCTAGAATCCCCGCCGGCAAGAAGCTCTCAGCGGCAGATCGAGGCCACCGACCGGCAGATTGACGCGCTGGTGTATGAGTTGTATGGGTTGACGGAGGAGGAAATCGAGATCGTCGAGGATGCAACCGGGTGACGGGCGGGTGCGCCTGGCAACACGACGGGGAGACAGCGTTCATTTTGGGTTTTATGGGAGAAAAAGTTGGGCGGAAAGCCCCGAGGACAGAGGTTCGAGATGCCAACCCAACCGTTGGAAACTATTCTGTATCGTGAACTGTCCATAGCTAGCGCTAGAGAAGCTATTGACAATGTATCGCCGCTTCTACAAGAGGTTGTCAATTATTCGACCAATGTATTTGCAAGATGTGTGTCGTCTGCGCCCGGTGAGATAGAGAACTATGCTGTCCCGCTTATTTACCTGCATATGATTGAAATGACCGATGGAATCGAGGTCTTACTTTCAAAAAGTTGCCCAACGCCTGCGAAGCTGTTACTGAGAAGTTTATTCGAAGCCCTTCTCTTTATCGAGTATATTCTTGAGGAAAACTACGAGAATCGTGCACTGGCCTGGATCGCATTCTTCGTCCGTAAACGATTGGCGCTGTATAGGTCACACGATCCTTCAACCAATGAGGGTAGGCACTTTAGAGCCCTCTTGAAGAATGACAAGCTCGTTGGAGATATAAGAATACAGTACCCCGCAGAGTTTGATGACTTCATCACGCACTATGAAGAAGACCTTTTGAACTCGCCAAAGTTGGAACCCGTTCAAAGAGAAATTGAAAGGTACAAGAGAGAGAAGAGCAGAAAACCTAGAAGATGGTACCATATCTTTGGGCCACAGCCTCCAAAGAAAACTCCCCACAGTGTTGAGCAACTTGCCAAACACCTTGATATGACAGCAATGTATGAGATACTTTATAGGGAGTGGTCGGCCATCCATCATGTTACTGAGCCAGCCCGGTTCATAAGTACAACGAAGAACAAAAGACAGGCGATTAGACCGCTGCGTGATCCAAGTGAGATTGAAATGGTTGCGGACTTTGCAGAAGTATTTATGGTCTACGCAACTAGACTTATTTTACGAAAGTTCCGCCCAGGAGAGGAAAGGGCACTTGCAGAATGGCACTTGAGAGAGGTGAAGAAGTACCATACAAGCTCTTAACTTTCCGCCCAACAAGCGCATCTGCGATCCGTTCGCTCGAAACCACACACGGCGATTCATTCGCTTGAAGCGTGGGGGATGAGCGGGAAAGTTAGAAGGAACAAGCAACTCTCCAGCACCCAATTGAGGCCACTGACCGGCAGATTGACGCGCTGGTGTATGAGTTGTATGGGTTGTCGGAGGAAGAGATAGAGACAGTAGAAGGGTGAGATTACCCTCCCGCAGATTCTTGAGCCTGCGGGAGGGTCAAAATATCCAACGCAGGACAGAGCGACTAGGTCGGAGGTGAGGATATGGAAGAAGTGATGCGTCAAATTATGTCATTCATCCAAAACAACGAAACAGGCATTAACATCATCGTAACAATCATCGTCGCCGCTGCGCTTGGCGATATAGCGGCGGTTTACGCTACCCGTAGATTCCAAAAAAAGGAAGCCAACAGAGCACGTCTGACGGCACTCCAGTCGTTGGCAAACGAGGTTGAACGAATACAGAAGGTGGCAGACCACAACCGCCAACTGAACAATGGTACTCCAATACAAGCTGTCACAAGAGTGCCCGTGGCTGCATTTGAGACGGCCTTTGTATCTGGAGGGCGGAGCCTAGATGCTGGTAATGAACTCTTGCAAGCAGTCACTGATTATCTTGCTTGTGCCGACTCCGTCAACTCGCTTGTTGACATTTACCCGGCTTCGATAGCCGGGATCGGAACCAGTGGTACTGACTATAGCAGCTACGTCATAGAGAAGATAGTAGAAGCCTCCAAGCATAAACTTCCTGAGAACCTGGAGAGGCTGAGGATTTATCTGCGAGAAGAGATTGAAGGGGGCCATGGGTTAAGCATCCTCTAATCGTTCCCAAATTGACATGCACCCTCGCCCTGGTGGAGCGCATGCTGGCGTTGCACCAAGAGTTGGCCGCCGCCACCATCTCTGCCGACAAGGAACTCTACCAGCGGCAGACCTGGTGTGAGTTCGCCGAACACTTGAGGCCACGGATCAGCAGATTGACGCACTGGTGGCTGGGTTGTATGGATTGACGGAGGAGGGGATTAATGAAACGCAGGGCATTGCTCAGAGACGGTGAGGAGTTTGCAGTGCTGGAAGAAAGCGATTTCGATGGCGAGACAGCGCTACAGGAAGCACTCAAGCGCAACCCCGAGGCCATTCCTGTAGCAGACCTTGAACTGGACGATGTGATCGTCGTTGGACGGGAGATACCTCTGCCTGCAGGAGCAATTGACCTGCTGCTCGTAGACGCTCAGGGGCGAGTGCTCATCGTCGAGACCAAACTGTCACACAACCCCGAACTGCGGCGAAAGGTGGTCGGCCAAGTGCTAGACTACGGGGCTAGCCTGTGGAAGACAGTCCCCACCTCAAGGGAGTTCGAGAAGTTGGCACTGCGCTATTGGCAATCAGATTCGTGCGAGGACACACGAGTCAAAGACGCCAGCTCACTCCGAGATGGAGTAGAACCTATCTTCAAGGAATTGTATGGCGAGGATTGGGACTATGATGCTTTCGAGGCTGCACTAGATGATAACCTAGCGAATGGACAGCACGTGCTGCTCATCGTCGCCAGTGGGCTCATGGATGGCTTGTCACAGGACTTGCTACAGTATGCCAACATCTGCCTGGGACTGCCGCTCTACGGGGTCGAGATCACGACATTCAAGATGGGCGACAAGGAACTGATCGTGCCAAGAGGTGTGCGCCACAGAGGCGGGGGGCGCGAGAGGCCGAGACCCACCGGCGGTCGCGTTGACCGTGCCACCCTTTTGACAGCCTGTACGCCTTTGGCAGCAACTTTATTCGAGCGGATGCTGAATGAGGCTGAGGAGCGACACATGGTACTCTATTGGGGTACCAAGGGCTTTTCGGTGCGGATGCCGCTGGAACCGCCTGTTACGGTCATGTATGGCTATCCCCCCAGCACGTTCCAGGTTTATACAAGCAACTGGCCACTTGACGCTGAAGGTCAGACCGAGTTCCGACGACGGTTGAGTGGAGTAGCACCCTTTAAGCCAAGGGGCCAGTATACCAATACTCTTCTAGTGGACGAAAAGACGCAAGAACAGGCCCACGCTGCGCTGGCGTTCATGTGGGATGAGGTCAAGAAGATGATGGCGACAGCCCGTGAGGACGAATGAGCCGAGAAAAGTGGAGGAGTGACGAGACTATACCCGGCTGGCTGATGAAGAAGGGGCGCTTGGACCGCGAATGACGCGAAGGCCAGGTGAACCCACAGACCACACTGGAAGACGGCCATTACAGCTTCTACGTTCCGCCGGGCACCTACCGGGTGGTGGCGGAGAAGGAAGGCTATCCGACCTACACCAGTCCTGACCTGGTCGTAGTGAGCACCCCGGTGCGGCACAACATCCCGCTTGGGTGGCGCATCTTCCTGCCGGTGGTGCTGCGCAATCGCTGAGAGCAAAACTCGCAGTAGGGCGGATCCGCGATCTACCCTTGCCACACCGCGTCACAAAATTAAACGTACCAGGCACCGGGAAGGTGCCTGGTACGTCATCAACCTGTGAGAGTCAGATGTGCTGCATCGCCATGGGTTAGGGATGGTGATTGGGATTGTCTACAGCTAATTTTTCGGCAGAGGCAGCAGCCAGCAGACGATCATCAGCGGAAAGGAGGGTCAGCCCTGCTTCGCCCGCTTCTGCCAACCATCGGTTGACAATTATCGCTGTGGTCAGATGCACGGCGTCGTAAGCGCGCAAAGAGTATCTCTCCAGGAGCTCACAAGCCACATTTACAATCGCGTCATTGAGAGCAATCAGTTGGTATACATCACGGCAGTCGTCACGGAAACGTCCTGACAAGCGCACATAGTCATGCAAACTGACAGTTCCTTCCCGCACCCGCCGATTTAGTGCACTGACAATCTCAACAATCAACAACTGAGTCGCTACGACAACGGTACCATGCGTCGGTGTCAGAGTGCGCCGTAGCCAATCGCTGCCCAACTCGTTGACGTACTGTTTGAGCATCGCGCTGGTGTCCAGGTAGTACGTTACCATCGTTCTTCTCGTTCTTCAATGACGATTTCCGATAGAGGCCGTCCCACGCTGAATTTCTCGGCTAGCTCTGCGAGTTCAGTGGGCGACACAGGCGGTGATGTTGGCTCCCATTGAGGTTTTACCAACAGGCCCGAAACTTCCAGAATCTGCAACACACGCTCGCGTTCAGTGCGGGGTGCGGGTTTGGGTTGGATGATGATGCGCTGTTTATCCTTGATCACTTCGATGCCCTGATCCAACCACTCGCGGAGGACGGCGGTAGGAATCAGCAACCCCTGGGGGGTCATTTGGGTAGTTATTGGAGTAGCCATGGTCTTCTCCTTGTAAAAAGCCCTGGATCAAGTCAGATTTGGTAGCCCTCGCTGGTATTGTAACATAGAGGGGAAGGATCGTCAACTGGTATGCGCATCAAGTTAGCCTATGGCAAAGAGGGTCTGTGGGTGGACTTGCCCGGCGAACGGGTGACAGTCGTCGAGCCGAAATTCGTGCCGGGACTGCCCGACGAGACAGCAGCGCTGCGCGACGCCCTGCGGAAACCTATCGCTTCGCCACCGCTGTGCGAACTGGTGAAGCCGGGGCAGTCGGTTGTCGTCGTCTTTCCCGACCTGACGCGACCCATGCCCAACGACCGGGTAT
>CAYNKW010000071.1:0-17324 GCA_964397845.1 uncultured Anaerolineae bacterium
CTCCTCCATATAGTGGGTAGTCAAGAAAACTGTGACCCCCTGATCGGCCAGATCCACCACCAGGCGGCGGATCTGACGCGCTGCGGCTGGGTCTAGTCCTTTGGTTGGCTCATCCAAGAAAAGCATCCGGGGGCGATGCAGCAAAGCGCGGGCAATGAGCACTCGCTGTTTCATCCCGTTGGAGTAATGCCGGACGGAGTCACCAGCCCGCTCCCCTAGCTCCACCTGCTCCAGTATCTCGTTTACCCGCCGGCCTTTTGTACCGTAAAGCCGGGCGCTGAAAACCAAGTTTTCCCGGCCAGACATCCGCTCGTATAGGTTCTGGTACTCAAAGACGACACCGATCTGTGGCTTTAGGCGCTCCCGTTCGCTCACCACATCGCAGCCTACCACGCAGGCTTGGCCCGCCGTGGGACGCAGTTGGCCGGTAAGCATACGGATGGTGGTAGTTTTCCCAGCGCCATTGGGACCCAGGAGACCAAAGACCTCACCCTCCCTCACCGTGAAAGTGAGGCCATCCACGGCGTGCAGACCATTGAAAGTACGGGTCAGGTTTTCAGTCTCAACAGCGTTCATCATTTCTTACTCCTTACTCGGGGCGGACTAACTATAGATGGACAATCTGTCCACCTACATGCCAAATGGGAGTTTAGATGGACATCTTTCTGTCTATTATCTCTTTTGGCGGCTTATATGGACATTTCTCCATCAAGCTCCCTCTCGAGTGGTTTATACAGAAGCCTCGTCTACCTAAACCGCTTGACAAAGAGGGACAAAATGAAGAAAATTAACTAAAGTATACTCCAAAAAATCTCAAATCACAAGTTCAACCCGCATGCGCTCGTCAGATTGAAGGCACAAATGGAGCAACGTCCCAAAAAACTGCTAGATCAGGTCCGCGACGTCATCCGGACCAAGCACTACCCTGTGGTTAGGCCCTGTGCTTAGGCCGCCCAGGACTAAGCGCCACAGGACTAACCGTTCCATTCGCACCGAACAAGCCTACGTTAGTTGGATTAAACGCTACATCCTCTTTCACAACAAGCGCCATCCCAAGAATATGGGGAGCGTAGTTTGGGACTGTTTGCAAGATCGGCCTGGCGCTGTAATTCGTCCAGGTGCAGGTGCAGGTGGTCCAGGTTTTGCAGGCGCAGTTCCCGCAGGTAGTGCGGCGAATCCCCGCCCGCCTGTAAATAGATCAGGTCCAGCAGGGCCTTTTCCGGCGAGGCAACAAACGCTCGCTGCCCCGGGTAGAGTTCGGTCAGCCGATAGTCACGGAACAGGTCGGTTTTGACGTGACGAAATTCGTAGACACCCAACGGCGTCTCCCAGCGGCCGGGCCGCGACGTCGTGACGCTGGTGACGACCGGCACGTGCTCCGGGATGAGACTGTAGTGCGCCAGAGCGGACTGGCAACTGATGTATGAACCGCGCACCATACGGTTGGCGACGACGAGTCGTTCTCTCCATCCTCAGTGCGGCGGGCAGGTCGGGGTACACAACGATGTTATCGCCCCTATTCTACCGCAGGTGGTGGGAGAAGCAAAAGACAAATCGGGGCGAGGTGAGTTTGCCAGGGCCTAATAGTGCAAGTGTAGAATAAAGAGTGCCAGCCCGGCAGGGCATCAAGCCGGTTCGAGAAAGAGAGAGATGCCTTCCCGGGCCACGTTCTCGTAGAGGCTGAATCGCTCACGCTGCATGCGATACCAACGTTCCTGTCCAATGACCCGTGGGCCAATGAGGATGCCGTACTCCAGCGACACCCGGGCGGCGATAGCACTGATAGCATCGCGCAAGGGCCAACTTTCTTTGTCTACGATGATGAGGATATCAATGTCGGAATCTGGCTCACTGTCCCCACGCGCTTTGGAGCCAAAGAGCACGGTTCGCTGCACAATCTGGTGATAGCTGTGATACAATCGTTGAAGAAAGGCTTGAACGGCCGCTCGCTCCCCTGCGGTCAGACGGTCAGATGGATTAGATACGTTCATAGCCAACCTTCCTGCTTTAGCCACTGTTCAATCCGTTGGACAAATCGTTTGGCATCACGCAAATCGGTGCGGGCTTGCCGATCTTCCAAGGACAATTCCAGTTCATAATCGCCTACGTGCCGATGGTCCATCACCCGCCCGTAGATGTCGCTGTATTCGGCCTCGATAAGCCCAGGTTTCACAAAGTGCTCCCGAAATGCGCTGATCACGCCACTGTGCTTGCCGCGCGCCAACCCCTGAGTAGACAGCGTGGCATTGGCTGCGTAAAAGATAGCATAATAGGCCCTGTTAACAGCCGATGTGAAGAAACCGTCGTCCAGATTGCGTGCAGCGACTACAAGCATCTGCTGGGCGTGATCCACGTAAAGAGCCACTTCTCGGCGCCGGACGAGGATGTCCTCCACCATCGTTGTGATCACCTCCAATAAAAATATACACGAGTTCAGGGAGAAAGCAAGAGACTTACGAAGGGCATAACTACGGGCCTTGACCTCGCCGCATGTCCTCCAGGTCAATGTAGCGGCGAATCGTGCCCCCCTCCACCGACCACAACGCGGTGGCAAAGCGCTCAATGAAATAGCGGTCGTGGACGACGGCCAGTACGGTGCCCTGGAAAGCAGCCAATCCCTGCTTGAAGCGCTCCCGCGAGGGGATGTACAGGTGGTTGATCGGCTCGTCCAGCAGCAAAAGGTTGCAGCCGGCGGCGACCAGTTTGGCCAGAGCCAGCCGCGCGCGCTCGCCAAAGCTGAGGCTGCCCAGCGGCACAAAGACGTCGTCGCCGTAGGTTTTAGAGAGATTGCTGACCTGGAGCATGGTTTACTCGGCCCGCTCGTGCAGCAAGATGTGGCGGAAGGTGACTATCCCTCCACCTTCCACACGTGCACCACAGTCTCTCCCCATGGACCAGCCTCCTGTTCGGTTACGTATATAAGCCCTCTTTCCTGATCATAGGCTACCGCGCCAAATGTAGCACATTCCTGATCAAACACTTCATCCACTGGGCTGTAGACCTCATAAGGTAACACTTCCCACAGCTCTCTGGTTCCAGCACGAACTTCTCTCAATTCTTCGGGATCGTAAAAGAGAATCTGAGGCTCATACGGATATGCGTGATAACCTTTATATACCTCACAAGGATCTCCACCGCAGTGTTCTGGCGTCCCGTAGCAGTTGTCCCCCAGCCCCTTTCGCCCGAATATCAGGACGGCGCTTCCAGTGGCGGTTTGCACCCAGACCCCGCCTCCCCAATTATCCATGGCTCGATAGTCTGGAAAGTAGCATTCATCTGGGTTGTCGTAACATTCTGGGTATGTGGGATAGTACAGCAGGGCCAAAGCCTCCAGATTCTGTCCAGATTCGGGAGGATTGCCGTCTTCCCAAGGGGCAAGGGCATAGAGTGTTGGCCCTTGAGAACCGCCGAGTGCTCCGGCCTCTCGGTGATTGCCGGCAATGAGCCATTTTCCATCCAAGAACTGATTGGCAAAGTTCTCAGGGGCTTTGAAGAGATAATCACAGGTTTTTGTGTTATGGAATTCATCGCTGCCCGACGGACGTTCTCCTATATGCCACACACCTTGGGCAGCGGTCATATCAAGATCACTCCATCCCAAAGAATCCTGATCATAGGCAGCAACATTGTACCAGTCCCTCAGGTTCCAGGCAATCTTGTTGATATTAGGCAGATATTCCAAACCGTCCACCTCTCGGTAGATGCAGTCATCGTTGTACGTACAGTTGTCTTTCCAACCTCCGGTGATGTCGGTCAGGGACTGGAGCACGGAGGCTTCAGGCAGGTCATCAAAGTTGTCGGCTATTACCGGTTCGGGGATAGTAATCTCATCCACAAGATCGTCATGCGCATGGCCTGCTGCATAGAGTGAACCAGGGTAACTGTCGGCTGGCCCAGGATCGCCTTCAGGGTAATAGGCAAGCGCATGACCACTGTAGGCCCACCCATCACCAGATGGGTATGCGAAGGCACCTTTGTAGGTGAGGTTTGCAGGATAGATACGATGGCCTTGCATAGTGGGATCGCTGATGGCGACGCCGGTCAGGGGATACGGACAGCTCGGCTGAGGAGCGTGGTTCCTCAAGACGAGGGGCAAGTGGATGGTGCTGGTGGCGACGCCGGTCTCGTAAAGGGTGAAAGGATCGCTGACGTCGTAGACGGTCGTGGGGCTGATGGCGCTCTCCACGCGCACCCGCGCCGAGGTGGTCGCGGTGGGCGGCGTCGTCCAGGTGTAGACGCCGGTGTTGGCGACGGCCGTGTCTATGGTCGTGGTGACGTCATTGATAGAGTACGCCAGGTTGACCTGGGAGACGGTGCCGGTGGTGGTCCAGCGGATCTGCTGTGTGCTGCTGACCGGCCAACGAGTGCTTCCCGTGGGCGCGGTGATGTTCAACGCGGGGGCGGGCGCGCCGGTGGTATAGGTGACGACCAGGCGCGGGCGGAGGGTGGCGGTCACAGCCTCGCGGCTGTGGAAGTAGTGTAAAGTCCATTCCCCGCTCGTGGGAAGGAGCAAGAGGCCATAGTTAGACGCGCTACCCTCGACCCAGTCTTGCACAGCAGTAGTAGCATCCACGCGCACCCAGCCGTCCTCCATATCGGTTGGCAGCGTGGTTTGGCCTACGATGGTGGTGTCATAGTCACCGCCTGGGGTTGTCCAGGCGACACCGGCAGTAGCGGTAATCCAGGTGGCGCCTCCAGGCGAGGGTGTGAAATCGCCATCTCCTTCGGTCCACTCACGGGTCACGCGGTGAAGGTTAAGCTGCATATCGTTTTCCGTGTTTTCCTCGTAACGGTAGAGTTCCACGGCGGCGCCGTTGACCGTTATGTCAGCGGGCAAGTCCGATAGATCCCAGCGTATCAGGCTGCGGTGTTCTGTGCCACCGCCGTAGTAGGTCTCCAGATGCGTCGTCGCGCCGAGATTATCGTTTGCATAGTCGCTGGCCAGAATCACGTCACGTGTACCGGCATAACTAGCATCGGGACTGACGCCGTCCTGGAAGGCCATCGTCTGCTGCGCTGTGGCGTGCTGAGGGAACACGCCGGTCACGGACCGGCTTTGAGCGATCAATTGCGACGAGCCGACGGTGACGGTGCGTGTGGCGGTGAACGTCCCGCCGCAATTCGTCGCCGCCAACGCGATGTCGTAGGTGCCGGGGGGCCAATGGTAGGTGGCGCTGTCCGTCCCCTGTCCGCTGGTAGGTTCGGGGGACCAGTTGTAGGTGACCGGCAGAGTGGCGTTGGTCGGCGTGATGATGGCGTGGAAGGTGTAGGTCTCACCTCCTTGCCAGCGGTTATAGTAGACGTTGAGCAGGGGCACAAACTCGGCAGCGGCCTTCTGGTTGCCGGCGGCGGTGGGGTGGCTGCCCCCACCACTGCCTCCGCCGTAGGAGGCCAGGTCATTGTCCACCGTCTGGCGGTGCTGGACTGCCTCGTTCCACCAACGATGATGGTTGCCATCTTCTTGTCCCCGGTCGTTGGTGTTGGCGTTGCCCCCGTTGCTGGTCAAGACGTTGTAAAAGTCAAAGACGGCCACGTTGTCGTGGGGGTAACCGTCCAGCCAGTCGTCCACCAGCCAGTCGTTGAAGGCGCGAGCGTTGGCCGGGGGTTCCCAGCTATCGCCCGGTGTGACAGGGGGGGCGGTGATGACGACGAAAAGTTTCTCCTGATGGGCGGCAAAATAGACCAGCAGGTCGTTGTAGATGCCTTTGGCGTTGGCCACGGTGTGGTACTCGGAACCCGAGTCTTGCCCCCGCAAGGGATTGGAGCCAGTCGTCGGCGGGTCATCCGCGTTCCCCCCCAGATTGGAGTTGGGGTAACAGGACTTGAACATGATGATCTCGTTTTCGCGACTGGGGTCGGGGTCGGTGAGACGAGTGTAATTGTAATAATGGTCGCCGTACTCGGTATAGAGTGCACTCAGGTAGGTGCTGCTACTGGAGCCACGAAACCAATCCCACCAGTGGCCGATGTCGGTGTTGTCGCCGATGCTGTCCGGCCCCCAGCCGTAATTGGTGTCGCTGACAAAGTAGTTATCGTCGCGCAAGGCAACGCCCAGGCCACCATCGTCGTCGGCCAGCCAATTCTCCCCGCAGGAGTGGTGAATGAATATAAGCTTAACTGTGCTGGCAGGTGAGTTGGGATCGTCGGCGAGGGGAGCCACAGAGGGCAAAGCGTGGGAAGAGGAAGGGGAGGGAGTCGCCGCCGACACCGCCAGCCCGGCGCAGCCGGCGACGATGACCAGAAGAATGACAAAACAGATTACCTTTTTGTTTTTCATAGCTTCACCTTTCCTCACCAGGCACTCTCCCTGGAGCCCCCTGAGCCGAACTCCCCTCCGCCTCCAACAACACCTTGCGGCGACGCCCGCCCCTCTCTGGCGGGCCGACGATGCCCATCTCCTCCATCTGGTCAATGAGGCGAGAGGCACGTGGATAGCCGATGCGCATCCGTCGTTGGAGGAACGAAGTCGAGGCTGCACTGGCCTGTCGCACCAGAGCAATGGCCTCTTCCAGGAGGGGGTCCTGCTCCCTGGCAGCAATAGTCGTGTCCCATGGTGGAGCCTCGTCCCGCTCTTGGGGCGGGACCTGCTCACGCCAATGGTCTATCAGCCCTCTGATCTCTTGGTCGGAGACAAAGCACCCTTGCACGCGCACTAACTTGCTGGAATCCGGAGCCATGTAGAGCATGTCGCCCCGGCCCAGCAGCGTCTCAGCGCCCGGCTGATCCAGAATCACCCGCGAGTCCACCTGGCTGGTGACGGCAAAACTGATGCGGGCCGGAAAGTTGGCCTTGATGAGACCGGTGACCACATCCACGCTGGGGCGCTGGGTGGCGATGACCAGGTGGATGCCAGTGGCGCGAGCCATCTGCGCCAGTCGTGTGATAGTTCGCTCCGTCTCGTCGGGGGCGCTCAACATCATATCGGCCAACTCGTCAATGAGAATGACAATACGCGGCAGCCGGTCTTTGGCGGAAGACTTTTTGTTATAGTCGTTCAGATGGCGAGCACCGGCGGCGGCAAATTTCTCGTAGCGCGTCTCCATCTCTCGCGTGACCCAACGTAGCACCCCGCCGAGGCGTTCCAGGTCGGTCTCTACCGGCCCCAGCAGATGTGGCAGGCCGTCGAAGCGGGTGAGTTCGACCATCTTGGGGTCAATCATCACCATGCGCAGGTCTTCCGGCCGGTTGTTGAAGGCCAGGCAAGTGGTGATGGAATGAATGCATACCGACTTGCCGGAACCGGTGGCCCCGGCAATGAGCAGGTGCGGCATGGTCGCCAGGTCGGCCAGCACCGGCTCGCCAGACACGCTGCGCCCCAGAGCGATTTTTAGCCGGGAGCGTTTCTTCTTATAGACCTTGGACTCCACAACTCCCCTCAGTCCCACCAGCGACACTTCACTGTTGGGAACTTCGACGCCAACGACGGAGCGTCCCGGCACAGGCGCTTCGATGCGGATGGGGGAGGCTGCCAGCGCCAGCGCCAGATCGTTGACCAGAGCACTGATCTTGCTCACCCGCACTTTGCGTTGCCGGATCTCACCGCTGGAGGCGCGGTATTCCGTGAAAAGCGGCTGCAGGCCAAACTGCGTAACCACCGGCCCCTGGTTGACTTCCACCACCTTGACTGGCACGTTAAAGCTGGCCAGCGTCTCTTCGATGACCTGAGCGCGGTAGCGAACGTCTGCATCGCCATAGCCGTTATCCGCATCAGAGACTAGCAGATCCAGGGGCGGCAAGCGCACGGCACGGCGGCGGGGCCCTGATTTCGGCTTTGGCCCTGGACTGGCCGTCGCAGCCGCCGGGCGAGACACAGACGCCACGATTGGCTCTGATGTGGGTTGGGCCACGGTCCTTGCTCTTGGCGCCGGTTTAGCGGCTGCGGAGGGCAGTGGCTTCTGCCGCTGACGGCGGGATTGCCTCTTTGCTGGCTTTGGTTCGACGGGCAGAGAAGGTTCTGGGACAATTCCCCGCAGCCGGTCAGCGAGGCTCGCCACAGCATCCAACAGGTCTTCCAGCGTCCATTCGAAGGCGAGAGCCAGGCCGGCAACCAGACCGCCCAGCAGGAGTAAGAATGAGATCAAACTGCCCACTGCTCCTTGTAGCAGATCAGCGATGGCCCAGCCAATGTAGCCGCCGCCGTGGCCAGCCTGGGCCAGGGCCAGCGAATCGTCGCCAGGGGCCACCTGGTGGATCAGAGCCAGGGCTGCCAGAAAGGCGATCTGCAAACCAGCCACCGCCTTCCACTGGAGAGACGACACCTGGTCTACACTGCGCAGCAGCAGCCACGCACCCAGAGCAGCCATCGCCACTGCCAGGGGGTAAGCACCCAGGCCAAAAGCCTGCCCCAGAAAACGGGTCCAGCCATCTATGAGTGAGCCCGTTGTCACACCTGTCAGGCCCAGCAGCGTCAGCACTGCACTCACCAGCAGCAGAATGGCTAACACCTCCTGCTGGCGAGGCCCAAACGAGCGCCGGAGACGAGTCAGGAGAGACTCTGACTGCCTGGTTGACCGCTTCTTGCGCTTTGAACCGGTCGAAGCTCTCGTTCTCTTTTTCGATGACGATGACTTGCGACCGGAGCCGGTTTTCTTGGCAGGTTTCCTGGTCATGGATACGATAGACCCTCTCGACAAACAGGCCCATCCCTCACCATCGGAGAAGATGGACCTAAAGCGCGACAGCAACCGATGGCGGGCTAGCCGGGCAAAACGTCTTCACCCCGACTGAGATCTTTCTCGCCAAACACCTGCCGCAAGCTCAGACCCAGGCGATGATTGGCGCTGTCTATGTTCACAATGCGGACGGTGACTGTGTCCCCTTCCTTTACCACGCTGCGCGGGTGCACAAAGCCACCTCCCGCCAGTTCCGACACGTGGATCAATCCTTCCAGCCCTTCCTCAACGCGCACAAAGGCACCAAAGCTGACGACGTTGGTGATCACGCCCTGCACCAATTGCCCTTCCACGTAGCTCTCTTCCACCGAACTCCACGGATCAGGCTGCAGGCGTTTGAGGCTAAGCCCGATGCGTCTCTGCTGCCGATCCACGTTAAGGACGTAAACTTCGATCTCCTGAGCGGTGTGAAGCACGTCGGAAGCATGGGCCACCCTTCCCCAGGACAGCTCAGAGATGTGAACCAGGCCCTCCACGCCGCCCAGGTCTACAAAGGCACCAAAGGAGCAGAGATTAGTCACGCGGCCCCGCCGAATGTCGCCAGCACAGATGTCGTTCAGCAACTGCTCGATCTGATCCTCCTGCGAGGCGGTGGCCTTTTCCGAAAAGACCAGGCGATTGCGCTCTTGCTCCAGCTCAATGATCTTGAGGTCAAGCCGCCGGCCCACGCTGCTGGCGAGTTCGTTTCTGCGGTCCTCCTCCTCGAAATGGGTCGGAAAGGCGACCAATTGCGAAGCCGGAACGAATCCCTGCCAGCCACTCCAATCCACGAGCAGCCCTCCCCGGTTGTATCCCACCACAGGTAGCGTCAAGACTTTGCCATCACGCAGGCAGGCTTCAGCCTCCTCCCAACTGGGTCTGAAGGCCAGTGGCGTTTCAGAAGATTCATCTTCTCCCCTCTGGGGGCCACCACTGTCTGGCATTGCCTCCCCATTTGCCGAATTTGCCGATTGCCCCCCCCCTCTCTCCTGCCAGAAGAGGGCTTTGGCCGGCAAAGGGTCAGCGCCGATGGCATGCTCACCCTGTTGGAGGAGGGCCAGCCAATACCCCTCCTCCAAAGGCTTCTCCCACGGTCTGAGACGGTTCTTCTTCTCCTGAGTCAAATCACCCTACCTTTCTCGCCAAACTTGTACCACTACACCAGCAGGTTATCACCCACGGCGCGGCCCAAAAAACAACTCGGTCGTGCTCTCCTACCTCGCCAGGGCAGGAGACACGGCCGAGATCGGTTCCACTCGACGTTCGGCACCCCCACTCCAATGCCGCGCCCGTATAGAGTTATGTTCCCTGAGACCGATCACACTACGACCAACCAATACAACTCGCACCCGGTCCGCACCCATCACTAATACCTTCACGTCCTGGCCGCCCAACGCTTTCAAAGCCACTCATTACAATAGCCATCTGAAACCAAGTGGTATTATAGAGTAATTCCATAGGGTTGTCAAGGAGCTTTTTTCTGTCTGCTCGCTTCAGTCCCTTGGCCACCTGCCCCCTCTGCAAGGGGTCTATCAGTAGGGACAGGCTTGAGACCTGCCCCTACTCGCGCGGCTTCCTCCATGCGGGCCAGCGTACGAGCGACTTCCTTGATGGCTACGCGTTGTTTGCGATACAGGTCAGACTCACTCATGGCCAGGCGGTTGGCCACGTAGCTGACCCGCTCCCCTCGAAGGAACTTGAGATCCAGGATGTTGTACAGAAGCCATTCCTTGGTCGTCATCTTGCGTTTGCCGGCGGGACGCAACGCATCTACGGCAAGCAATAGCACGGCTCGCAGCGCCTGGATGGGCCGCCCGTCATACTCATTCAGCGCCTGTCTGACCACGGCCAAACGAAGCAAAGGGCTCTCGCTCAACCGAGGTCCCCCCCAGTAGTCTCGGAGCGCATCTTTGACCAACTGAAGAAATTCGGGCGCGTAGATCAGGTTCTTATCAGGGGATTGCACCGGTGGTGAGTCAGCGTAGCGCACCGTGCCCCGGTGACGCTGGATGGCCTCGATCTCGGGAATGATCTGCTCCAGAGCACCAAAAAGGCCCTGCTGCAAGTGCCGGTCGGCCAAGGCGTTTTCGGCCTGGGAGACCAGGATGGCCAGCGCACTGACCTCGTCGTCCGAGACACTAGACAAGCCCCGGCCGTCTTCGACCCCCAGCATGCCCAGCGTGACATCGCCAGAAGCTGCCCGCAGGGGAAAGACACAGAATCCTTCTCGAACAACTGGCGGCACGCCATTGAACAGACCCTCCAGATGGGCGGGCAGGTCAGAAGGCGAAGGGGATTGTACTGTGTCCTGCAAATCGCAAGCGGCCAGGAATGCATCCACCGCTTCCGCGTTCCCGTAGAAGGCCTGGCAGCGAAATTGCCCCTCCTCCGCCACGGCCACGAAAGCAGTAGTCACCCGCATCGTATCGCAGACGGCGCTCAATAGGTTCTCCAGAAACTGCCTCATGTCGGTGACGGTGAGTAGGCGATTGTCCAGATGGCGGAGCAAGGCGATTTCTCCTCGATCCTGGTGGTAGATCAGCCGGTCGATCAGCGGTTGGGCCACCGTGATGCTCACCTGCAACAGCACCAGGCCGGCCACGATCGTCGTAAAGAGAACGGTATCCCGGGGCAGGCCCAAAATCGTTTCCACCTTGGGGATGGTCTGGAGCAAGACAATGACCACCGTGGCCGCCAGCGGACCACGCAGCAAGAACTGGACAAGCCGCTGCTTAACGACGCGATCCGGTATCAACACGCCAAAATAGGCCACCGGGTAAGCCATGACGACCATCATCAGCGCCACACCCACGTTGCCCATCAACACAAAAGTCAACAGTGCTGCCGAAGGGACATCCATGCTGGCCAGCATCACGTAAGGGAACACGCCCATCGCCGGCGCGACAAACGACAGCGCCAGATAGGTCATACGTCGCCGGGAAGTAGGGGTCAGGCAACGTTCGCGGGCACGTTGAATGTTCATCGCTCCACTACCCACGGTGAAAATAAAGTAGACGGTGAACATCCAGAAAAGAGGCCCTGCCCGGAGCTGTGGAGCCGCCGGCCGGTAGACCGCCTCCCGCACCAACAAGGGTGTAAAGATGGCCAGCCCCACCAACCCCACCCCGATCAAGTAACTGGACAACACAACAACACGTCGTAGGCGAGAGCGATCGTTGGTGGTGGCCAACAGAGCGTCGGAGAAGTGAAGATAGGCTGCTGGCACAAAAGCGATACCCACCCACTGCATCTTGAGCCACGGCAGCGCCACCTCAGCCGAGGTCACCCCAAAGAGCACAAAGTCGCCAACGTAAACCAGCGTCACAAAACTGGTCAACGCGCTGAAGGCACGGGCTACCGGGCTGCGAAGATTATGAGTCAGAACGTAAATGGTCAGAGAAAAGCCGGTAATGACGATGGTGGACGAGAGCAGCCGGTTGACGATCGTTAGAAGGTTAACCAGGTCTAGCATTCCGTTTTCGATCATGGCCCTAATTATAGCCCATTGGCCAGGCTTTGTCTAGCCCACCGCACCTTGATCGGATAAATTGAGATAGTGGTGAAATGAGCGCAAGGACATTATAGTAACTACTCACCTCATGCTCGCGGCGGATCACAATCCGCACAGACACACTCAACTCTGCAACGCCTGGAGTTGGGGGTCAAGGGCCAGCAATCGGCGCAAACCCTCCTCCAACGAAACGCAGGGTCGAAAGCCCAACTTTTCCCGAGCCAGCGTGAGGTCAGCAACCAGGCGAGGCACGCCCCCACCCTCGGCCTGGCTGTAGAGGGTGCGCGCCGGGCGGCCCGTCACCAGCCCGACGCGCTGTGCCAGCTCGTTGATGCTGATCTCCTGACCACTGCCGACGTTGACGATGGCCCGGTCTACTTTCCCGGCCGTGGCTGCAGCCACCAACGCGTCCACCACGTCGTCCACGTAGACAAAATCGCGGGTCTGCGTGCCGTCGCCAAAGATCACCAGCGATCCACCACCCAACACCTGCTTCATCAACGCCGGGATGACCGGAGCCCGGTAGACCGGCGCAAACTGTCCCGGCCCGTAGGCATTAAACACGCGCAGGATCACCGTTTCGATACCCCACAACCGGCCGATGGTGCGCACGTAATGCTCTGCGGCCAGCTTGCTCACGGCGTAAGGTGAATCGGGGTCCGGCTCCAATTCCTCGTGCACCGGCTGGTTCGCCTGATCGCCATAGACCGCGCCGGAGGAGGTAAAGACGACCCTCTTCACACCCGCGTCGCGCATCGCCTCCATCACACTCACCGTGCCGCCGACATTCACGTCGTTGTACTCGCGGGGATACAGCACCGACTCGGCCACAAAGACCCGCGCCGCCAGGTGATAGACGCACTCCACGTCGCGCAGCAGCGTCCAGAGGCGGGGCACGTCGCGCACGTCCCCCCGCGTAAAGTGCACCTCTTTGGGTAAACGAGCCGGGTCGCCAGCGCTCAGGTCATCGAGCACCTGGACACGGTGGCCCTCCCGCACCAGGCGGTGAGCCAGCGCCGCACCGAGAAACCCGGTCCCACCGGTGATCAAGACCCGCATGATCCTGCCCTTCGCCTCTCGTAAGCCTGCCTGATGGCTCTTTCAATGTCTACTGAGGACACCTCATACTCGTCAAAATGGGCCATATTGTCCTGGTTGAGATGGAGCTGATTTCGGCTTCAAAGGGGTCACTATGCTGCCAACCAGTCTTGCCACATTTCTACTTCAGTTTCTCCTGGCCGGCAAATTGGCGATACGGCGACAGGTGCGCCAGCACCTCGTGATCCTCTGGCTCCAGAGCATCTCTCACCATGCGAGCCAGCAGTTCGCCCAGGCCCGGCCCCAGCATAAGACCCTGGCCACACATGCCCACGGCCAACAGAAAGCCTTCTACCTCTTTCGACCAGCCGACGATGGGAAAGCCATCGGGCGTCATGGGATAGAGACCGCGCCAGGTGCGCCGCACGCGGAGGTTCTTTAGCCGGGGCATCACATCCACCATGCGACGGGCTACCATAGGTAGAAAACTGCTCGTCTCGCGAGTGTCTTCGCCCCAGATGTTGGGGCTGGGTGTGATGCAGAACACAATCTGGCCGGTGTAGTGCTGATAAAAGTAATAATTGGCCGAGCCAACCGTGGGCCGAATGTCCACCACCATCGGAGCGAGGAAACGGACTACCGCCTCGGTGATGGCCGCCTCGTGGGAATCGGGACGCACCGGCACGTCCAGGCCAACCATCTGCGCCGCCGACCTGGCCCACGCCCCGGCGGCGTTGATCACCACCTCTGCTCCATATTCCTCTTTGTCTGTCCTGACGCCGCGCACGCGCCCGCCTTCAACGACAATACCGGTCACGGTTTCGTTAAAGTGGAACTCGGCCCCCAGGCGTTTGGCATGGCGGTAAAAGGCGTGCATGGTCAGCAGCGGTGAGGCGTTGCCGTCTTCGGGCGAGTGCGTACCGCCGATGAGGCCGTTCGGATTGAGGTCGGGGATCACCTCCAGCAGCGCGTCCTTGTCCAGCCAGTGGATGTTGAGGCCATAGGACTGCTGGATGGTCAGCAGCTCTTTGAGGATCTTTTCCTCGCGCTCCCAGTAGGCGACGAAGGAATAGCCGCCTCTGTACCACTCGATCTCGTCGCCGTAGCGTTCCTTCCAGGTGGCAAAGATGTCGATGCTGCGCAGACTGATGCGCATCTTGGCCAGGTCAGAGTGGGTGGCGCGGATGCCACCGATGGCCGCCTTGTTGGAGCCCTGTCCCACGCTGGGCAGCCAGTCAATGACCAGCGTGCGCACCCCCGCCTCGGCCAGGGAAAAAGCCGCCGATGTGCCCACGCTCCCTGCGCCGATGATGATCACGTCATAGTGTGACACCGTCCTCTCAGCCACGGCTCACCCTCTCCCCTTCCTTAACACCGGCAAAGACGCCCAACGGCACCTCCACGAAGAGCGGTCGCTTCACCTGATCCACCACCTCGGCCTCGGCGATGCCTTCGTCGCGGAAAAGACGGTGAATCAGCGGCGTGCAGGTTTTGGCCCCGCAGGCGCCCATCCCCGCCCGCGTCACCGCCTTGATCTCGTTGATGTCACGGTATCCTCGCCGGATGAGAGCGCGGATTTCGCCGGCCGTCACCCGTTCACAGCGGCAGACGATGGTGTCGTCGGTGAGTCGCTGCACGCACCGATCCATCGGCCTGGTCACCTCTTCTTCCTGCACCCGGACGCCAGCGATCCTCTTGGCGTATTCCCTGGGCGCTTTGACCTTGACGACGACCGTGCGGTCGAAAGCCTTGACCGCTCGCACGCTCGTCACCTGCACGTTGCCCAGGACCGTCCCCTCGGCGTCCAATACCGTCACCTCGTCGCCCACGTGGATGCTTTCCTTGAGGAACTCGTAGGCAATAGTCACAGTGGGGTGTTCCAGGTCCTTGCGATAATCTACCAGGGTGATGGCCAGACCAGGACAGATGGTAACGCATTTCTCGCAGCCGGCGCAGGTCTCGCCCAACTGCTCCCCCACGAAAGTCGGGAGTTGGCGGATATCGGTCTCGTCAATGTGGATCAGCCCCTGAGGGCAGACCGCCGTACAAGGATCGCAGGGGATCTCTTGCGTGCAGTGGAACACCGGCATAACACCAGCCTCGGCCTCGGGCAGGTGCTCCTCCACCGTTTTCCCCGGCTTCGACTTGAGGATCTCGGCTGTGCGGTACCAGCCGGGCGGGATCTCGCCGATGGCGTAGCTCAGGGCGCGGGCTATTTCCAGCCCCTTGATCTTGCCGGAGAACATGGCTGCTGACGCCTCGGCGATCTCTTCTGCGTCGCCGGCAGCAAAGGCGGTCACGCCAAACTCTTGCGCCTTGAGGTAGAACTCGTTGACCGGATCCAGCCCCACGGCGATGAGCACAGTGTCACACTCAAACGACCGCTCCGTGCCGGCTATCGGCTGGAAGCGCTCGTCCGCCCGCGCAATCGTCACCGATTCGACCGACTCTTCCCCGGTTCCAGTGAGCCCGGTCGAACTGTTGGCGCTGACGATGGTGTGGGAAGTGTAAATTGGCACGCCCAGGCGGGCCAGCTTGTCCTTGTGCACTTTGTAGCCGCCACACTCTGGCATCGCCTCCACCAATCCCACCACGTTGATGCCCGCTTGTAGCGCGTGGTAGCCGGCGATGAGTCCCACGTTGCCGCCACCGACGATGAACAGCTTCTCGGCGGCCTTGACCAGGTCGCGGTTGACCAACGTCTGAAACGCGCCCGCACCATAGACACCCGGCAGCGTGTTCCCCTTGAAAGCCAGCGACTTTTCCCGTGCGCCGGCAGCCACCAACAACACCCGGGGCATGACCAGCGCGTAGCGCTTCCCGTCGCGCAGGATGCCGACCTGGTGATCGCTAAAGACCGCCAGGGCCGTGCTGTTGAGCCAGATGCGGACGCTATCGTGGCTGCGCACCTCGTTCTCCAACTTGGTGGCGATGTCTATGCCGCGCGTGCCGGCGTAAACGGCGTTGGTGGAGCCAAAGAAACGATGCGTTTGCAGCACCAGCTTGCCGCCCAGGCGGTGCTTGTCGTCCACCAGCAGCGTCTCAATGCCCAGCTTGCCCAACTCAATGGCCGCCGAAAGCCCGGCCGGCCCGCCGCCGATGATAAGCACCGGCACCTTCATCTCTTCGACCTCACGCATCTCCGGCACCTCGTCCACCGGCGGCAGTTCCGGCAGGCCCTCGACCGGCTCCACTCCCATGCCGGGCCGGATCAATTCCATGCACGACTTGACCGGCTTTCCGTCGGCCAACACCAGGCATTGAGCACACTGGCCGTTGGCACAAAAGATGCCCTGCGGCGCACCGTCTTTGGGATGGTGACCAAAGATGCGCACGCCATTAGCAAAAAGAGCAGAAGCTATGGTCTCACCTTGTTTGGCTATCAGCTTCTGCCCCTGCCAATAGAAGGCCACGCTATCCCGTGGCTCGACAGGCAAAATGGGATGTTCCTGGATTCTATACTCTGCCATATCATCCCTCTTACCAACTGACTGCGCAGTCAGAATGTAAACAGGCAACGTCGCCTGGCAATATTATACCACAAAGGCCCTGAAGGAGACAAACAAAAGGGTCACAGTTTCCGGCGCAACGCGGAAACCGTGACCCTGTCAAAAGCTACAAAAGCACCTGGCGAGGTATCTCAAACCTTTTCCCTCAACCAACCTCCCACCTGCCGCAAGAATTCCTCAAAGTCCCCCAGATTTGTCCGGGCAATTTGCAGAACCCGCTGCGGCTCTACCGTCCAGTAGCGGTGAACGAGCAAATTGCGGAATCGGGACATCTGAACCAGACGGGAGGCCAGTTCTCCAGAAATGATTCCCATCTCGGCCAAATGCTCAAAGCACTCGGCATAGCTTTCGGGCGCCTTGCGGGCCAGCTTTGCCAGAAGGTGATTGCATATAGCCGCTGTTGCCTCTATAGAGATAAGCATAAGGTGCAGCACGGTATAGAGATTGCGTTCGTCAGCCAGGAATTCCTCATCCGGTAAAGAAGCATAGCGGCGGATTTTATCCACCTGCTCCCGTATTTCCCTGGCTCTCTCCCGTAGTAGAGGGATGTTAACCTGGGCCATCAGCTCATTACCTCGAAGAGATATTCCCGGACGTGATGGACGAACTGCATAT
>CAYNKW010000072.1:0-17252 GCA_964397845.1 uncultured Anaerolineae bacterium
CTCAGGGCACAGCGGCGAGAGCGCTCCCCACCTTGAATTTAACATTGTCAAATTACTATTCATCCCCGTTATTACAGCTTCTACACCTTCCTGCTCGACGAATTCTGGCGGCGAGATCGATCCCGCAGCGGAAAGGCATGGGTGAGGTTCTACCGCCCTCTCTATAGCGTTGAGGCGATGTGCCACTCCTAGGAATAGGACGCGGGTGACACACCCGCTTTGAGCACCCCACTAATCTGCGCAGAGCGGCCCAAAGTTGTGGAGGGAGATGACGGGGAAGGAGCCTATCCACATTGAACAGAAAATTGGGAGCATCCTCTTTGCCTCTTAGCCCGTGCCGTGATAGAATATAGCCAACTGGATCCACCCTACATAGCTGCGTGTTTTCCCACTGGAAGAATGAGGGATATGGAGGGAACTGATGAGCTTAAAGATTGCTCTTACCGGCACCGGCTATATTGCCAAGTTTCATGCCAAGGCGGCGCAGAAACTTCCCGACGTTGAGCTGGCTGCCGTGGTCAACCATCGGCCCAAATCTATGGCCGCGTTTGCGGCCGAGTTTGACATTCCCCGCCAATACACTACCATCGAAGCGCTGCTGCAGGACGGCGGCGTGGACGCAATCAGTGTCAATACCCCCAACTACCTGCACGCGCCACAGACGATTGCCGCCCTGGAAGCCGGCGCCCACGTGATGGTGGAAAAGCCGATGGCCATGAACGCGGCCGAGGCCAGGGCCATGATCGCCGCCGGTGAAAAATCCGGCGCCCTGCTGATGGTGGCCCACTGTTGGCGCTTCGATGAGGAGGTGTTGTGGGTCAAGAAACAGGTGGATGACGGCCGTATCGGGGAAATCGTTCGCACCAAGGGGTACAGCGTTCACGTGCATTGGGGGCCGGGCGGCTGGTTCACCCAAAAGGAGTTCGCCGGCGGCGGCGCGCTGGCCGACATGGGCATCCACGCTATAGACACCGCTCGTTTCCTGCTCGGCGACCCGCAGCCGGTCAGCGTTTACGCCAGGGTCGGCACCTACTACAAGGACTTTGACGTGGACGACACCGGCATCATCCTCGTCAACTGGGACAACGGCGTCACTTCCTACATCGAGTCCGGCTGGTGGCAGCCTCACACCGACGGGCCAGAAGCCAGCACCCAACTGTACGGTACCAAAGGCTTTGCCCACCTTTTCCCCACGGGGCTCGCCCTCCCTGATGCGGAGAAGATGGAGGTGGAGAAAGTTGATCCCGGTTTTCCGCCTGTGCGCGACCCGCATTGCTCGCAAAGCATGTATGACGCGCAAATGGCCTATTTCGCGGAATGTATCCGCGCCGGCCAGACGCCCAAACCTGGCGGCCTGGAAGGTTGGATCAATGTGAAGATTGTGGACGCAGCCTATGAGAGTGCTCGCACTGGAAAGGTAATTGAACTGTGAAAGTGACAGTGATAGGTGGCGGCTCTAGCTACACGCCTGAACTGATTAACGGCTTTTTAGAACGGGTTGACAGCTTTCCGCTCGTCGAACTGTGGCTGATGGACATCGCGCCCGAACGGCTTGAAATCGTCGGCCGTTTTGCGCAGCGCATGGTCGCGGCCAAGGGCGGCCCTTTCACTGTGCATTTGACCACTGACCAACGCAAGGCGGTGCGCAACGCCAGCTATGTCATCACCCAACTGCGCATCGGTGGAATGCAGGCCCGGCGCGCAGATGAATACCTGGGGCGGCGGCATGGCCTCGTCGGGCAAGAGACAACCGGCGTGGGCGGCATGGCCAAAGCGCTGCGCACCATCCCGGTGGTTCTGAACATCGCCGCAGACATGCGGGAACTGGCCCCCGGCACGCTGCTGGTCAACTTTCAGATGAACCTGCCGGAGGCGGAACGGGCCTGCGAACGAGAGGCGGTCTGGCTGGACGAGGCAGTTTTCCGCGCCGGCAGGCAGGGTGTTGACAATGCCGTGGCTGCCCTCCGCAAGATCTACGACAACAGGACTGAACTGGCAGCCAAGGTTGACGAGTTGCGGGCAGCATTGTGCAGGTTCAATGGGACAACCAGCCCATCGGACGACGGCAAGGGTGCTGCGACAGAGAGGCGGCTACACTATGCCAACAAACGCAGTACCGCAAAACTTGCTATGTGACTTGACAAAAAGGGGTTTCATGGCACAATAACTCCATCTCGTCAAAGAAGGAGGAAGCCATGAGAACCCCACGAGAATTGTACACCCAAAAGCCAATCGTGTACAGTTGCGAATTGGATGTCTGCCCAGAGTGTGGTGGGCCACTGAAAGTAGCGTATGTGAGCGGGCCCAAAACCTTCAGGCAATGGCAAGCGTATTGACCATTGCGCATCGTCCGAAATACTGTGCGGAACCGGGCTGTAAGCGGGGACAGGTGGTCTGCAAATCGGCCCGGTGGCGAGCAGATGGCCGCCACCCTGGCCGTGCGCCTGGCACTGCTCCGCAAGGTCTCGGCCGTTGACGTCGCTTTCTTTGACAAGCACTTTGTAGCACTGTCCTGTACGGACAGTACAGGGTGTACAAAGTACACTGCCGACGGCTAACCTGGACGACCACCGGCGTGACAACCTGGCCGGGCAGATCCTGAACATCAGGGGCACTTGTCCTGTACCCTTGGTCCTGTGGCCCAGGGACAAAGGGGACAGAGGGTACAAGGCTTTTCTCAGCTCTTTGTCATCAGCCACGATGATACCTTTGAGCGGGACACCGACAACGTGGTGCGAGTGGTCAAGGAGAACGGCGTTAGCCGGGTGGAGAGAACCATGACAAACCTCAAACGGCTGGGCAAATACGAAATCATAGAAGAGATCGGGCGCGGCGGTTTTGCCGTGGTCTACAAGGCGCGAGACACCGCACTCGACCGCGTCGTGGCGCTCAAGGTGCTGCACCCCTACTGGACCGCAGACCCTGGCTTTGCGGCTCGCTTTCAGCGCGAGGCGCGCACCGCCGCCCGACTGCGCCATCCGAGCATAGTCACCATTCACGAGGCAGACGAGGCTGAAGGGCAGCTCTACATCGCCATGGAGTACCTGCCCGGCCGCACCCTGCAGGCATTGCTGGAAGAGGAGGGCGCGCTGCCCCTGGAGCGGGCACTGCTCATTCTGAAACAAGTGGCCGTGGCCCTGGACTATGCCCACGGGCAGGGCGTGGTCCACCGCGATGTCAAGCCGGCCAACGCCATTGTGGAAGAGACGGAAAGCGGCGTGCGGGCCGCGCTGACAGACTTTGGCCTGGTCAAGGCCATGGCCGAAAGCGTCGCGCTCACCTCTCAGGGGACGCTGCTAGGCTCGCCGGAGTACATGGCCCCGGAGCAGGCCGACCCTGAGCGGGCGGCCGAGGTCGGCCCCGCCGCCGACCGCTACGCGCTGGGCATCGTGGCCTATAGGATGCTGACGGGGCGGGTGCCCTTCCCCGGCAACGCGCCGGCCACGCTCAACGCCCACGAGCACAAGCCGGTGCCACCACCGCGCTCCTTCCGTCCCGGTTTGCCCAGGGCGGTGGGAGCAGCCCTGCTCAAGATGCTGGCCAAAGCTCCCGCCGACCGTTTTGCCTCCGCCCAGTCATTTGTGGCCCTTCTGCGGGACGCTCTGCTGGCCGAAACTCGGGCCCGGCAGCGAAAGGCGCGGCTTGAGCCTCTTTACCAACAGTTGCAGGCCGCGGCTACCGAGGGAGACTGGCCCGAAGTGCTGGCCCTGGGCGGGCAAATCCGCGCCCTGGATCCTGGCTATCGTGACGTGCGGGAGTTGGTGGAGCAGGCCAGGGCGGAGATGCGGCCCCGGCCTGCCCCTGGCCGTTCCTTGCCGGGCTGGGCCTGGATCGTGGGCGGTGTCTTGGTCTTGGTCCTGCTGCTTGGCGGGGTGTACCTGGGGACGAGGATAGGGAGCGAACTCATACTAACTCCCACCGTACCGGCAGCCGTGGCCTCTCGAGTTCGGGAAAAGGATGGCATGGTAGAGGTCTACGTGCCGGCCGGCGAGTTCGAGATGGGCAGTATGGGCGGCCGCAGTGGTGATCATCCGGTGCACACTGTGGCCCTGGACGCTTTGTGGATCGATCGGACCGAGGTGACCAATGCTCAATACACGCTGTGTGTAAAAGATGGCAAGTGTGAGCAATCGTTCCTCGCGGACGATGCGGCTTACAATGGAGATGACTATCCCGTGGTGGGCGTCTCTTGGTACGACGCGGTGACCTACTGCAAGTGGGCCGGGGCGCGGCTGCCCACGGAGGCCGAGTGGGAGTACGCAGCACGTGGATTGGAAGGAAACGTCTATCCCTGGGGTGATAAGGCGCCCACTTGCGAACTGGCGCAATACAGTAATTGTTCCGGGCGCACAGGGCCGGTAGGCAGCTTGCCGGACGGAGCGAGTTGGTGCGGAGTGTTGGACATGGCGGGCAACGTTTGGGAATGGGTGGCCGACTGGTATGACGAGGATTACTATGGTAGTTCGCCTTCCCAGAATCCCGCCGGGCCTTCTTCCGGAGAATACAGGGTGCTGCGTGGCGGCTCGTGGAGCAGCCTTTACAGCGTCGTTCGCAGTGCTAATCGCGGCAGGCTCCATCCTGACGACTCGTGGTACAGCTTCGGTTTTCGTTGCGCCAGGGGTTCTGAATAAGTTAACTGTCCTCTGTCCCCTGCTACCTGCTAACTGAAAACTGGCTAAATCCGCGCGCCTGTCCTGAGCGAAGTCGAAGGGAAGCGCGGTCGCGGGTGGTGGAAAACCGGGTTTTCGCAAGGCTCGCAAAGGGGGCAAGCGCAAGAAGGAGAGCGTGGCCGCCTTTGTCGCCATTTCGATTTTTTGTGTTCAGAGTCCCCGGAGGTAACTGTGAGCTTTATTCGTCGCCATACGCCCATCACTCTCTGGACCACCGACCTGGCCCAGCCTTCCGCCGGGCGGCTGCTGGTCGCGGGCGACCTGCTGCTGGCGCCCACCCAGGAGCCCGCCAGGCCGCCCTGGCACGGCGCGCTCCAGGCCCTGAGCCTGACCGACGGCAGCCGGCGCTGGCAAAAGTCCTTCGAGTACGCCCTGGTCAGTGGGCTGGCGCAGCCTTGCGAAGGCCCCTGGTCTTCGCAAGGCTTGGTCCTGGTCACCACCTCCAGCACCGACCTGCTGCGCGGCGAGGGAGAGCTACTGGCCCTGGACGCGGCGGGCGAGGAGCGTTGGCGCTGGGCGCCCGGCGCGCAGCGCGTCTCCGCCCCGGCAGTGAGTGCAGATTTGGCCTGCGTCACCGTTGATACCAGGACCCTGGTCCTTCTCAACCTCGCCTCCGGCACAGAGCGAACCACGATTGACCTGGCGGCGGGCGCTTCCCGGGCTGCCCCTGCCCTGCAGAGGAGGACGTGGCCTACGTGCCCTGTCGTGGCCCGCACCTGCTGGCCGTGAGCCTGGAGGGCCGGATGCGCTGGCACTTTCGGGCCGAGGATGGCCCCACTGCCTGGCTGGACAAGACCCCTCTCCTGATCGGAGAGCACCTCTTTGCCGTGCTCAGCAGCGGCTCTATCCTGGCCTTGAGGCTGCGAGATGGCTCGCTTGCCTGGCGGGTGGACGTGGGCCCGGCGGGAAAATCGCTCAGCCCGCCCGCCGCCGACGGCGAGCGGCTGTACGCCGGCGCCCGCGATGGCCTGTACGCCCTCAGCCTGGCGGATGGTGAAGAGCTGTGGGCCTTTCCCACCGAGCGCCGGATCGAGGCCGTGCCCCTCGTCGCCGAAGGCGTGGTCTATGCCGCCGGCCGCGATCACCGTCTCTATGCCCTCGATGCGGCCACAGGACAGGAATTGTGGCGGGCAGAGCTGAAGTGGCGCATTGAGTTTGGCCCGGCCATCGGTGGAGAACGGGTCCTGGCGGCGGATCGGGGTGGCCATCTCGTCGCCGTCGAGCGTGTGCTGAGCGCAGAGACCTACGCCGGCCGGGGCCGCTGGGAAGAGGCGGCGGCGGCCTACCTCCGCCGGGGCGAACTCGCTCCCGCCGCCCGCATCTACCAGCAACAACTGAAGCAGCCCCTCCGCGCAGCCGGGTTGTGGGAAGAGGCCGGGGAGCCGGGGCGAGCTGCCCCTCTCTACGAACAGGCCAGGTGCTACGAGCGGGCGGCGCCGCTCTTTGAAGGGAAAGAAGCCTGGGCCGAGGCCCGCCGTTGCTACGAGCGTTTGAATCGCCGTTCCAAGGTAGCGGAGCTATCGGAAAAGCTGGGAGATTGGGCGCAGGCCGGATCGGAATGGGAGGCCCTGGGCAAACTCGACCGCGCGGCCCACGCTCACCGGCAAGCCAGGAATTGGGCCCAGGCCGCCCACCTCTACGAGCAGGTGGAAGCCTGGCCCCAGGCGGCCGAATGTCGCGAAAAGGCGGGCCACTGGGAGCAGGTGGGTCGCATCCGGCAGCGGCTGGGCGATTTTGCCGCTGCCGCTGAGGCCCTTGTCCGGGCGGCGAGGGAAGCAGAACAGACGCCTCCCCGGTACGAGGCTCACCTGGCCGATCTGTGGGCTGCAGCGGAGACCTGCTGGAGGGAGGCTTTTGACGAGGGGCGGGCCGAGGAGTGCCGTCGTCGAGTGGCCTGCTATTGCAGCCATCCTTACCTGGAGGTGGAAATTGTCCCCCCGGAAGCGATGGTCAAGGATAGATACTCCTATCTAGAATTCATCCTGCGCAACATGGGCGGTGGTCAGGCCCGGCACGTCGTCGTTCACCACACCCCCAGCGAATTTGTGGGCCAGTTGAGTCACACCAAAGAGATTCGGGGGCTGAACCCGGGCCAGGAGATGCGACAGCGTCTCTCCGTGCGTCCTTTGGCTGCCGGGCCGGTGCCGCTGGTCATCACCGTGGATTATGCGGACGTCGAGGGCAGTCCTTACCAGATCACCTACCGGACTCACGTCGCCGTCGCCGACGTAGATGCGCCTGCCGTCAGGCTCTCGGCCCCGCCTCCCGCTCTTACTGCCACCTATGCCGATTTTGAAATTTTGATCGGTCAGCGCAGCAAAGGGAGCTACCCTGTTCACGTGATACGGTCACCGGCCGGTGAGGCGCGGGGAAGCTTCTGTCTGCCTTTTGGCCCGGAGGAACTGGCCAAGAAGCTGCGACGGCTGGAGGCCGACGATACCGATGAGGATTTTCTACAGGGTTTAGGCGTCCGTCTCTTTGAGGCACTCTTTGAGGCCGGCGTGGGCCATCGTTTCCACGGCAGCCTGGGAATGACGTCTCAGGGCAAGGGCCTGCGGGTTCGTCTGCGCCTGGACCCGCCTGAGCTGCACGCCCTACCCTGGGAACTGCTGCGCGACCCCGAGAAGCGCGAGTTCCTCGTCCTCTCCAAGCGATCGCCGGTCACGCGTTATCTCCATGTACCTCGGCCCACCCCGCCTCTGAAGGTCGAGCCGCCGCTGCGGGTGCTGGTCGTCGTGGCCACGCCCCGTGACAAGGCACCCCTGGACGCCGGCGACGAGGTGGCGCGCATCCGCCAGGCTTTGCAACCGCTCGTCGGCAAAGGCATAGTGAGCCTATCGGTGGAGCCGCACGTCACCAGGCGGAGCCTGCGCCAGCGCCTGCTGGACGACGCCCCCCACGTCTGGCACTACATCCCCTGCAGCGCATCGCTCCCCGGCCCTTCACCGCCGCGCTGCTCAAAGGCCGTGGTAACTATATCTGCCGCGTCAAGTTGAAAGCGCTGAGCCAACAACTGGCGCTTCCTGGTCAGGGATTCTCTATCGGCGACTTGATGGCTCGCCTGGAAGAGACACCTTCCGGGGACGTCGAAGAGCTGCGCTTGTTCGGCGAGTTGCGAGATGCCCTCACTGTGAGCCGGCACGACTGCCTGGGCCACAACTGCTCCCTGTTCAGCCGGTGCTACTACGAACTGGCGCGGGTGCGGGTGCGGGCCGAAAAGGCAGACATTGTAGTCGTCAACCACGCCCTGCTGGCCTTCAACATGGTCCTGGAGGGGCAAATCGTGCAGCCGCGCGACGCCATCGTCATTGACGAGGCTCACGAGTTCGAGCGCTACGTCATTGGCGCGCTGCGCCTCAAACTGGAATACGATCAGGTGCCCGCCTTTGTCAACGATACCGTCGACGGCGAGCCTACCGTGGCGCCATTGTCATCGTGCCGCCCGAACTCGACGGTGCACTGGCTATTTCAGAATTCTCTGTTCTCCGCCTGCACGAGGGTTATGACCAGGATTACGTGGTCGAGACCCTTCGTTCTCCCCAGTTCTTGCAGTTGATGACCATCTACTCCACTGGCGAGATGTCGGGACGCATCGCCGAGAAGGACTTGCGTCGCCTGCAAATTCCACTGCCCGAAGACCATCATCGTTTGGGGACAATTTTCAGGAAACACCATCAACACATTGCTGAACTAGAAAGCTTAATTGTTGTCCAGGAACAGCAGATCACTCAACTTTGTTCTGACGTGATAGAGGGTGCCGCATAACCTACCTTGTTACCTCGAAGCCGTAGGGTTGATAGCGTATCTCTCGCCAGCGCCAGACTTTATGATCCGCCAGGGCAGGCAGATTGACACGATTACGTCCCCTCCTCCCACGAAGTCAGATAGCGCACCTGCGCGTCGGTGAGGGTATCGATCTCTATCCCCATGGCGCTCAACTTGAGACGAGCGATGTCACGGTCAATCTCCTCTGGCACGGTGTAGACGGTGCGTTCCAGCGTCTCGTGGTTTTTGGCGATGTACTCGGCGCAGAGGGCCTGGTTGGCAAAGCTCATGTCCATGACAGCGCTGGGATGCCCCTCGGCGACGGCCAGGTTGACCAGCCGTCCTTCGCCCAACAGGTTGATGCGACGCCCGTCGGCCAGCACGTATTGTTGCACCGAGGGACGGATGGGGCGTACCTCCTGGGCCATAGCTTCCAACGCAGGGATGTTGATCTCGACGTTGAAATGGCCCGAGTTAGCCAGGATGGCGCCGTCCTTCATCACTTCAAAGTGATGCTTGTCCAGCACGTTGATGTCGCCGGTAGAGGTGACAAAGATGTTGCCGATCCTGGCCGCTTCCAGCATCGGCATGACGCGATAGCCGTCCATGATCGCTTCCAGCGCCCGCAGCGGGTCCACCTCGGTGACGACGACGTTGGCCCCCATGCCGCGAGCGCGCATGGCGATGCCCCGCGAGCACCAACCGTAACCGCCAATGACAAAGGTCTTGCCGGCGAGGAGGATGTTGGTCGCCCGCAGGATGCCGTCAACCGTGGACTGGCCCGTACCGTAGCGGTTGTCGAAAAAGTGCTTGGTCATGGCGTCGTTGACAGCGACGATCGGGTAGCGCAGCACGCCGCCGGCAGCCATGGCCCGCAGGCGGATGACGCCAGTGGTGGTTTCCTCGGTGCCGCCCAGCACGTTGTCTACGAGGTCGGTCCGGTCTTTGTGCAGGGTGGAGACCACGTCGGCGCCGTCGTCCATGGTCAGGTGCGGCCCGTGGTCGAGGGCGGCGTGGATGTGCTGGTAGTAGGTCTCGTTGTCCTCGCCTTTGACCGCAAAGACGGGCACTTTCAGATCGGCGACGATGGCGGCGGCGGCGTCGTCCTGCGTAGAGAGGGGGTTGGAAGCGCACAAGCGCACGCCGGCACCACCGGCGCTGAGGACGCGGACCAGGTTGGCCGTCTCGGTGGTGACGTGCAGGCAGGCGGACAGACGCAAGCCTTTCAGCGGCTGCTCGAGCTTGAATCGCTCTTCGATGAGGGCCAGCACTGGCATCTCTTGAGCGGCCCACTCGATGCGATGGCGTCCCTGGGAAGCCAGGGAGAGGTCTTTGACGTCATAGTTTTGCGTAGTCATGGTTCTCCTTTGTAAAAGTATACAAGTGTAAAAGTATGCAAGTTAGCGGACACGACGCTCGGCCAGGACTTCGACGTAGCGGCAGTGTTCTTTGAAGCCCATGCGCTGGTAGATGCGAAAGGCGGCTTCGTTGCCCTCGTGGACGTTGAGCACGATGGTGTGGATGCGACGCGCCAGCAATTCTTGCACGACGGCGCTGGTGCAGAGCATTCCCAGTCCCCGCCGGCGATAATCCGGGTGGGTGAAAACATTGCCCACTGCAGCAACGCCATGGGTTTCAGAAACGACGTGGGTGCCAGCGGTGGACACCAGGCGGTCTTTGGCAGTGATGCCGTAAAAGACACCCTGCGCCACCTGGTAAGGGCTAAAGGCGTTGCCCTGGCCCATGCTGTATAGCCGTTCCAGTTGGCGAGCGTAGGCCGGCGACAGACGCACGACTTTGCCCTTGGCCGGCCGGAAGGCATTGACGTCCAGCACCATGCGCACAGTGCGCTCCGGCTGACCGAGACGGTAGAAAGCCCGCAGCGCGGACAGGTGCTCAGGCATAGCGTTGGTATAGACCCGCCGGGGGCGCAGCGCCGAACTGAGGATGACCGTCAACCCCGCCGTGTCGCCCATGAGAAAGAGTACGTCAGGCTCCAGAGCAGTAAAGAGCAGCGCCAGCGAACGCGCTCGTCCGTCCGCTTCGGCCACGTGCCAGCGAGCGTGCTGGAACATCTCGGCCTCCAGATCGGCAATGGCGTAGGCAGCGTAGAAGCGATCGCGCTCCAGGAAGGCAAGAATCTCGGTTGGCTCAGTGAGTTTGCGAACGTTCCACATTGGGCGAATAGCAAATAGCGAATTGCAGATTATAGGTCGTCGGCGAACAGGTCGGCAAGTTCGGGCGTGTCGCCAAAGTTCTCGCGGTAGCGCTGGACAAACTCCTCGCGGCTGTAGGGCTGCGGCTGCGGGCCAGGGTGCTCCAACACATAGACAGCGGCCAGGCTGGCCAGGCGGCCGGTTATTTCCCAGGGATAGTCGCGCACCAGGCCCTTGATCAGTCCAGCACGGTAGGCATCGCCGACACCGGTGGGATCGTAGGTCGCCCGGGGGCTGGCCACCGGCACGTCCAGGCGCTGAACGTTGCCGGTATCGGTCTCGCGACTCAGGATGGTCGAGCCATCTTTCCCTTTGGTGACGATAATGGTCCTGGCGCGCCCCAGGAGTTGGGTTTCGTTCAGACCCGTCTTTTTTTGCAGGATGTTGTACTCGTACTCGTTGAGAATGAGGACGCGCGCTCCGGTCAGTCCCTCGGCCAGCTCGTCGCCATCCACGCGGGCCACTTGCTGGCCGGGGTCGTAGATGTAGGGGATACCCAGTTCGCGGCACTCGCGGGCATACTTGCTCATGGCCGCCGGGTCGTTGGGCGAGATAATGGCCACCTCCACCTTCTCATCGCCCAGGTCGTAGAAGGAGAGTTCGCGGGCGCGGGCCATGGCGCCGGTGTAAAAACTGGCGATCTGGTTCTGATCGCGGTCAGTGCTGACAAAGAAGGAAGCGGTGAACACGTCGTCGTAGATGCAGAGCAGAGAAGTATCCACGCCGTGGGCGGCCAGCCAGTCGCGGTACTCGCGGGCGTCCTGTCCAGCGGTTGCCATGAGATGAGGGCGCTCACCGAGCAGCGCCAGGGAATAGGCGATGTTGGGGGCGCAGCCGCCGCGCACCTTTTTCATTTCGTCCACCAGAAAGCTGAGGCTGATCTTTTCCAACTGATCGGGCAAAATGTGGTCGGTGAAGCGACCGGGAAATTGCATGATATAGTCGAAGGCAAAGGAACCGGTGACAACGATGCTCATAGTGCAGCTTCCCCCTCATCCCTACGTAATCCGACGATCAGCCGGCTGATGTGTGTCTGAAATTGTTTAGACATGGTCACGATCGGTCAAAAAAACGGATCTTCAGAATGACCCACAGCGCTTGAAGGCCATCCCAGGGACGGATTTTCTTGCCCTCGGCAGCGGTGCGGGGGCGATAAGATATGGGCACTTCGTCAATGCGATAGCCGTGCTTGAACAGCTTGCAGGGCAGCTCGAAATCCAGGTCGAATCGAGCACCCTCGAGGTTCAGGCTGTCAATGATTTCTGTGCGTACCAATTTGGTCGCCGTGGCAACATCGGTGAGGCGCCCCCCGAAGAGCCAGTTGACGACGCGCGTGACGAACATGTTGCCTACATAGTTCTGCACGTACTTGTAAGCGACTTGTTCTCCCAACGTCCGCGAGCCAAACACCGCGTCGGCGCCGCCAGACTCGGCTTTGTCCAGCAGCAGTTTCAGATCGGCAGGATCGTACTCAAAATCGGCATCCTGGATGACGGCGTACTTGCCCGTGGCGTGGGCATAGCCGGTACGGATAGAAGTGCCTTTGCCCAGATTGCGTGGATGAAAGATCACCTTGACCATCGGGTCGCCCCACTGCGCGACCTCTTGCAGCAGTTCGCGGGTGCCATCGGTAGAAAAGTTGTCCACGATGATGATCTCTTTTTCCCAGTCCGGTCCCAGGTTCACGGCCTGGACGCGATCCAGAACAAAGAGAATACTGTCTTTTTCGTTGTAGGCACAGGTGATGATGGATAATTTCATCGTTCTCTCCCCGCCCTATAGCCGGGCAAAGAAAGCGCTGAAGGTTTGCAGCATGTAGTCCAGGCGCGGTTCGTCGAGCCCCGGATAGACGCCGACAAAGAAGGCGCCGCGCATCACCAAATCCGCGTTAGTCAGCTCGCCGACAGTACGGTAGGTTATGTCCCGATAGGCGGGCTGGCGGGTGATGTTGCCGGCGAACAGCAGCCGGGTCTCGATTCGCGCTGCCTCCAGCCATTGCAGCAACTCCCGGCGACGGAATGGCGCCTCGTCGCGAACGGTCATCGGGAAAGCGAACCAGGAGACGTCAGCCCGCGGATCCCAGGCGGGCAAGATGAGATGTTCCTCGTAGGGCTTTAGGCCGTCGTAGAGGCGCTGAAAATTGCACTTGCGGGCGGCGATAAAGTCCGGCAGTTTTTCCAGTTGAGCCACCCCCAGGGCGGCCTGGATGTCGGTAGGCTTGAGGTTGTAGCCGATGTTGCTGTACAGGTACTTGTGGTCGTAGGTGCCAGGCACCCCAGGCACTTTGTAATCAAAGCGATGGCCGCAAGCGCCGTTGGGACCGGTGTCTTGAGCGGTGCACCAGCAGGCGCGGCCCCAGTCCCGGATCGAGCGGGCGATCCTGGCCAGCCGGGCGCTGTTTGTGACCACCGCGCCGCCTTCGCCCAGGGTGATGTGATGCGCCGGGTAAAAGCTGAGTGTGGCCAGGTGGCCAAAGGTGCCCACCAACTGGCCGTCCCACCGGCTGCCCAGCGCGTCGCAGATGTCTTCGACGACAAACAGGTCATGCCGGCGGGCGATGTCCATCAGGCGGGTCATGTTCACCGGGTTGGCCAGCGTGTGGGCGAACACGACGGCGCGCGTGCGGTCGGTGACAGCAGCTTCTACGGCATCCAGATTGGGGTTATAGGTGCCCAGGTCGCAGTCCACAAAGGCCGGCACCAGCCCGCCGCGCACCAACGGTGCTATGGTGGTGGGAAAAGAGACCGCCGGCACGATGACCTCGTCGCCGGGGTGCAGGCGGCGGCCGCCCATCTCCCGCGAGAGAAGTGTTTCTATCGCCACCAGGTTGGCCGAAGAGCCAGAATTGACCAGTAGGGCGCGCTCGACACCCAGGAACTCGGCCAACCGGGTCACAAATTCGTCGGCGAAGCGGCCCAGCGTCAGCCAAAAGTCGAGCACGGCGTCCACCATGCTGACCAGTTCACGGGCGTCATAGACGCGCCCGGCAAAGTGGATCTTGGTCTCACCCGGCGTGAAGGGCCGTTCAGCGTGGGCCAGAGCATAGAAGCCGGCGACTCTGTCCAATATCTCTCGGCGCAGGATTTCTGTTTGGGTCATTGTTGAACTCCAGACTTGTTCGTCGAGGCGCGTCCAAGTCTCTACCGGCAATCCAGGGACGAGTTTGCAGTGATCGTCTCTCTTCCCAGCACCCAGCGATCGCCAAAGGCCCCGACTCGAATCCCCTGCGCGGCTAGCCAATCTCGCTCCGGACCAGACGCGAGTAGCGGGTTGGTGTGGTTGAGGTGAATTAGCCGCACGTCGCAGTCCACCCCGGTCAGCCGCTCAACGGTGTCGGTGACCAGCGGGTGCCGGATGTCGCTCATATCGCGGCCCAGGAGTTCGTCGGTGCTGAAAAAGCTTGCATCCAGCAAAGCTATATCCATCCCCGCTACAAAGTCTCGCAGATTGTGTTCCCACTTGTCCCACGCATCGATGTCTGGGCAGTAGAACAGTTGCCGGGCAGGACCGCGCACGACAAAAGCAACCGTGTCGCTGAGCTCGTCACGATGGGGAACCGTGACGGGAGTCAGATGCAGATTGGGGCTGAGTTGGGTGTCGACCCCGGGCGTGAGCAAATGAAGCTCAATGTTGCCCAGAGTGACGAGTTGCGACCAGGGGGCATTATCGCGCAAGAGACTGGCCAGGCGCGGCGTAGCGTACACCGGCACATCTCGTGTGCCCATTATCTCACGCCCCAGGTGGATCAACCCAGCATAATGCCCAACGTGGGCATGAGTCAGTACAATTCCGGCCAGTGGACACCCGGCAGCCAGGTTGTGCAAGGCATGTAGCTGCTCTCGGAAATCAGGTGTGGCATCTATCAGCCAGCTTTGGCGGTTGGCATGATCCATCAGCACCAAGCAGACCGCAAGTTGACGAAAGGCCGGATCGGTCCACGCCCGACTACAATTGGCACAATCACACCCTGGGTGAGGCACACCCCCATCCTGGGCAATGCCCAATAGTATGGCTTCAACGCTCATGTTTCTCCCCGCACAGAAAATAAGGAGACCACCTCAACTACTCACGCGCTATTGCCCAGGTATCTGTCGCACCAGGCGATGGTTCGGCGCAGGCCCTCGTCCAGTGATACCGTGGGCTGCCAGTCCAACGTCTCCTGTGCCCGCGCGTTGTCGCCTACCATGTGCCAGATTTCGCCGCGGCGGTAGGGCAGCGCGCCAAGACTGACGCGGATGGGATGGCCCATGAGGGCCACGACGCGCCGGGCCAACTCGGCCAGGGATACGCCTTCGCCACTGCACAGGTTAAAGACCTGTCCCTCGACGCCTGGCGTCGTGGCCGCGCGAGCCATGCCTTCGACCACGTCCTCGACATAGATGAGATCTCGCACCTGCTCGCCACCGGTCATGGGAAAATCGTGACCGCGCAGCGCCGACAGAATGAGGGCCGGTAGGAAAGCGGGCGGCCGCTGCCCAGGGCCATAGACGCCAAAGGGTCGCACGCCAACTACTGGCCAACCCCGCGCGCGCTGGTACATCTGGCAAAAAAGCCAGGCCGCTGACTTGGAAGCGGCGTAAACGTTGGCCGGTGCAAACGGTTGATCCTCGCGGAAAGGCGGAGGGTTGCCGCCGTACTCGTGGCTGGTGCCGGCGAAGAGAAAACGGCGATAGCCGGTGCCTTCCAGCGCTGTCAACAGGTTGAGCGTCCCTTCCACGTTGACCCGTATGGCCGTGATCGGGTCAACCCCGAACTCGGTGACACCAACGGCCGCCAGGTGAAAGACCAGGGCCGGCTGGACGGCCTGAACGACAGCTTGCACGGCAGCAGCATCTCGCAGGTCAGCCACGTGACTGGTGACACCGACTGGCAGTGCGCGCTGCTCGGCCTCACTCAAGACCAGACAGTCCACCCGCGCGCCGGCAGTCGCCAGCCGACCCACCAGATGTGGGCCGATGAACCCCGTCGCGCCGGTGACGAGGATAGGTACGTCTCCCAATTGCTCGTCGCACATCGCTTAGCCGATGGCGACCTCGAATCCGAGGGGCACCATCTGAATGAACGTGTTACCCGGCTTCAGTGGAATGGGGTTGCCGTTGCCATCCACAAAGCGCACCAGGTCCCACCGATCCGGTCGCACCCACTTGCCGTCGAACATCTGGCCGTCACGGAAGATGCGCACCGCTCCCTCACCCCAGACCTGGATCTGGATGGAGTAGTGGCTGCCGCCCCAGGTATCTTCCAGGATGTCGGTCTCGACGTGGTGGGCGTAAATGACAATCACGTTTTTGAAAGGCAACTGTTCGCCGCTGAGCTCCTCGCAGTGTGGCTCGCCGGTGACGGAGCGAAGGTAAGCGCCCTGCCCGGCGTCGTAGGCGTGTTCGGAGACGATGCTGCCCGCCGCGTAAGGGATGCTGATGCGGGTGACAGGTTGGCCACCCGGCGGTGGTTCCTCGGAAAAGACCCAGCCCTTGATCTCCTGGCGACCGCTGTAGCCCAACTTGTCAACGGCGTATCGCCACAGCGCCGGCGTGTCGGTGAACATGGTATGCTCGATGGCTTTGCCCTCTTGCGGGATACGATAGAAGGGCGCATTTCCTGGGCTGCCAACAGGGTGGCCAAAGTCAGGAGAGATGACCTGACCAAAGACGTCCGAGTCACGGAACGTCTGCTTCACGCCGCCGCTGGCCCCAGAGAAGGCAAAGATGGCTCTGAACATGGCCGGGATCTCCAGGTCCAGCAGCCGCGCGCTGCGGACGGAGCCGACCTTCTCAGCGTCGTGGCTCAAAAAGATGGCTGTGAAGCGGGTCAGGTTACCCTCGGCGTAATGCTCAAAGATCACATCGGCCTTGTTGAGCCCGGCCTGTGGTCGGACAATCGGCGGGAAATTGGATACTTTGATTGCCAGTGGCGGTCGCTCCAGTACCGATGGATCATCCACTTTGAGGCCGGTCAGCGGACAGATGTCGGCAGTGGTGCTGGGGTCAATAAAGTTGCTGGTCGGCTTCGGGGTAGGCGTCTCGGTTGGCGTGGGCGTTTCGCCAGGGTTGTTGTAGCTCATCATCTCTGCCTCGGCGGTTGGCGTGGGGGAGGGAGGAGGCGTATCCGTGGGCAGAGGGGTAGGACTGGCAGTTGGTTGCGGAGTGGGTGTGTGGGTAAAAGTGGGCAAGGGGGTTGGCGTCTCCGGTGGTTCAGGTGTCTTGGTAGGGGTAGGGGTGGCGGATGTCTGACTGCTGCATCCGCCCACCGCCAGGCCTGTGACGATCAGACCGAACAAGACAGCGGCGGCTATGATTGGGCGTAGCCGCCGACGGTGCAGAGTATGGCTCATCGTGCAATGACCTCCCATGTTGAAAGATGGCAGTTATTATAGCACATCTAACGCAAATGAGCCAATATAAGCACTTGTCCAAAAACAACTTTGCATCTCTGGCGCCATTCTGCGCACTGTCCTGGACCCTTTGTCCCTGGGCCCTGTACTTAGGCCGCACCTGTCCTGAACCGACAGGTACAGGGTACAGGACTAAGTGCCAAAGGACCAGGGGTCTGGCGACCCCGCCGGAGCAAAATACGGCAACAACCCTTTGTCCTTGGGCCAAAG
>CAYNKW010000073.1:0-16939 GCA_964397845.1 uncultured Anaerolineae bacterium
TTCAAAAGGACGGATCATACGATGATTATACCCCATTTGCAGGATGGGGACAAGCCAGGGCTTTCCCAAAGTAGGAGCCACCATGCTTTGTGTCATTCTGAGCGAAGCGAAGAATCCCGTTCGAGTCAACAATTCAACTGCACACAACGAGATTCTTCGCACTGTCCTGGACGGTCAGCACCTGTCCTGGACCGACAGGCCCCTGGTCCTTTGGCCCAGGGACAAAGGGTACAGGGTACAGGGTCGCTTCGCTCCTCAGAATGACAACCAGGAAAGGGCTCGAATCCAAATGCGATTGCCCTGGGAGACAAGCGGGGAGAGTTGAATTATTGGAAAAACATGATACAATATAGGAGGCGTGTGCGCAAAACCCAAGTGCGCTCAGTATATCGGAGAGGACTGGTGCGTCAAAAAATGGCTGCTATAGAAAACTCGATCACAAAGACCCTCCTGGCCGGCACGATCCTGGCTGCGTGCTCGGTCTTTGCTCTGGCTTTGGGCGGTGGCAGCCAGGCAACGGCCGTACGCCATCCCCTACCCGATAGGGCCCCTCCCCATCCCGCCGGGACGGTTATCTCTTACACGACGGCCACGGCCATCAATACCTACCCCTTCGCCGGCTTTCTCTCGCACCGGCACAACGACACCTACAACGTAGGCTATCCCTGGCTCGACTGGGGCGCTTACTATGCCACTGCCCCCAGCCCTTCTCCCCAGGATTACGAACTCCTCGTCGTGGAAAACGACTACCTCAAACTGACCTTTCTGCCCGAACTGGGCGGCCGGCTCTACCAGGTCATCTTCAAACCCACCGGCAACAACGAACTCTACCACAACAGCGTCCTCAAGCCGACCCACTGGGGACCGCCAGAGCAGGGCTGGTGGCTGGCCGTTGGCGGCATGGAGTGGGGCCTGCCGGTGGAAGAGCACGGTTACGAGTGGGCTGTGCCCTGGAGCTACGAAACCGCCGGCACCGCCGACGGCATCACCGTTACCCTGCGCGACAGCACCGACCCCGACCGCCTCCGCGCAATCGTCAGCGTTTATCTGCCCGCCGAGCGGGCCTATTTTGTCATCCGGCCCCGCGTCGAGAACGAGCGGGGCAACGCCCTCGACTACAAATACTGGACCAACGCCATGCTCGCCCCCGGCCCGGCCAACACCGTCTCATCCGACCTGCGCTTCATCTACCCCGTGGACCAAGTGACCGTCCACTCCACCGGTGACGACGACCTCCCAGCCGCCGGCCAGCCCATGACCTGGCCGGAATACGGCGGGCGCGACATGAGTCGCCTGGGCAACTGGCGGGAATGGCTTGGCTTCTTTGAGCGACCGGCGGCGCAGGGCGACTTTACCGCCGTCTACGACCCTTCCGTTGACGAGGGCCTGGTGCGCGTCTTTCCCAGCGACCGGGCACAGGGCGCCAAAGGCTTTGCTTTCGGCTGGGGGGACGACGGGCTGCCGGCCAACATTTGGACCAATGACGGTTCCTATTACGTCGAGATGCACGGCGGCGTAGCGCCCACGTTCTGGGACAGCGCCTCGCTGGCCGCCGGGACAAGCTACGAATGGGGAGAAGCGTGGTATCCGGTGTCCGGCATCGGCGGCGTGACGACGGCCAACCGCGAGGCGGCGCTGCACCTGGACAAGCCCGGAGACACGGTCACGGTAGGTGTGCACAGCACCGCAGCCCGGCCCGGCTGCGCAGTCGTCGTGTGGCGACGAGGCGACGCCGCGCCGCTGCACCACCAGATCGTGCCCGCCCTCACCCCGGCGCAACCCTACACCGCTACCTTTACCGCCACCGGCAACGAGGACGACTTTGTGCTCATCTACCTCGACGATCAAGACAGACTTGTCGCCGCCACCGAAGCCTTGCCGGAGCAAACGCCGCCGGTGTCCCAACTATCGGCCCTGCCGCCGTACACCACCACGACGGGGATCGCATTGTCGTGGGGCGGGAGCGATGATTCGGCCGTCCTCAACTATGACGTTCAAGTGCGCGACGGCTACGACGGCAATTGGACCGACTGGCTGACCCGCACCACGCAGACGACCAGCACCTACGCCGGCCAAGACCGCCACACCTATTTCTTCCGCGTCCGCGCCCGCGACGTCTGGGGTAACCTCGAAAGCTGGCAAAACGACGAGTGGGGCGATGCCTTTACCTCGCTCCTCGTCACCCCCGCGCCGGTGCTGCTCACCTCGGTCAAGGGGCCGCCCGGCGCCTTCTACTCACCGGACCAGGTTGTCACGTATACTCTCTTGCTGCGCAACACCGGCAACCTCAGCGCAACGGCTTGCCTGACCGATGCGCTGCCCGTCGTCATGACGCTCCTGACGGATACCCTGACTGCCACCCTGGGCACACCGGTCGCCAGCGACGGCCTCATCACCTGGCAAGCCGAGGTTGCCGCCGGAGAACAGGTTACGATTACTTATGTTATGTCGCCTACCGGGAGCATCAACCTGCTGACCTGCATCACCAACACCGTCACCTTTGACGGCGGCATCCATTCGCCTTTCTCGCGCCAGGCAACCATCCAATACGCTCATCTAACCTGGCTGCCCTTGATCGCCAGGAACCACTGAGCTATGCACTTGACTTCTCACTGCTTCCGACTACAATACCCACACACATGCGCCACCGGGGGGGATGATGCGACTCGGCTTTGCTACAAAAGTTCTTGGCCGACCGGGACTAAAGTCGCACGACGGCCGGCGCTGGCAGAACGAACCGCACCTCAGCGTCAGCCTGGCCTATCTGCGAGACATCTTTGTCTACCTGCGGCGACAAGACATCCGCATGTATCGCCTCTCCGCCGAACTGGCCCCCTACGTTACCCATCCAGACATGCCCTGGTTTCACGGCCAGATTGACGAGTGCGCCGCCGAACTGGCCGCAATGGGACGGCTGGCCCGCGCCGACGGCCTGCGTCTCTCCTTCCATGCTCCGGCGACAGCCGTGCTCAACGCGCATGACAGAGCCATCGCCGCCAAAGCCACCGCCGACCTGGACGCCCTGGCCCGGCTGCTGGATAGCCTGGGGCAGGGGTCAGAAGCGGTGGTGGTGCTCCACGTCGGCGGGGTCTATGGCGACCGGCACGCCGCCGGCCAACGTTTCATTGAGCGATACCACGCCCTGCCTGCTGCTACCCGTCGCCGCCTGGCTCTGGAGCACGACGATGACCGATTCTCCGTGGCCGACGTGGCCTGGATTCACGACCACACCGGCATCCCTCTGGTCTACGACCACCTGCACCACCGCTGCCACAACCCGGAGAAGCTAGACACCATAGAGGCCCTGAGCCTTTGCCTTCGCTCCTGGCCGGAGGGCGTGCGGCCCAAGGTGCATTTCAGTTCGCCCCGCACCGCCATGCGCGTCGTCGAGCGGCCACACCCCGACACCGGCGCCCGGGTGCGCCTGCTGCACCCACCACAGCCGACCGAGCACGCCGATTTCGCTCATCCCTTCGAGTTCATCACCTTTCTGCAGGCGGCGCGGGAGGCCAGCCTGCCTCCCTTTGACGTGATGCTGGAGCTACGGGCCAAAGACCTGGCTCTGCTCCGCCTGCGCCAGAACCTGGCCCGCTTTGCGCCAGAGTTGAGCAGAGACGTAGCCTGAGGAGATGTCATGCGAGCAGAGATAGACCCAGAGACCCTCATCCGCCAACACCGCCTGCCTGGCCTGGAGCAGCTCTCAGGCGACGAATTCATTCTACCCTATTACGATGGCCTATCTATCGCCAACCTGCCCGCCACGGCGGCGGCGCTGCTGGGCGGCGAACTGCCCGCTGCCCCTCCGCCCCTGCCCCGTGACCTGTGGGCCGGCTGGACGCCGGACCTGAAGCGGGTGATCCTCGTTATCCTTGATGCCCTGGGCTACCTCCGGCTGCGCCAGCAAGTAAAGAGCGACGAAGACCTGGGGGTCTTTCACCGGTTGGCCAGCGGGGGGCGTTTCTTCCCGCTCACCTCTGTCTTTCCTTCGACGACCACGGCAGCGCTTTCCACTTTCTGGACCGGGCGCACGCCGGCCGAACACGGCCTGCTGGGCTACGAACTCTACCTGCGAGAGTACGGCGTGCTGTCCAACCTCATCGCCGTCTCTCCGACTTATGACAAGCAGCCCGAAGTGCTGGCCAGGTGGGGCCTGGAGCTGGAAAAGTTCCTGCCCGTGCCCGATCTGTCGGTCCAATTGAAGCCGCAAGGCATTGCCCTCCGGGGACTCACCTACAAGGGTTTTATCCAGAACGGCATGTCGCGCATCTTCCACCGCAACGACGACGAAATGCAAGGCTACGTCACCCTGGCCGACATGTGGACGACGCTGCGACAAATGTTGAAAGAGAGGCCACCGCCGCAAAACAAAGAAATCATCATCGCCTACTGGAGTGGCATAGACGGCGTGGCCCATGCTCACGGCCCCGGCACGGAGAACTGGCAGGCCGAAGTCCGCAGCATCGCCTATACCCTGCGGCGCGAATTCTTGCACCCGCTGCCCCCAGAGGACCGGGACGGCACACTGCTCCTCATCACCTCCGACCACGGGCAGGTCTGCGCCCCGCCGGAACAGACCACTCTCCTCACCGATCATCCCACCCTGCGGGACATGCTGACCGTGCCCCCGAGTGGCGAATCGCGAGCGACATACCTCTTTCCCCGGCACGGTCGGGTCCGGGATGTGCGTACCTATTTTGCCGACCACCTCCCCAGCGAGTTCGTCCTGCTGGACTCGGCAGTAGCACTGGCAGCGGGACTCTTTGGTCAGGGCATACCCGCCCCGGAGACGCCTTTCCGCATTGGCGATCTGTTAGCTCTGGCGCGGGGAGCGAACTCTTTGCAGCGCGGGGACGAGAAACCCAGGATGAAAGGCCGTCACGGCGGCTTGACGGCAGAGGAGATGCTGGTACCACTGATCGGCGCCCGGCTGGACGCCCTGGAGGGGATCTGATGGGACGATTGTTCGACGACCTGGACGATCTGTGGACCGACCCGGCCCTGCCCGGCGAAGAAGAGCCACGCGTGTTGGTGGCGGTAATGAACGACCCACGCGCCTTCGAGATCGCCCGCACCAAAGGCTGGTATCGCATTCCCATCCGGCGTGCGCCACCCCGCGTGGGAGCAGACTACCTCGCCTTCTACCAGACCGGCGCTTTCCGGCCGGGGGAGCGATGGGCGGTCAACTACTACGCGCCCATCCGTCGCTATCGCATTGCCCGGCGCCGTGATTTGCTCCCCGAAGAGGCCGATCACCCCCGTGCCGACGACGAGTATTACAGGATCGAGATCGGTCCGTTGGAACCGCTACCCCGCCCCATCCCCAGCCATCGGCTGCGGCGCATCACCTTTATCCCCACCACCCTCACACGATTGCTCAACGCCAAAGAGATCAACGACCTCTGGTTTGGCAACAGGATCAAAGAACAGTTGTGGGAGAGTTTCAAAGCGCAGGGCATCCCCGCCGAACGACAGGTCAGCCTGCGGGAAGAGGACGAAACCTACCAGGTGGATTTTGCCCTTTACTGTCAAAACGGCCGGCTGGCGATCCTCTGTGAGGGCGGTGACTTTGGCGACCTGCCTCTGGTGAAAGAGAACTCGGCCATCATAGATTACGAACTGACTGCCGCCGGTTGGACAGCCCTCCGCCTCGAGCTCGACCAGACGTCGAACTGGCCCCAGGAGGCCCTGACCCACATCCGGCAGGCCATCGAAAAGCTCGGCGGCCTGGCGGATCGAAGACAGCCTGAATGAACGCTCATTTGCGCATTTTCATCAGTCGTGCTATAATTCCACCTGGTTATAGAGAGACGTTGTAGAAAAGTGGGCCCCCCCACTTTTCTGCTTGTCAGGGGAATCCCCCCCCGCAAAGCCAAGTGTTCAGGAGACGTGAGTTGAAAAACGATTTTGTCATTGCCCTCAACCAGTTATGCAGCGAACGCAATCTGACCCAGGGCGTAGTGCTGGAAGCTATCGAAGTTGCCCTCGTCTCGGCCTACAAGCGCAAGTTTGGGCCGCAGCCTAACATCGTTTCCCGCATAGACCTGGATACCGGCCGGTCCTTCGTCTACAAAGAAAAGCAGATCGTGGAGGAAGTAGAGGACGAACGTCTCCAGATCACGCTGGACGAAGCCCGACAACATGATCCAGAAGTTAACCTGGGCGAGACGATCCTGATCGACAGCACGCCCCACGACTTTGGTCGCATCGCTGCCCAGACGGCCAAGCAAGTCATCCTGCAACGCATTCGCGAAGCGGAACGCGACGCCCTGTTCAATAGCTATGCCGACCGCGAAGGAGAACTGATCCACGGCACGGTACAGAGCGTGAGGCCCCAGGGCGTCACCATCAACCTGGGTCGCACTGAAGCATCGCTGCCCTACAATCAGCAGATTCCCCGGGAGCGTTACCGGGTGAACCAGCGGCTGCGCGCCTACGTGTTGGAGGTGCGCAAATCCAACCGGGGGCCGCAGATCATCGTCTCCCGCTCCCACCGCAACATGCTGCGCCGGCTGCTGGAACTGGAGGTGCCCGAGATCTTTAACGGCATTGTCGAGATCAAAGCCATCGCCCGCGAGGCCGGTTCCCGTTCCAAAGTGGCCGTGACCGCCACGCAAGAGGGCGTAGATCCGGTCGGCTCCTGCGTGGGTATGCGAGGCATCCGCATTCAGAACATCGTTCACGAACTGAGCGGCGAAAAGGTGGACGTGGTGGCGTGGGATTCCGACACGGCTACTTTCATCGCCAACGCTTTAAGCCCCGCTCGCGTCTCCAACGTCCTATTGGATGATGGCCCTGGTTCGGGAAAGACAGCCACCGTCATCGTACCGGACGATCAACTCTCCCTGGCCATTGGCAAGGCGGGCCAAAACGCCCGCCTGGCTGCCAAGCTGACCGGCTGGCGCATTGACATCAAGAACGTCAGCGAGGCAGCCGAGGAGGCCATGCGCCGGAAGAAGGAACGCGAGCGCCGTGCCGCCCTCGAGTCGCAGGATTTGTTGGCTGTGGCCGAAGCGATCCTGATGGGCAAGGACCTGGACGAGATGATCCCGGCGGCAACGCTGGAAGACCTCAAGCTGAGCACCCGTGTCGTCAACGCCCTGGAAGAAAATGACGTGCAGACTCCCCAGCAATTGGCAGAGCTGGCTGCCACCGGAGAAGACGCCTTGTTGGCCCTCAAGGGCATCGGCCCCAAGTCCGCTGAAGAGATCAAAGCCGCCCTGGAAGCGGCCATTCCTCGGCCGCAACCAACCGAAGCCGAAGCTGCGGTCGAGGCTGCCGTGGAAGAAGAGGAAGCGGGAAAGCCAGCCGCCAAAGAGCCCTCCGAAGTCATTGAGAAAGCTGAGGCCCTCATTGCCGAAATGCCTCCCACCGAAAAGATCCCTGCGGCTGAGCCTGAAGCCCCTGTCGAGGCAGAGGAAAAACCAACCCTTGAGGAAGCCGCCCCAGAAACCAAGGAGCCTGTCCCAACGGTGGCAGACGTCGTGGAAGGGCCTATCGCCATCCCCCCCGTCGTAGAAACCTGGGCCGAGGAAGAAGAGGAAGTGCCAGATTCAGAACGGCGCGCCGAGAAAAAGAGAAAGAGACAACGGCTGGTGTACAACGAAGAAATTGGCGAGATCGTGGCCCACCGAAAGCGTAAGCCAGGGCGACGGCGTGAAGAGTGGGAGGACTATTCATAATGCGCCGAAAGCGCACCGCTCGACCGAACCCTTCGTCCCGAGGCTCAGGACGGGGCTCACGACCAGGCCCGCAACGAACCTGCGTGGGCTGTCGGAAAGTGAGCGGCAAGTGCCAGTTGGTGCGATTGGTGCGCACCCCGGAAGGGACCGTGGAGATAGACGAAACCGGCAAGCGCCCCGGCCGAGGGGCCTATCTCTGTCACCGACGGTCCTGCTGGGAGATAGCCCTGCAAGAACGGCGTTTGGAACATGCCCTGAAACTGAACAACCCTTTGACAAAAGAAAACCTGGCTACCTTGAGGACCTACTCAGAAGCTCTAGCGCAAGCACCCGACTGATTTGATGTTTACAGTTTGATCGCGGAGAGTCCTGTTGAGAGACTGCCAATCGGGCACGGGGGAGGGGTGAATGAGTGAACAAAAGATCATAGAAATCCCAGAGGTCACAACTATCCGAGACCTGGCTGAGTTGATGCAGCTCAGCCCAATTGATGTGATCAAGCAATTGATGAACCTGGGCATCATGGCCAACATCAACCAACAGATTGATTTCGAGACGGCAGCCATCGTCGGCCAAGAGATGGGCTTCGACATCCGATTGGAGACACCCTTCGTCCCGCAGGAAGAAGAAGCAGTTCCCCGGACGCTTCGACAACGTCTGTACGAGGCCGAAGATCCCAAGGACCTCAAACCCCGTCCTCCGGTCGTCACTGTGCTGGGGCATGTAGACCACGGCAAAACCAAACTGCTGGACGCCATCCGTCACACTAACGTCCAGGAAGGGGAAGCAGGCGGCATTACCCAACGCATTGGTGCCTACCAGATCACCGTAGACGGCAAAAAGATCACCTTCCTGGATACACCAGGGCATGAAGCCTTTACGGCTATGCGCGCCCGCGGCGCTCAGGTGACCGACATCGCCATCCTGGTGGTCGCCGCCGACGACGGGGTGATGCCCCAGACCCGCGAGGCCATAGACCACGCCCGCGCGGCCCAGGTGCCCATCATCGTGGCCCTGAACAAAATTGATCTGGGCACCGCCAATCCAGAACGAGTGAAACAACAACTGGCTGACCTCGAATTGATCGTGGACGACTGGGGCGGCGATGTGGTCTGCGTCCAGGTCTCCGCCAAACAACGCCTCAACATCGAAGAGTTGCTGGAAAACATCCTCCTGGTGGCCGAGGTGGAAGAGTTGAAGGCTAACCCCGATCGTGCCGCCGCAGGCACTGTCATTGAAGGGCAAATGGACCGCAGCCGAGGTGCGCTGGCCACATTGTTGGTGCAAAACGGTACCCTTTGCCAGGGCGACGTCTTGCTCATCGGCGAGATCTATGGCCGCGTGCGGGCCATGCACAATGAAAAGGGTCACCGCATCATGGAAGCAATGCCTTCCTACCCGGTGGTGGTGATGGGACTTCCCTCTGTGGCCACGGCGGGCGATACCTTCCGGGTGGTCAAAGACGAGCGAACCGCCCGGGCCATTGTTGCCAAACGAGCCGAGGAGCGGGCAGAGCGTGCCGCCCGCCCGGTGCGTCTGAGCCTGGAAGATATCTTTGAGCGCTTCCAGACCGGAGAGATCAAAGAGATGAACGTCATCCTGATAGCCGACGTTCAGGGTTCCCTGGAACCAATTGTGGATTCGCTAAAAGGACTGGGGGACGAGGATCTCAAGCTCAGAATCCTGCGCCAGGACACGGGCAACATCAACGAATCGGACGTCATGCTGGCCGCGGCTTCCCAGGCCATCATCATCGGCTTTAACGTAACCGTGGACACAGCCGCCCGGAGAACTGCCGATGCCGAGGGTATAGACATCCGCCTGTATAACGTCATCTACAAAGTGATCGAGGACATGGATAAGGCCCTCAAGGGCCTGCTGGAGCCCGAATACCAGGACGTCGTCACAGGCCACGCTGAGGTCAGGGCCATCTTCAAGATCTCCCGGCTGGGCAAAGTGGCCGGGCTCTACGTCACCGACGGTGTGGTGGCCCGCAACGCACTGGTTCGGGTTCACCGGGACAACGAGGTGATCTTTGACGGCCGGCTCGCCTCGCTCAAACGGTTCACCGAAGACGTTCGAGAGGTGAAAGCAGGCTTTGAATGTGGCGTAGGGCTGGAAGATTTCGAGGATTTCCAAGAAGGAGACATCCTGGAATTCTATCGGAAGGAACAGGTAACCTGAATGGCCCGTCGCAGGATACAACGGTTCAACGAGCTTCTCCACCAGGAATTGAGCACACTCTTGCTCCGTCGGGTGCGCGATCCCAGATTGTCCTCTGTGACCATCACAGAAGTGGATGTCACGGCCGACTTGCGCATCGCCCGCATCTATGTCAGCCTCCTGGACGACGACGAGGAGACGCGGCAGAAAGTGCTACACAGTCTCCAAGGAGCGGCGGGATTTCTACGGCGGGAATTGGCCCATCTCCTGAAAATACGCCACACACCGGAGTTGGTCTTTCACCTGGACGAGTCGACCCAATACGGCGAGCGTATAGATCAATTGCTGGCACAAATCCACCAGGAAGAGCAGTCTTCCTGCTCTCCAGAAGGACCCTCCCCGATCCCTTGAAACAGACAAATAGCATCGTGCCGCGATGAGTGAGGAAACACACATGAATGTCAAGCAGCAGATTGCCCAGCGCCTCCAGCAAGCGGAGCATCCTGTGCTTATCTGCCACGCTTCCCCAGACGGCGACGCGCTGGGCGCCATGTTGGGCCTGGCCCTCGCTCTCAGGAGAATGAACAAACATCCAGACACAGCCTGCCAGGACCCTGTGCCGACGACCTTCCATTACCTGCCCGGTGCCGGCCAAGTGGTCTCTCAACCAACCGGCGAATACGATCTCATTGTCAGCCTCGATTGCAGCGCTGTGCGTCGCATGGGCACTCCCTACCAGAGCCTCTCCCCCCAGGGTAAGGACATCCCGATCATCAACATTGACCATCACGTGACCAACCTCAGCTTTGGCGAACTCAACTGGGTAGACCCCACCGCTGTGGCAACCGCAGAAATGATACTCGAGCTGATGGAGATGATGGGCGTTCCCCTCGATGCAGACATGGCTACCTGTCTGCTGACCGGCATCGTCTGCGATACGCGCGGCTTCCGCACCGCCAATACGTCGCCTAAAGTGATGGCCGCCGCCACCCGGTTGATGGAAGTGGGAGCAAACCTGACCGAGATCACCGATCGGGTATTCAGCCACCGCCCCTTGGCAGCCGTCCGGCTGTGGGCGCAGGCTCTCCAGGAAACCCACATGGAAGGTCGCATCCTGTGGAGCGTGATCACTCGGGAGATGCGAACGCGGAGCGGTTACGATACCGAGGGCAACGCTGACCTGGTGAGTCTTCTGGGCGACGTAAACGAAGCAGACATCGCCGTGGTGTTCGCCGAAAAAGACAGCGGCGAGATTGACGTGAGCATGAGAGCGGCGACAGGGTTGGATGTGTCCCACGTGGCTTTATCTCTGGGCGGTGGCGGGCATCCGCAGGCCGCCGGTTGCACGTTAAAGGCCACTCTGCAAGAAGCCTTGGACACCGTACTGCCAGCTCTCCAGGCCGCCTGGCGAGAACAAACAGGCTAATGATCCGTGAGTCGCAAAAAGTATCCTCGGCACCCAGAGTTGGCGGGCATCCTGAACATCAATAAGCCATCGGGCATGACCTCTCACGACGTGGTGGCCGCCATCCGCCGCGCAGCGCGCATCCGCCGGGTAGGTCACACCGGCACCCTCGACCCCATGGCTACCGGCGTGCTGCTCGTCTGTCTCGACCAGGCCACCCGCGTTTCCCGCTATCTCATGGCTTCTGACAAGATATATCGCGCCCAAATCCGCCTGGGTCAGACCACCGACACCGACGATGCCGAGGGGCAAGTCATACACCAGCGACCGCTGCCGGCGGACCTGGACGCGACAGCCATTCAAGACGCCCTGACCAACTTTGTGGGCAAGATCGACCAGATTCCTCCCCACTATGCGGCCATCAAACGGAACGGCGTGCCACTTTACAAACTGGCGCGGCAGGGCATGGACCCAGAACCTGCACCTCGCCGAGTCGTCATTCACGCTGTCCATCTCCTGGAATGGCGCAGTCCAGACCTGGCGGTGGACGTGCACTGCGGCCCTGGCACCTATATCCGCGCCCTGGCCCGCGACCTGGGAGACCGTCTCGGCTGCGGCGGCCATCTGACCGGTCTGGTGCGACTGAAGAGCGGTCAATTCTCTCTGGAAGAGACAACAGAACTGGACGAGGTCATGCGTCGTCTCCAGGAACCAGAGGGACAAAGCATTGCCGACATCCTCTGGCCGCTGGATGCGGCCCTGACCAGCATGGCGCGCATGACCGTGGATGCTGAAACAGAGCGCCACCTCCGCCACGGCCAGCAAGTCCCAGGCCCTCTCCCCGACCCGACTGAGGAGCAGCATGCCCTGCGACGCGTCTACGCCGCCGACGGAACGCTCATCGCCATCGCCAAATACGACGAACGCAGCAGTTTATGGCAACCGGACACCGTGTTCGATCTTCGTCCATCAGGATAGCGCATTTTGCACACGCCCGCTGTCAGATAGTCTGCCGTTGAGACATGGTTCACTTATGCAACTCATAGACGATCTTGGTCGGGTAAATCTTCACCAGGATACTGTACTGACCATCGGCTCATTCGACGGCGTTCATCGGGGGCACCAGCACCTCATCGGCCAGGTTCTGCGACAGGCGCGCAAAATGGACTTGATCGGTGGGCTGATCACCTTTTATCCGCACCCGGCGTCGATCCTGGATCCGCACAACACACCCCGCTATATCACCCTCCCAGGTGAAAAGATCGCCCTGCTGGAAAAGCTGGGGCTGGACTTGGCGGTCATCTTGCCTTTCGACCGCCAGTTGGCCCAGACCCCGGCCAGAGATTTCATGATCGCCATAAAACGACACCTGCGTCTCAGAGAGCTGTGGATCGGTCTAAATTTTGCCCTGGGACGAAACAGAGAAGGCAACCTGCCGGTCTTGCGGGCGTTGGGTCAGGAGTTGGGCTTCACTGTCACGCCGGTGCAGACTTTGTTGTGCGATGGCGAGGTCATATCCAGCACCCGCATCCGTCGCCACCTGGCTGCTGGCGAGGTGCGCCAGGCCACGACGCTCCTGGGACGCTACCCCCGACTGGCCGGCGAGGTCGTGCAGAGCGCGAGGCGAGGGCGCCAACTGGGCATTCCCACCGCCAACCTGGCGGTGCGCCCAGAGCAGGCTTTGCCTGCCGACGGCGTCTACGCTGTGCACGCCATTCTAGGTCAAGAACGCTACCTGGGCGTGGCTAACGTCGGCGTGCGGCCCAGCTTTGACAACGGCGAACGCATCGTGGAGACACACATCCTGGATTTCGACGAGTATATCTATGGCCTGGACCTGGTCGTGGAATTCGTGGAGCGATTGCGCGACGAACGACGGTTCGACAGCGTGGACGAATTGGTCTCCCATATCCACCGGGACATCAAACAAGCACGACACACTCTATCAGGGACACCCCAGTCCCTATGAAGGAGATTTACCATGCGCATCTTGATCACCGGCGGTGCAGGTTTTATCGGCTCCCACCTGTGCGACCGTTTTCTGGCCGAGGGCCATCAAGTCATCGCCATGGACAACCTGAGCACCGGCAACATCCGCAACATCGCCCACCTGGCCGGCGACGATCGCTTTCTCTTTATCAAACACGATGTGACCCATTACATCTATGTGCAAGGCCCCTTGGAGGCTGTGCTGCACCTGGCTTCCCTGGCCAGCCCCGTGGACTATTTGAATAAACCGATCCAGACCCTCAAGGTTGGCGCCTTGGGCACGCACAACGCCCTGGGGCTCGCCCTGGAGAAGGGGTCTCAATTCTTGCTGGCTTCCACCTCCCAGGTGTATGGTGACCCGCAGGTACATCCTCAGCCGGAGACCTATTGGGGACACGTCAGCCCGGTGGGGCCACGCGGCTGCTACGACGAATCAAAGCGTTTCGCCGAGGCAATGACCATGGCCTACCACCGCTACCACGACGTGGATACGCGCATTGCGCGCATCTTTAACACCTATGGTCCCAGGATGCGGTTGAACGATGGGCGGGTGGTGCCTAACTTTATCCGCCAGTCCCTACTCGGCGAGCCACTAACTGTCTACAACGACGGTTCGCGAACGAGGAGTTTCTGCTACATCTCAGACATGGTGGAGGGCATCGTCCGCTTGCTGAACTCCCACGAGACTTCACCGGTCAACCTGGGCAACCCGCGCGAAATGACCATCCTGGAGTTCGCTCACAAGGTATTGGAAGTCACCGGCAGCCAATCTGAGACCGTCTTTGTCACCCCTACAGACGAACGCACCAAAGACGATCCTATGACCCGCCAGCCGGACATCAGCAAGGCCCGGCAGGTACTGGGCTGGCAGCCGGTCGTGTCGCTGGAGGAGGGCCTGCGACGGACGATGGAGGAATTCAAGACACGGCTCTAACTTGATGTCACCTCACAAGACCTCCAAGGTTTGAGGAACCTCGGAGGTCTTTTGCTTTTCTTGCTTCCCGGCAGTTGACAAAATTGGACAGGTATGGTAGAATTATGTAAAAATATGACTACACGAATGAAACATCCGTGCGCCAGGAGGCAAACCATGACCCCTGAACAATTGAAGCTATTTCCCGAAGGCAAGACGGGCCGAGGCAGTCAGGGCGAGTTTGGTCCCCCGGTGGTGGAAAGCGCCCCTGCCACGCCAGAGACTTCGCTGGCCGCCGCTCTGTGGCCGTTCCAGGATCACATGATCCGCCAGGGCTTCACCGAGAACACCATCAAAGCCTTTCTGAGTGACCTGCGCCTGCTGGGCAAGTACGTCGGCCCTCGCACGCCGGTGGGCGAGATCGGCACCAAAAAGCTGAACGACTTTTTGACCTGGATGCTCCACAAGCGCGGCGTGCCGTGCAGCCCCAAGACCTACGCCCGCCGCGTGACGACCCTCAAAGTCTTCTTCGGCTGGCTCGCTGAAAGCCAGGTGTTGCCGGCCGACCCGGCCGCGCCGGTCATCCAGCAAAGCGTCAGCGCTCCCCTGGCCGATATCCTGTACGACAACCAGGTTGAAAAGATACTGGACATCACGTGCGCCTTGCTGGAAGCAGAAAAGCCCGACGCCCGCCCACACCTGCTGGTGAGCCTGCTGCTGCAAACCGGCATCAAAAAGGGCGAGTGCACAAAGATCGAACCGAGGCACATAGACACGTCCGATCCCCAAAAACCCACTCTCTTCATCCGCTACGACAACCCTCGTTACCAGCACAAAGAGCGCAAACTCAAGCTGCCCACCGGCTGGATGCCGGTGTTCCAGCAGTACCAGGCCCAGTATCAGCCAAAAGAGCGATTGTTTGAGTGCACCGCCCGCAACCTGGAATACGTCCTGCACGACGTGGCCCAGCGCGCCGGACTACCGACCCTTTCCTTCGAGATGCTACGGTGGACGAGCGCGGTGCGCGATTACAAAGCCAGCATGGACCACGAAAAACTGCGCCAAAAAATGGGCCTGTCCAAGGTCAGTTGGCAGGAGACGTCGCGGAAGCTGGCCAAGTTGGCCGGGCCGGGGCTGTGATCTGGAATGTGCAGTGCGCGGGGTGTGCAGAAAAGGTAAGCGTTCAGGCCAAAGCTCACCGCAACACGCTGGGGATGAAGGCCTTGTACATGGCTTTGTACGCCAGGTTGACGTTGAGAAATTCGTCGCTCCACCCGCCGACGACGTACACTTTGCCACCGATCTCGGCCGCGCCAGCGTTCCGCCACTGACCCGACACTGGCGTCTCGAAGCGAAACCAACTGTCTTTGCTCGGATCGTACCACTGGTTGTAAGCCAGGTAACTTTCCCAGCCGCCGCCGATGGCCCGGAGCTGGCGGCCAACGGCGATGAGGGCGAGCCCTCCCCGACCCTCATGCATCGGCGCACACGATTCCCACTCTCCCACCGCCGGCAGATAAACCTGGCAGGTATCCAATTCGTGCCCGCCAGCATAGCCTCCCACCACATAGATCTTGTCGTCAAACGTGGCCGCCCCGGCAAAAGCCCGCGCCAGTGGCATTGAGGGTCCCCTTTGCCACGTATCAGCCGCCCGATCGTAGACAAAGACCGTCGCTACGTCCTGTTGCCTGCCGCCGGTCCCACCAAACAGGTAAAGCTTCTCGCCATGGACGGCCAGGGCATAGGCCGCCCGGGGTGCCGGCAGCGGCGCTGCCTGTTCCCACCCATCGGTAGCGGGATCGTAGACCTCCATCACATCTGTGACACGGCCAGCAGAGGATGACCCTCCCGGCACGTAAACCTTGCCACCCAGTACTGCCCCGCCAACGTTAGCCACCGGCAGGGGCTTGGTGGCCTTCATGGACCAGGCTCGCTGCACCGGGTCATAAGCTTCCACTGCTCCGGTGACACCCCCCGGCGTCTCGCCCCCAATGGCATAGATGCACCCCTTGGCAGCCACCACCGCCAGTCGCCCCCGGGCAATCGAGATAGGCACCTCCTCCTGCCAGCGCGTGGGCAGGCTGGGTGGCTCCGCCAGCGCCACTGCCTCAACGCTGTCGGCCAGAGGGTTCTCCGGCGACCTTTCGGCCGGTGTCAAAGAGGGCCAGGTCCACGCCAGCGCAACGGCCACGACAACCAGCGCAGCCAGCAAGAAAATCCGCTGCCATGGGACCAGAGGTTCGACCGGTTCTGAGGGGAGTACGGGGGGCTTGCCTTCGGGCGCCTCCCTGCCCACAGCCACCCAGCCCTGGCGAACGGCCACCATCGTGGCCTCGGTGCGGGAACTCACCTCCAGCTTGCCAAAGACATTGCGCAGATGGACTTTGACCGTGTTGACACTGATGAACAACTCGCGGGCAATCTCTTTGTTGGAAAGTCCCCGCGCCACCAATTGCAAGATTTCCTTTTCTCGTTCGCTGAGGACGACCGGTGAACCTTCAGTCATCGAGCTCTCCCCTCTGCATGTCCTCTTTCAGCACCTCCTATTATCCCACAAATACCAGATCAAATCAAATTGTAGAACGAGTTGCCAACTCGTTCTACGCTTGTGGGATGAGTTGGGCAACTCGTCCTACGCTTGTGGAACGAGTTGCCAACTCGTTCTACGCTTGTGGGACGAGTTGGCAACTCGTTCTACGCTTGTGGGACGAGTTGGGCAACTCGTCCTACGCTTGAGATTGACCTTTCCATCGGGATAGGTTATAATCTTTCACGTGGCATCGAAACCGT
>CAYNKW010000074.1:0-2333 GCA_964397845.1 uncultured Anaerolineae bacterium
AGTGCGACAAGGAGACTACAGGCGCTCTCCTGTTTCGCAACTCATGGGGCACCGGCTGGGGCGATGAGGGATACGGATGGATACCATACGATTACGTTCTTGACGGGCTGGCCCTGGATTTCTGGTCCCTCCTGCGCATGGAGTGGGTGGATACGGAGCAGTTTGGTCTATAAGGAGATTAGCCAAAGGTCGTAGCTAACACATAATCTTTACAAACGAGACAGGATTTTGGACACGGATGCACACGGACAAACACGGATGAGAATTCTAAAAATCTGTGTTAATCCGTGTCCCATTCCTCACTGACTGTCGTCCTCCTTCAAGTAGCGGTCAAACCAGCGCCGGATGTGGTTCAGCCTCTCGATGCGCCGGTCGGTGCGGCCCGTGCGCGAGAGACCGTGGGGCTCGTTGGGAAAGATCACGAACTCGCTGTCCACACCCAGCTTTTTGAGCGCCACGAAAATCTGCTCGCCCTGCTCAATGGCGCAGCGCAGATCATTTTGACTGTGAATGACGAGGGTGGGCGTTTTGGCGTTGTCAATGTACTTCATGGGCGAAGATTCCCAGTACCCTTCTACGTTCTCCCAGGGGGACTGATCGCCAAGCTCCTGTTGAAAATACCAGTTAAAGTCACTGGAGCCCCAGATGCTGGTCTGGTTGCTGACGCTCCGCTGCGTGACGGCGGCCTTGAACCGATCGGTGTGGCCGATGATCCAATTGGTCATGTAGCCGCCATAGCTGCCGCCGGTGACGCCCATCCGATCGTGGTCAATGTATGGCTGCTGCGCCACGTAATCGGCCCAGGCCATCAGGTCGTCATAGTCGGCCGTGCCCCAGGCGCCCCAGATGGCCTTGGCGTGCTCCTCGCCGTACCCTTGCCCGCCGCGCGGATTGGAGAAATAGACGACGTAGCCCTGCGCCGCCAGGTAGTAGAACTCGTGCATGAAAAAGTTGCCGTACTGTAGCAGGGGGCCGCCGTGAATCTCCAGGATCGAGGGGTATTTCCCCGACGGATCAAAGCCGGGCGGTTTGAGAATCCAGCCCTGCAGATCGTTGCCCGCCGCGCCCTTGAACCAAACCTCTTCGATCTCGCCCAGGTCTATCCCCCGCAGCAGGGCCTCGTTGACGCGCGTCAGCTTGCGGAAGCGTCCAGCGGCCACGTTGTGCACCCAGACCTGGCCAGGGTTTTTCATCTCGCCGTAGAAATAGACCAGCTTTGTCTGCTCCCCGTCAAAAGTGAACGTCCCCACGACCCCATCGCCGCCGATGATAGTTTGCAAATCATCGCCGTCCAGCGAGATCGATTTAAGCATCGTATTACCGTGGTGCACCACCTGGAAATAGAGCGTCTGCCCACCCTTCGACCAGGTGGGCGGCATCATGGCCGGGGAGCCCATATCGTTGAGCGTGAGACTCGACACGTGAAAATCGAATCCGCTCGTCAGGTTTCGGGCCTGGCCCTGGCCGTCGGCCGGCACCACCCACAGGCAGTCATTTTTCCACCACTCGCCACGCCCCTCGCGGCCCACGTAGGCAATCCACCGGCCATCCGGCGAGAAACCGGGCAACTGCTTTTCGCCAAAAGGCGTTTCGATCTTGCGCATCTCGCCGCCCATCGCCGGTATGACAAACAGATCCACCGCATCGGGATCGAGATCGGGATCCTCGCTGCGGTTGGAGCAAAATACGATCTCCTGTCCATCCGGCGACCAACGCGGCGCCCATTCGTCGTAAACCTCACCGTCGGTCAATTGTTCAGCCCTGCCGTTGCGAGCATCAACCGTCCAGATGTGCCAGCGCTCTTGGGGCAAGTAGCCGGTGGCATCCAACTTGTAGAAAACGCGAGAAATGTGGCGCGATACGACCCCCAATTCCTTCTTTCGCTCGTCCTTCTCCCGTTCGATGGCCTCCTGGTCTTTTTTGCGAAACTGGCAGACGAGATGCCTGCCCTCGGGCGACCATTCAAAAGCGTCAAACTCACCCTTCAAATTGGTGAGCGGTCGCGCCTCCCCCCCGGAAAAGGGAATGATGTACATCTGCGGCTGCTTTTCATCGCCCCGGTTAGAGAGAAAGGCGATCTCGCGGCCATCGGGCGACCATCGGGGCTGGCTGTCCACCTGGTCGCCGTAGGTAAACCGGCGGGGGCGCCCCCTATCCGTGGGCACGAGCCAGAGATTTGAATACTTTTTCTCGGCCTTCTTGTCCACTCGCTGGACGCAAAAGACGACGTGCTGCCCGTCGGGTGAGATTTGACAATCGGTGATCAGTTGAAAACGATACAGGTCCTCTGCTGTGATCAGGCGTTTCTTTCGCGGTGACATGGTTCCTCCTTA
>CAYNKW010000074.1:2433-5502 GCA_964397845.1 uncultured Anaerolineae bacterium
CAGTCCAGCCTCGGGAACATCTCGAAATCGCTTCTGAAACAAACCCCGAAAGAAATCAAGGTCTTTTTGTGTGACCCCAGGCTGATCGAGAATCGAAGCGTCATAAAGGGTTTCAAAGGTTCGACTGTTTAACCAGCCTTCTTTTTCACACAACTCGAGCAGTTGTGTTCCGGGAAACGGCTGGAAGGTCGAAACACGGATAAAGTTTGGGTTGACTGCAACACAGAGCTCATAGGTCTTCTGAAGACTTTTTATCGTTTCAAACGGTACTCCAATCATAATATACGCCATTGTTCTGATTCCACGACGTTGCAAGATGTCAAAGGCGTCAATGATCTGCCGGCGTGACACCCTTTTTCCCAACACTTGATTGCGCAAATAGTCATCTCCTGTCTCCAGCCCTATTCTCACCTCCACACAGTTGGCACTGACCAATAGATCAGCAACACGTAGATTCATGGTATCAGCGCGGCTCTGGCAGATGAAAGGTATATCAAACCGTCTGGCATATTCAGAGCAGAACTCTGCCAACCATTTAGGTTGTAGTGTAAAGGTATCATCTTGAAAGCTTATCAGCCTGACGCTCTCGTATCTCTGTACAACCTGTTCTATCTCCCGTATGACGTGCCTCACACTACGACGTCTCACCGGGTTCGTCGCCCGCCCAACCAGGTGCCCCAAAGCTCTGTTAACACAAAAGGAGCAATTGAATGGGCAACCTCGACCTGTTATGAAAACAGTCCTTCCTCCGAGGGCATCAATTTCACGTTGATGATCAAAGATTTCTCTATCGGCAAAGGGTAAAGCATTGAGGTCAGAAATCCATTGGCGAACAGGGTTTCGGACAACGTGTCCTTGATCATTTATCCAGAGCCCTGGTATGTCCACTCTTTTGTCTCCACTGTCTAATGCTGAAACAAACTGAAGAAAAGACTCTTCGCCCTCACCGATGCATATCGCGGTAACGCCTGGATAGTGGATACATTCCTCCGGGCACACGGTTGGGTGTATGCCACCCAAGACAATCGGAGTTTGTGGGCGCTGCCGGGCACATAGATCACAGACTAGCCTGGCGGCTCTGGCCTTCGGTGATATAAAAGAGATGCCGATCAGATGTGGGCTAAATTCATCCAGTTTCGTCACAACAGTTGCATTATCACAGTCGGGCGCGTACAAGAGCGAAACCAGATGGCCTTTCTCCTTCAATACCGCTGCCAGTGACCCAATACCATGATGGAACTTTGGTATAGGGAGATTGCCAAGTCCCATGTATATCATCAGAATCTTCATTTTCATCTCCCTCTTGTTTCGATCCAGGTGAACGTTATAGCCACCTTCCCTCGTTGTTAGGAAAGCATATCCGATCTAAGGCCCGTCCTCAGGCCGACGCCCCCGCGGGACAGGGGCTGGAGCGAAGCTATAGCCATCCGCCCGGCAAACAAACAAACAACCGACCACCCACCAGGATCACTCCCAGGCTAGAGGTCGGCTGTGAATCATTCACGGGTTCTCCCTCCTCAGCTTGCAGACAGAGCGTGCCGGACTGCGAGGAAGACATCGGCGGTGGCTGTGCGGATTCTACAGACATTCTATCACAGGTCAGGCCAAGAGTCAAGGTCTATGCTTCACGCATCGCGCTTCTCTGGCTCGACGTGCACCAGCACCTGAACTACATCCGGCAGTCGGGTCACGACGCGCCGCTCCACCTGGCTGGCCAGCCGGTGAGCCTCGGCGATGGGCAGGTCCGCATCGGCCAGGCAGTGCAACGAGACATACAATCCGCCGTGCCCGGTACGTACTTGAACATCGTGACAATTGCGAATCTCACTCACCTCCGACGCAGCCTGGCGCACCAGGGCTTGCACCTCGGCAGTTGTAACGCTGGCCGTCGGCGCGCTGTGTACCAGCGCGCCGCGCGGCTCCAGATGGGTGTTGATCTCGGTCACGGCGGGGATTTCCTGGCGCACGGCCTCCTCAAAGCGATCGGCCAGGACGTGGGCCGCGCCCAGGGTGAGCGAGTCATCCACTTCCAGATGCAGCGACACGTAGAGGCGCCCCCACACATCGTGGGCATGGATGTTGTGCACCCGTGCGCCCAACTGCGCGGCGACGGCGCTCACCGCCTGCACCAGCGTTTCTGTCTCGCCTGCTACGGGGTCCACGTGGACGACGACATCACCTTCCGGCACCAGCGTCAGCACCCGCTCCTCCACGGCGGTGGCGATGCAGTGCGCCTCCTCCAGCGAGGTGCTGCGATCCACGCCCACGGTGAGGTCCACGAAGGCAGCCGCGCCCGCCAGTCGGGCGCGCAGCGTCCGCACACCCAACACTCCCGGCACCGATTCCGCCTCGGCGGCGATGCGCTCGGCCAGGCCCGGCGGCGACTCGTCCAGTAACTCACCCACTGCGCGCCGGCCCAATTGCAAGCTCACCCGCAGCACCAATAGTGTCACCAGCAATGCGGCCACAGGGTCTGCCCTTTCCAGCCAGGCCCACCCTGGCCCCAGGTGGCGACTCAACCAGACCAGCCCCAGGCCCAGCAGTACCACGGAGGAACTCAACACGTCGGTGCGAAAGTTGAGAGCGTTCCCCTCCAACGACTGGCTGCGGTGCCGCCGGGCCACGCCCATCAGATAAGTCGAAAGCCCGATGCTGGTCACGATGGAGAGCAGCATCACCACCATGCCCCACACGTCGGCCTCAATGGCTACAGGACGGGAGACCAGCCGCTGGATGGCCTCGTAGACGATCCAGGCGCACGTGGCCAGCAGCAACAGCGTTTCGGCCAGTGCCGACAGGTTCTCCACCTTGCCATGGCCGTAGGGATGCTCCGCGTCGGGCGGTTGGTCAGCGGCGCGCACAGCAAAGAAGACCAGGGCCGAGGCAGCCATATCCAGCACCGAATCGGCGGCCTGCGCCAGCACGCCCAGGCTGCCGGTGATCAGGCCGACGGTCACTTTTAGGACGATGAGGCACAGCACCGTCAACACCGAGACCAGCGAGGCACGACGCTTCTCCCGTTCGGCTGTAGAGAGGGAGATCGTTGTCATATTGCATTCCCCTTGACCT
>CAYNKW010000074.1:5602-8294 GCA_964397845.1 uncultured Anaerolineae bacterium
GTCACAGGCATCGGCGTACTGGGCGGCGAATTGCTCACCCGCTTCATTCCAGAAATGGCGCTACGAAAGGCAGGGGCCGCGCTTTTCGTGATCCTGGGTCTATTGATGTGGTTCGAAAAATTGTAGAATTGCCAGGTGGTAGCCACAACAATAGAGGGCAGGGACTTGTTCCGCCTACTCCTGCTGTTCCATCTCTTGCGCCACGTCAATCAGACGGGCAAAGCGGATGTTCCCGGCAGCCAGGATGTGCTCGATGAGCCGCTCCAGCATGGCCATGCGATGTCCGCGCCCGATCACTTGTGGATGCATGGTCAGTGTCAGCACGCCGCCGGCCGCGTGCGTGCGCATGTAGTCGAATTCCGCGCTCCAGATTTCAAAGACCCTGGACGGCGCAGAGAGGCCCATGCGATAGGGGTCAAAGTTGAAGGTAAAGTGAGGCCAGTCGTCCAGGGAAAAGTGAACCGGGAACTCCCAGATGGGGGCCGGTTCGCCCCGTTGCAGTGGTTGATCCCTACTCACCACGTCGCCCAGGCGGGGGTGGTAGGGATAAAAGTCGCCGGCAAAGAGGCTGGAGTCGTAGACAAAACCATATTCGACCAGCAGCGACAGGGTGGCATCACTGTAATCCCACGATGGGGAGCGATAGCCTTTGGGGCGCCGGCCGGTCACCTTTTCCAACGCCGCCAGCCCTCGTTCCAGGCTGGCCTGCTCCTCGGCGGCTGTTTGGGTACTGGGATCCTCGTGGCCGTAGCCGTGGTGTCCCACCTCGTGCCCCGTCTGCACGATAGCGGCCATCGTTTCTGGAAACGACTCGGCAGTGTGGCCTGGCGTGAAAAAAGTGGCACGGATGTCGTACCGCCGCAGCAGTTCCAGGATGCGCGGCACGCCCACCAGTGCGCCAAACTCACCCCGCGAGAGCATGGCTGGCGTCACACGGGGATACCCTCCCAGCCAGACACTCAGAGCGTCAAAGTCGAAGGTCAGACATACCGTGTAAAACTCTGATTGGCTCACCCTACCCCTCCCTTTTTGCCGCCGACCGGGACGCCACCGGCCGGCAGGTCTTTACCGGGCACCAGGATCAGGCCACCACCGCCTGCGCCGCCCTCCCCCTGGGGGGCAGGTGTCTCCACCTCGCCCCGGCGAAGCTGCTCCAGGAAGCCACGCAGCGCCTCTTGCTCGACAGGCAGCAGCCCACGCGCCGGGCCGAGGGTCAGGATCACCTCTGGCGCGTCAGTCCAGCAGAAAAGCCTGCGCTGCCGCCAGACCGGCGCCGGGCTCAAAGTCGTAGCCGACGGCCATCAGCCCTTGCTCCAGGGCGCCGATCGTCGCCAGCACGTCGCCAAAGTTGGTGACACCCATGTGCCCGATACGAAAATATTCAGTCTTGATCTCGGGGTGCAGCCCGCCAGCCAGGATAGCCCCGGCGGCCTTGACATGCCCCAACAAGCTGCTGTCCACGCCGTCCGGGTAGCGGGGCGCAGTGAGGGTGTGCGCCGCGACCTCTTCTCGCAGCGGCACCTGGCCCAAACCCAGCGCCGATACAGCCGACTTGACCGCCCGGCTCATGCGGCGGTGGCGCTCAAAGCGGGCATCCATTCCTTCAGCCAGAATCTGCCCCAGACTCACGTTCAACGCGGCGACGAGGTTCACCGCCGGGGTGCCAAAATAGGACGGCCGGCGGGCCTCGTAAGCCTCCATGATGGGCAACCAGTTGTCCCAATCAACATAGTAGTTGGCCACCGGACGGCGACGGCGACGGAAGGCCTCCATGGCCCTCGGTCCGGCCACCAGCAACGCCAGTCCCGGCGGCACCCCGACAGCCTTCTGCGAGGCCGTCAGCGCCACGTCCACACACCAATCCTTCTGGCGCAACTCTTCGCCGGCCACCGAGCAGACGCCGTCCACGATGGTCAGGGTTTCCCTGTGGCAACCCAGCCTGGCCCAGTCCTCCACGTCGGCTGCGACAGCGGTGCTGGTGTCCACGTGGGTGATGGCCATCACCTTGTACTTGGCCCGGCCCAACGCCGCTTGCACCTCTTCGGTGGGCGGCCGGTCGCCCAGCGGTGCGCGGAGGTGATCCACCTCCGCCCCGTACCGCTCCAGGATGGCTGCCATGCGGTCGCTAAAGTAGCCGGTGTTGATCACCAGCGCGCGGTCGCCTGGCTGCACCAGATTGGCGACGGCCATGTCCATAGCCAGTGTACCGGAACCGGCGACGACGAACGGCTGGCCATCGGGCGAGAGCCACACCTGGCGCATCCGTTCCAGTGCCTGGCCAAAGGCCTCGACAAAATCGGGCGCCACGTGGCTGGTGGTTGCCGCGCCCATGGTCTCCATTACGGCCGGATCGAACTCGATGGGGCCGGGGATCATCAAAAGCTTTCTGCCCTTCATTGGGAGCTTTTTCCTTTCTGTCTCACGCGATCAAAGCCGGTCAGTTTGTTCTTGTATAAGAAAGTATAATCTCCAAACGCTCAAGGCGGACCACAGTCCAGTGGGAGCACTTGCTTTCTCGACGCCGGGGCTCGTGGCTCTCCGTTCGACTGCGCCTTCGACCCTTCGACTACGCCCTCCGTCCCCTTTGTCCTGGGGCCAAAGGGCCCAGGGCAGGACTCAGTGCGGGCCCAGCGGCGGGTCGAGTAGCGAGTATCATAATAATAATACAAATCGGCCAAGTCGTCAAATCGCC
>CAYNKW010000074.1:8394-16894 GCA_964397845.1 uncultured Anaerolineae bacterium
GTCGAGTAGCGAGTATCATAATAATAATACAAATCGGCCAAGTCGTCAAATCGCCAGCCGGTCGCGCCGTTTGACACACCGGGCAAAACCAGGTATAATCTCACCACACAAACAAGTCAACATGTTGATGAGGTGACAAGTTGAGCAAACAATCCCGGCTACAAAAGCCGCGCAAGATCGTCATCAGCAACTCCAAAGGCGGCGTGGGCAAGACGACGACGGCCGTCAGTCTGGGAGCGGGCCTGGCTATGCGCGGCGAGCGAGTGCTGCTGGTGGACCTGGATACGCAGGGACACGTTGCTCGAGCCCTGGGTATCACACCGGTATACTCACTATACGAAGTACTGGATCGAGGGCTCCCTCGCCACCGGGCAATCACCCCCGCCCGCGCGAACCTGGACCTGCTGGCCGGCGGCCGGCTGCTGGCCCGCACCAAAAAGACCATCGCCAGCCTGCCCTACGGCGCGGAACACGTTCTCTCCGAGAAGCTGGGCGATCTGGAAAGATATGATTATGTCATCCTAGACACTGCCCCCAGTTGGGATGTGCTCAACGTCAACGCGCTGTTCTACGCCCAGGAGGTATTGTTGCCCATCAGCATGGAGGCCCTGGCCGTCTACGGCATGGCCGACTTTTTGGAGGCGATCCAGGGCGTCCGGCAGTACAACCGAGCCGTTCATCTGAAATACGTCTTGCCCACCTTCTTTGACAGGCGGGTACGCAAGAGCGGCGAGATCCTGCAGCAACTGGTGGACCACTTTCAGCGCATGGTGTTGCCCCCTATTCAATACAACGTGGCTCTCTCCGAGTGCCCGGCCCACGGCAAGACAATCTTTGAATACGCACCCACATCCCGAGGCAGCAAGGACTATGCCCGGCTGGTAGAAAGGATTGCCCATGACAGATAAAGGCAAACAACGCACCCCCCCCGACCTGATGAGCGAACTGCTGGGCAGGCTGCAAGAGGACGTACCCCTTCCCGGTCAGCGCCCATCCAAACCGGCGGAACCGCCTGAATCAACAAATCAACATAGCATAAAGCCAACAGAACAACTTGTCACAGAGCCAACAAAGCCACTTGTCACAGAGCCAACAGAACAACTTGTAGATATATCAACAAGTCGACTTGTTGACTTGTCATCCCGTCCTCAATCCATCAAGATCAAGACACGCAAGCGGGACGGCATAGAACTGAGCCGCAAGACCCATTACCTGACCCCCGATCAGGTTCGGCTGCTCAAAGAGTACGCCTTCATGACCGGCCAGGGCGAGTCGGAAGTAGTGCGACAGGCGCTGGACGAGTTTTTCAAACGCTATGGGAATAAGGCTTGGGCTGCAGAAGGATGATTAGTATATATCAACTAAGCAACAAGTTGACAAAGCAACAAAGCAACACTATCCACCGCTCTGCCAGGTTACCAGCCGGCCAACCTACCAACTCAGGGGAATCAAAACACAACATCTTGCACTTTAATTTGACAATACCACAATATGTTGTAGTGACAAACTCGCCCTGAGATCGTCTCTGAGGGAAATTTGCCCGCCAGGCGGGGGAAAAACGAGGAAAGAAACGAAGCCGAGCCTGTCGCCAGCCAGGGCAGAGCGGACTCGGGTTATCCCCTCTGTCCCAGGGGAATCACCGCCGACTGGATCACCCGGTCCAGCAGGCGGCTGTGATAGTACAGCACCCGCAACCGGGTCGAGCGCAACGTGCCCACCGGGTCAGCAGCGTGACAATGGAGAGTCACCATCGCTTCAGCAAAGGCATCCGCCGTGCCGCACGGTCGCCTGACCTGACCGATGGTGATGTGCGGCGGGATGCCGCGAGGCGCCGCCACACCGGGTAGCCGGCTCACCTGCGCTTGCAACCATCGCAGGCCATCGCTGGCCACGCCACACACCAGCACCGCCCCGTTCCTCGTGATCGACAACCCTTGCAGCAGCACCGCCAGGGACGGCAACTGGCCGGCGATCTCTTCCAACCGGGGCAGCCAGCCCGACCAGACGGCCGCCAATCCCTCCTCCGGCAAAGGATCGGCTCGACTCCGCAGCAAACTGTAGACGGTGAGGTGCAGGTGTTCGTCGGGATAGAGGAGCACCTCGTCGCCCAGGACCTGCCGGCAGACCCGGCGCAGCCGCTCGACGCCGGCCAGGACGTCGTCTGGCAGGGGGTAGTCGGCCACCAGCGTCAAGCCATAGGCGAGCCGCGCGTTGCGCGCCCGTTCGTGCTGCAGCGCCATTGGATCAAAGTCCGCCATGGCCAGCGTCTCTTGCCAGATGGCCTCACACTCGGGCAGGGAAGGGGAAGCGACGGAGCCGGCCAAGGTTCACAACCTCTCTAAAATCCAGCGTAGACCAGCGACACGCTAGAGCAAATATCGCCCGCGCCGCCGGGGTGAATGTTGCGCGGCAATGCAGGCCACATCACGGGGACGACCGCTACAGCGTAGCCGCCCGGCCGGGGGGCCGGCGCGTAGCCTGCATACAGGGTGTCCTCCAGTTGCCGCTGATAGGCCTTGCCGCGGTCCGGGTGGCGCTCGGCGGCCAGGTCGCTGGCCAGAGAGATGAGAGCCTCGAAGCCACGCCACAGCAACACCGGCGACAACCGGCGGGCGCGCTCATGCCAGGCCGGGCCACTGCGCTGAAGCACCGACAGCACCACCACCCCTTTGGCAAAGAGATCGGCGGCCACCTCGTCGCGCATGGCCCCCGGCGAACCATCCCGGCGCAGGATCAGATCGGCATCGTTGCCGTGAACATAGACCCGATCCAGTGACAGCCGCTCTGCCAGAGCCAGCGCCCGCAGGTAACGCCCGTACATCTCGCTGTGCCCTGTCCCCAGAGCAAGCTGGAAATCCGCCAGGCCAGTCATCTGGACCAGTTCCGCGTCGTTCAGGCCCAGGCTGGGGACGACACCGCCCAACGCCCCGGCCAGCGGAGCGACTCGCTGGTGCGGGCCGACGCTGCCGCCAACCTCCAGGTGCAGGGTGGCTCCCGCGCCGGCCAGGACGCGCAGTTGGGCAGCCACTTCCCTCGCGATCAATCGTCGCAAGGGACCGGCAGCCTCGGAAACGTCGAACGTGCCTGGCCCGATCCCACTCAAGATGATATAGTGGTGCCGCTCCGCGATGCGACGCAGCAGATGCGCATCGGCAAAGGCCAGGTGCAGCGTCTCTCCCTCTACCCACCAGCGGAGAAAGCCGGGCAGCCAGGGCCACTCGTCGCTGGCACGAGGCAATGTCCACGCTACGGGCGAGCCATCCACTGGATGCACCCGTATTTCGCGCCAAGGCGGCGGCTCTGGCCGCCGGGGCGCGTGGCGAAAGATCACCCGATCGGTGAGAAAGGCTCGAAAGGGATCCAGGGCAAAGCCAGCGTCGTAGGAAAAGACGACGCTGACGCTGGTGGGATGTTCGTAAGTCTTGCCGGCAACCTGGTAGATGCCCGGCGTCTGGGCCGAGACGAGCGCCAACATCGCCTCAGCGTTCCCCAGCACCAGGCGATGTACGTTCCGCTGGTGATCCATGGCCTGCGTCGCCGAATGATACAGCGTGAACAAGGCAGCGTTCCCGGCTTCCAGTTCGGCCAACACATCGGCAGCGACGGCCGCTGCGCCGCCCAACACACGCCGCACCTGCCCCGGAGGACGCGACGCCAAAAAGTCTGCCAACCGATCACGCAACGTCCGATCACGCACGGCCGGCTTGAGTCCCGGCGGCGACTCGAAGAAATAGATCAGGGCAGCGATCAGGTCAGTCAGGTCAAAGACCTCGACCCTCAGATCGCCGCCCCGGCTGTTCACCCCGCTCGCAGCCCGCTGACCAGCCTGCTCCAGAAGCGCCGCCGGCGTGAGACCCTGTTGCCGGGCCGCCCACCGCACCAGCACCCCGAGATCGGCCTGATCCACCAGCCAGTCGGTCACGGAGGTGAAAGCGCAAAGGACAGTCTCTCGCGGCGGTTCTGGCGACAGGCTCTTGCGAAAGCGAGCGTGCCAGCGATGTACCGCCACAGTGATCGGGCTGAAGCCAAAGCGTTGGATGAAACGCTGCACCGCCTCGCCCCCCTGGCGGTGCAACTGCTGCAAGATCTCCCGCTCCTGCCGGTCGAAGGGCTGCTCGCTGAGGCAGCGTAGCGCCCAGAGTTTCTCCAGCGGGGTGTCCACAGAAACGTCGAGGGGGTTCAAGGGTCAATGGGATCAGACAGAGACGGGGAACGCCGGCGCGGGGATGCGCTCGGCCGGGGCTTGAGGCGGGCGAGCGATGACTTGCCGGATCGCGGACAACGCCTCGCTGGCCGCCTCCCGCACGTACCTGGACGGATCGCCGGACATCACATCGAGAAGCAGAGTTTCCACCTCCACTCTTTCCGGCGCACCGGCGTCTTTCTCCGCGACGGCCAGTTGGCCCAGGGCGCGAACCGCTTCGGCGCGCACGGCTTCGTCGACGTCCCCGGCAGCGGTCCTGAGCGTCGCCACCGCCTTGGGACCACCGATCTTGCCCAGGGCATCCACGGCAATGAGCCGCGCCCCGGCATCGGGTGCGGACGCCAGGCGAGCCAACTCGGTCACGGCCACACCGCCGGCCAGGTCACCCAGGGCCAGGGCCATCTCACGGCGCACCGGCACAGGCAGGGAAGGGAAGGCCTCGAGAGCCGGCACAAAGTGCGTCGCGTCTACCCGCCCTCTCGCAGCGCTGCTGAGGCGGCCCCGCACCGCCGCATCCTGCTTCCGTGCCTGAATGCCGATCCAGGCCAGTGCAGTGGCCGTCCGCAACTGCCCGGCAGCGTCCTCGTGAGGCAGCCGGTTCAGCAAGTGAACGGTTTCTTTTCGATCAACGGTCGTATAAGCTCTCGTTTGGCCCATAGTTATCCCTTAACACCTCTTCCAATTGATCCCGCCAATCTTCCAGCGTATCGGCTGAAAAAAGTTACCATATCGGTAAAGCCATAGAGGCTGATGCTGCTAAAAGTAATGGTCTGGTGGCCAACTTTTCCCTTGGCCAATTTAGTCCAGCGATCTATTTGAGGGGTAGCCAACTCTGCATGTTCCTCGTTTGCGAAGTAGCCAAGAGTCACGTGTGGACTATAACTGCTTCGCATCTTGACTTTAAACCGTTCTCGAAACCTCACGCATAGAGCCTTGCGGTCGTCGACAATGCGTTTGAATTCCCTCTCGGAGTCTTGATCGGCTGGCATTAGACGCGCCACGAGCACCTGATTGCCCCATTTAGCCAGCTTATTGAACTTGAATGTGATGGACCAATTCGTGCTGGTGATCAGTGGAGAGTCGTAGATGTCTTTGGTAAATTTCTTGTCTGTGAGAAGAGAGCCTGGCAGATTCTTTAGGAAATCCCCGAGTTCCAAGCGATAACTAGCCGACACACTTTGCACATTACCATCATTCAGTCCATCCCATGCTGTGACATGATACGAGCTGGAAGGTAGGTGACAAAACAAGTAGGTATTTGTTAGGCTATGCCTTCCTATCTCATTCAAGAATTCAACAAAACCTCTATAAAGTTGTGGATATTCATTCCCATCCGAGGGGCAATCAACCTTAAGCCAATCCCTTTCCATTGATGAGACACTCTTGTCTGGATTATCAAACAGCAGAGAGAAGCCTCTAAAAGGTGCCCATTGAGGTTCAAATCCTGAGACCTTGCTATTTGTAATCGTAATCATCCTTCATTCTTCCCGAAGCTTATTAGTGCGCCTAACAAGGGATCATGGCGCAAAACACAAATATAGCCCCTCTCACTCATTGGGAACGTAGTAAAGGAGGTCTCCGACGTCGCAGTTGAAAAACTTGCAGAGCTTGTCAAGGGTGGTCAGATCCACTCTCGCTGTCTGATTCTCGGCCAACCGGCGGATGGTATGTCGGCTCAGTCCTGTTCCTTCGGACAGTCGCTCATAAGTCAACTTTTCGCCGGTATCCTGCTCCCGTGTGGCTATGAGCACTTTGATGTTAGCCTTTATCACCAGCATCCTACCCCTTGACAAGATCAAAGAAATATGGTACAATATGGACAACTACTAATCCAAAAAGCACTATTAACAATCCAATATGTACAATCTGCTCAGCCGGTTGATGGATTTGGATCACTAGACATCTTCATATAACCGATCTTTGACAAATGAGGCAAGATTTTGTCTGTCATGCTGAGCGAAGCGAAGCATCTCGTTCCTCAATTGGTGCAACGAGATTCTTCGCTCGCTCCGCTCGCTCAGAATGACAAGTTCACACTCATCGGTTTGAGGTGAAGCTTCGCTAGTGTAAAGATCGGGACCACTAATGGTACTATTTCATCATCCGCGTCGAATCGCCCAGGATCTCGTAGCGATATTCAAAGCGATCGCCCCGATCCACCGAATGGAGCACCTCGAAAGGATACTCGTCCTGGCCGGCCGATATCCGATCGCGGATGACCACCGGGTCGCCGGGGGCAATCTCCAGCAAAGCCGCTTCGTCGGGGCTGGCGGCCGCCACGCGGATGATCTCGTGGGCAAAGGTGACGCGCGTGTCGTACCGCTCGGCGTACAAGGGGAACAGTTGGCTCAGGTCCACGCCCTCGTCTAGGATGCCAGGGCAACGGTCAGGCAAGAGATAGACCGTCTGGATGGCAAAGGGCACGTCGTTGCCGCGCCGCAGACGGCGGATGTAGACAACCTCGGCCGTCCTGGGCAGGGCAAAGCCTTCGATGACCCGGCCTTCGGCCTGGCCGGCCGGCATCAGACCGGCCTCCAGGACCTCGGTGGAGGGCCTGATGCCACCGTCCCGCAGTTGCCTGGTGAAAGAAGCCAGCCAATCGAGGTTCTTGCGCAGGCGCGGCACGGCGCTGATGACAAACGTGCCCCGGCCCTGCTCCTTGCGGAGCATCCGGTCGTTCACCAGTTGCTCGATAGCATTGCGCACCGTCCCCCGGCTGACGCCATAAGTATCCGACAGCTCCGTCTCCGAGGGAATCCGCTGGCCAACCTTCCAGCGGCCAGACTGGATGTCACGCCGCAACTCGCGGTAGATGCGACGATATTTGATGTCTCCGCGCTCCTCTTCAACCATCACAATTTGCGGGCTCCCAACTTGTATAGACAACTTGAGAGTATTATACCATAGGGTAGGGGAACTGTCAAGAGCAGTGTGATACGCTCGCCACGCCAGTTGACAGAAAGGAAAGAGTATGGTATAATTGACTAGACGTATATATAAGTCAAGTATGCACAACCTTGTCCCCATACAACTTGCGCCGAGGCATAAAATCAAGGCTGGAAAAGCCTTGCGAAGGTTAAAAAAACCTTCGCAAGGCTCCCCTGAACGCTTACGATTGCAAATGGCAAATCGAGCATTGACATGCGAAAAGGCACAGCCTTCATCCTCACCCTGCTTCTGATCCTGTTGCTGGCCTGCACCCTGGGTGCGGTTCTCGCGGGGCAGGGGAGGTCATCGGCCGAATACCAGACCCGAATGGAAGTCCTCCACCTGAAGACGGCGGCCAAAATGCAGGCCATCAAAATCGGCTTCTGGAGTGGGCTGGCGGCTGTTGTCTTGCTCGCCGTGGCCGGCCTCACAGCAGGGCTGGTACGGGTCGTGTGGCAGCGGTCGCGGCTCATTCACCCCCACGCCAACGGGCTCTTTCCCGTGGTGCAAGGCCGCGCCGGCAGGCAGACCTATTATCACGATCCCAACCGCCAACTGGCCGGGACAGTGGTCTACGGCTCCGACCCGCAGGGAGCGACCACCCGCCACCTTATGCCAGCCAACGACCAGGGTGAGCAACTCCAGGTGACGACGCAGGCCCAGGCCACACAACTGGTCGCGGCCGCCGGACAGGGCCGGGGACTCAGCGCTCAGAGCCGGCAACTCGCCGAGCGCGTCGCGCTGGCCACCGCTTCCCGTCCCGTTCCTCGCCTGCCGGAAGTCGTCGTCCTGGACAAAGCTATCCCCGAAGAAAGGCACTTGCTGGCCGCGCTCCAGCAGGATTGGGAAGATGCATAAGGGCACAAGGGAAGGAGAACGCCATGCCCCACGGACTGGCCCCAACTGGGCAACCTGTCTTGAGCACAGTCGAAAGGCGGCATCTGGAAAGTATCTTCCGCGGCATGCGGCACACGTTGCTCAATCGGGGGCTGTATCGCAAGCGGAAAGACGGCGGCATCCAGGAAGTGATCTGGAAGCGCACCATCCTGCTGAACGACCTGGGCATCGTCGCCTTTGAGGTGGACGTGCAGCGACTGCCGGTCAAGATCGAGCAACTGCTGGAGCCGGAGGTAGCGCACCAGATGCAGGCCAGCCTGGGCGGGCGACGGGTCAAAGTGACCAACTCGCGAGGGCTGCTCTTCGGTGTCAAACTGGAGCCAGACTTGCCAAAGCCAAAAGCCCATCTCCCCCGCCGCGTGCTGCTCGACCTGGACACACGGCCTCTTCGACGTGGCTCTTCGACGAGCTCAGGACAGAGTTCAGGGCAGGCAAAGGGAGCTTACCTCATCCCGATAGGGCAGGGGGCTG
>CAYNKW010000075.1:0-16513 GCA_964397845.1 uncultured Anaerolineae bacterium
GACCAAGGGGACCAGGGGCGTAGTCGAAGGGCTCAGCATGACATGCAAAATCTTGCCTCATTTGTCAAAGATCGAGCATATGAAGATGTCTAGGGATACCAAGTGGGAAGCGTATCATCCGCCGGGTTGTTGGTCAGGTTTCTCAGATTGGTACCGTCGGCGTTCATGACGTAAATCTCCAAGTTGCCATCGCGGCCAGACTGGAAGGCAATCTGTGATCCATCCGGCGACCAGGTGGGGAACGCGTCTTCGGCTGCGTTGTCCGTCAACCGTTTCAGGTTGGAAAGGTCGGCGTTCACGGTATAGATTTCTCTGTTGCCATCGCGCCTGGAGTGAAAAACGATGTGTGTGCCATCCGGCGACCAGGCAGGGAATTCGCCGAGCGATGAGCCGCTATCTTGGAAGGTTTGCAAGTCGTATATACTGCCCACATAAGAGAAAAACATGTATCCCTCGGTCACCATAAAGCTCACTTTTTCGGACTGAGACGGATCGCTGACCGGTAAACCGCTATCCAGCATCGACAGATCAGAGCCATCGGCGTTCACCTGATAGAACTGGAATCCACCATCGCGCAGGGACAGAAAGACAATCGCCCCCTCCGGCATCCAGGTAGGGTACAGGTCCACACCCTTGTGGCCGGTTGGGTTGGCCAAATCGGAGCCATCGACGGCCATCACAAACAGATCGAACCCCGGATCGCGGGACGAGTTGAAAGCGATCTGAGTGCCGTCCGGCGACCAGGCAGGGAACATCTCGTATTCTGGGCCTTCGGTGAGGCGGGTCAGATCGGCGCCGTCAGTGTTGATGGCATATATCTCTGAATTGCATTGGCCTTTGCAGGTGTCTGGATGTGGCTCGTCACGATCGGAGACAAAGGCCAACCGCGTGCCATCCGGCGACATGGCAGGCCAATCATCCTTCGATTCGTGATTGGTCAGATTGGTTTGCGCGGAACCATCGGCCTGCATGACATAGATTTCAGCATTGCCGTCTCTATTAGAAACGAATGCGATTTGCCCCCTACCCCCGCCGATGGGGGTCGGTGTTGGATTGGGCGTCGGCGTGGGTGTAGGGGCAGGTGTGACTGTCGGCGTAGGAGCAGGCGTGCTACACGCGACCAACAGCAGCAAAACCGATGTCAAGCCAATCACTTGCCGTAACAATTTCTTGCCATTCATTGCATTCTCCTCGATGTAGTGTGTGATGTTTGATTGTGACCACCGGACCATAGTGGCTTGAGCACCCTCAGTGGGTAGATGTCCACTTGCCTGAACAGGCACCCGCTACCCAAGTGCCAGACGCACGCGTGCCCGCCTTGTTGAACTGGCCCTCAAAAGATATCGTTGTGCTGCCCTCTACCTCTACAGTGAATTTGCCATCTTCTATGCTCGCTATAGGTGACCCATCCTTTCTAGCCAGTGTGCCCGAAAATGTCACCCCACCGGAGATGATCGCCTTCGAGCAAGATTGAAAACTGTATTCGATTTTGGTGATGGCCGTGCCGCTTGGGTCTACAAAGAGTGTGAACTCGCCAAAGTCGGTTGAGCCTTTCCATTCGCCCGCTCTCGTTTTGGGCGGCGCGCTGGCACATCCTGACAAGAACCCCGCCATCAGCACCAGCCCCATGACCACGTGCAGTGCTTTTCGATTGTTCATGAACTTTCCCTCATTATACCTTTGATCAACTGTAGCAGTCTTTTAGGTCTACTTTTTCTCGGGCTTAAAGTGTGCCGTCAGTTCAACCTCGACCGTTTCATGCGATGCCACTTCGATGACCGTGCTCAGGCCCTCGTCGCGGATCGAAAAGCAGAACCCAAACTTGTCTGAACAAACGTTGCCCTGTGAGAGGGTCATGCCCTCGCCTGCTTTCCAGTTGGCGAGTGCGATGGCCGGCCCGCCGGCTTGCCAAAAATCTGGCTTGTCCGAAGGGGCAACCGCCATTTCAACCTCATCGACCACGGCTTCCGTCAGGGCGACGCCATGCCATTTCGTTTCGTGAATCTCAGAGTGAAACAGGTGGAACAGCACCAGGTAGTTGCCAGGCGGCACGCCGTCGAGCGTAAACGCGCCATCTGCGCCGGTCAGGGCTGTCGGCTCTCCCTGGAGCGTGCAGATGTGTTCGGTTTCACCCCTGTTCTTTGTGGCCACGGGAGGTCCTTCAGGCAGCCCCTCTTCCGATACCCGGCAGAGCGCGATCAGCACGTCGGCCATCGGTTCGGTGTTACCGGGGCTTGTCAGGCTCTTGTACATCACCTTTCCACTCACGGTGCCCGGCGGCTCGGGCGTCGGTGTGGGCGTGGGCGTGGGCACAGGCGTCGCTGTCGGGGCGGGGGTGCCGCACGCCGGCAAAGAACCGAGCAGCAAAATCAAGATCAAGAGTGTGATGGCCTTGCAGTGTGTCTTCATCGTTGTGTCCTTTCTGTGTGTCTTTGAATCACCGGATAAGGGTTTAACGAACGGTTCCTTGACTGCGAACCGGCTACTGCCGTGACGATCTGCGAACGCGGGTGAAGGCAAAAAGACCTGCCATCACAACCAGCAGCAGCGCCGCGCCAAACGGATAGAGGTGGGTCTTTTCAGCCGCCGGAGCCGGTGTGGGCGCGGCTTGAGGCTCAGTGGGTGTGGCCTGAGGCTCAGGCGTGGGCTCCACCTCAACCGATCTTGGCCCCGCGTCGCCGCTCAGGACAAAAGCGGCCCAATAGTAGGGATGCGCCCATGCCGGGTGGGCCGGGTCGGTGCGTACTGTATTCTGTGCCGCCTGCAATGCCTCGGCTTTGCCCATGCCCGCCAGCAGGTGGGTGTAGAACCGGCCCATCAACGCCCCCGTCGCCTCGTCGTCCACCGACCACAGGCTGGCTACCACCGTCGGCGCGCCGTACAGGAAGGCGCGGTTCAGTCCCACCACCTCGTCGCCGGCGCTCAGCTCGCCCAATTGGGTCTGGCAGGCGCTGAGCACAACCAGGTCAGCCTGCCTCAGGTCCAGGCCGTACACCTCGTGGACGTTCAGGCGACCGTCCTGGCCCTCGCCAGGGGCCAGCCACAGGCGAGAGAAGAGCGGAGCGGCCGGGTTAAAGCTGCCGTGAGCCGCCAGGTGGATCACCCCGGCCTCGCCGGCCTGCGTCCACAGCGCGGCCTCGCTCGCCCCGCTGCCTACCAGCGCCTGCGCACCGAACAGCCCGGCCACCAACTCGGCTTCGCGGACGGCGTGGTCCAGCCGGGGCAGGCTGGCGTTGTCCGTTTGGGGGTCGCCCAGGACCAGCGGGCGAGCCGCTTCCCGTCCGGCCTTGTCCTGGATGAAGCGCAGCGCGCTGGCGGAGGGGAGTTGAAAGAGGGTAAACTGCTGGCCAAAGTAATGCTCCCCGTCGCTCAGCGCGGCAAAGGGCACATAGTGAAGCGCCTGGTGGGGGATGATGCCCACCCTGGGCGTGGTCAGATGGTCCATCAAGGGCGCGACCAGCCAGGCGTGGAGGTCAGTCAGGCTGCGGGGGTGAGGGTTGCCCAGGTTGGCCAGGCCCAGGCTGCGAAAGCTCTCGGCCGCCCGGTCGATCTCGTCCGCGCTGGCGGGCAGTTCCACCATCTGAAAGCTGTCGCGGGTGACGACGGAGGCCAGAACGTTTTCCTCGGTCAGATAGTAGGCCACCAGCGTGGTCTGGGCGTCGAGGAGGGCCTGGGTATCGGCGACAGTGGTGGCCGGCACCGTGACCAGCGAGGCCAATTCAGGGTTGCTCAACTGGATCCGGGTCAGCAGGTCTGCGTACTCTTGTTGCTTGTCCGCCAGTTGCGTTCCGATGGAGCGGAGGATCTGGTCGTTCTGCTGGTAGGGCGATTTGGACTTTTCGGCCAGCAGGCCGCTTTCGAGGGCGGCCAGTTCGCCATGAAGCGTTTCTTCCTGGTCCAACAGGCTGGCGTCGGTGCTCTGGCGGACATCTGGCCGGTTGTTGCCCATCGTGTCCAGGAAGGCGCGGGCGCGGTTGCGCTCGGAAAGGTCAAAGGCCTCTTCACTGCGCCCCATCGCGGCCAGGAGGCGGACGGCGCTCTGATAGACGTCCACGTCCTGACCGGCCAGCGCCATCTGGAAAGCCTCGACCTTGACGCTCTCGCGGATGGATTCACGGACGGCAATGGACCGGAGATAAAAGTCCAGCGCCCCAGAATCGTCCCCCTGCTGCTCGCGGATGCGCCCGATGTTGTCCAGGGCTGTCGCTTCGCCCGCCCGGTCGCCGATCTCTCCAAAGATATCCAGCGCCTGCCGGTAGTGGGCTAGTGCCTGATCATAGTCACCCAGGGCCTCATAGACCACACCAATGTTGTTCAGCGCTGTCGCCTCGCCAGCCCGATCGCCAATATCGCGCTGGATCGATAACGCCTGTTGATGGAAAGCCAGTGCCCGCGGGTGATCGGCGAGATCGGCATAGACCATTCCCATGTTATTTAGCGTCGCTGCCTCTCCGGCCCGGTCGCCGATCTCTTGGAACATGTCGAGTGCCTGCTTGTAGTAGGTCAGCGCCTGCTGTTGGTCGTTTTGATCCAGGTAAACATTCCCGATATTGCCCAGAGTTACCACCACTCCCGGAATGTCACCCCACGTTTCGAAATGGGATAGGGCCTGCTCAAAGTACGCCAACGCCTCTTCATGGTCACCCAGCCTGCTGTAGACGTTGCCCATGTTGCCCAGAATTCTTCCGCTGTCCCTCGTGCTGATAGAGAGGGCCTCCTGGTAATAGACCAGTGCCTGCTCATAGTCGCTCAGACTAAAGTAGATGGCCCCGATTCTCACCAGCGTCATCGACTCGCCCTGCTGCTCGCCGATCTCTTTATCAATAGCCAGAGACTGATCGTAACAGGTCAGCGCCTGATCATAGTCGCTCAGGCGGCCATAGACGTCACCCATTCCGCTCAACATTCTTGCTTCCAGCCATGGGTCGTCAAGCTCCTGGGCTGCGGTGAGAGCCTGTTGGTAGTAGACCAATGCCTGCCGGTAGCTGCCAAGCCCCAGAGCTCCATTGCCTGCCAGTTGCAGCGCCGTGATCTCGTTGTGGCGGTTGCCTGTCTGCTGGTACATCGAGAGGGCCGCCAACGCAGCTTTTATCTCGCCCTGATAGTCCCCCATCTGGTGGAAGGTCATGGCCTCAACCAGCAGCGCCTGGGCTTGCTCCTCCATTACATGGATCGGGACCGGAGTGGGCGTGGCGGCGATTGCTGGTGTCGCTTCCACGTCCTCTTGTGGTTGAGGGGCCGTTTGCTCGATGGGCAGCGTCTGAGAATCTGGGAGGCTGGCTGTGATGCCAGATTTATAGCTCGCTCTGCCATCAGCATCCCAGCCGCTGCTCGGGTCACTGAAATCGTCCTGAAAAAGCACATTGGCATCGGGGGATGGCGTGCCTTCCTGGGCCAGTGGCACGGCCGTCACCGGCTGCTCCACAGCAAACAACAGCAACAGCGCCGGTGCCAGCAAGCCCAACAACCCAATTCGCCTGATGTTCATGACGTGCCTCCCGGCTCTGCCCGGCGCTCACTCGGCCAGCAGTTGGTCCACCTGATCCAGGCCGTCCTGATGGCCGATCTGCTCATAGAAGGCCCGTGCCGCCTGCAAGTGCTCCCCGGCTGCCTCTGGGTCGTTCAAGAGCCGGGCTGCCAGCCCCAACCCGACCTGCGCCGCAGCCTCGGATTCCAGCTCACCGGCCGCCTGTGCCCCTTTCAGCGCTTGCTCGAAGGACGTTTGAGCCTCTGCAGCCAGCCCCGTCTCCAGGTACACCTGGCCCAGGGCCAGCCACACGGCCGGGGTGCCGTCGTCGGCGGCCAGCGCCGCCAGCAACTGGGCGGCCTCGGCGCGCAGCCCGTGATCCAGATAGAGCTCGGCCACCAACAAGTCGGCAGCGGTGGGGCTCAGCGGCTGGGCTCGAAGCCGCGCTTCCAGTGCCTGCACGGCCTCTGCTTCCTCAGCCGGCAGCAGCCAGAAGCCCAGCCCGGCATGGCCCGCGCTGTTTTCGTCGGAACGCCGCCCGTCCCCCTCGACGACCAACACGTAGGTCGCGCGTGCTTCCAGCGGCGGCCAGTCCTCCGGCCAATTCAACTCTCCACCCGTCGCCTGGACCGGCGCGCGCTCCTGCCCATCGTCGCCGAGCAGCGTGAGGGTGTAGGTGTCGACATCTGGCAGGGAATGCCAGCTCAGTGAAGGCCGGGCGTTCAGCAGCGCCGTGTTTCGCGGGCGCAGGACGTAGGGAACCAGGTGGTCCTCCTCGCCGCGAAGAGCAGCCACGTCCGCCCAGGGGCGTGGCGGTCGGCCAGCCTGGCAGGGCACGCCATGTTCCATCCCGTCGGCAGCCAGCGAGGCCGGTCCCTCCTTCCACATCGACTCGTCGCCGCAAAAGACGGCCGCCGCGCCTCCCTCGGCCACGCGCAGCAGGTCGCCCGGACCCACGGCGACGCCGAACCCTGCCGGGAGGAAATCAGCCCAACCTGCGCGGCGCAGCCACACGTTTCCCTCAGCCTGGACCAGCAGGTTGGGCAGCACCGGAGGCACCGCCTCCCCGGTTGACGGGGCGTCCTCTTGGGCCCGGACGGTGGCTGTCGGCTCAGGAGACGCGCCTTGACTACAGGCTATCAACAGCGCGGATAGGATCAAGATCGAGCTTATCGATATTGTTTTGCGCATCAAAAACCTCCTGTGATTCATTCAGCCAGTAGTTCTCTGGCTTCTGCCACCCAGCGGATGGCATCCAGACAGTCGGGGGGGATACGAGATACATCTGCGGCGCACCGTTCCGACTCGGCCACGGCCAGGGCATAGCCCAGGCTATCCTGCCACTCCCGGCGGGCGTCGGTGGGTTGTGCCAGGGCTTTGTAGGCCTGCGCTCTCAGTTGATGCGTTTCGGCCAGGTAGATTTCGACGCTTGCCTTTAGGTCTGTTATCACTACCTTTCTCAATGGAAATGACGTTCTATGTGCATTAATCGGGCCTGGCAAAGTGCCTTTTGCTCATCACCGTAAAAGACAAACAGCCGACCATGCGCATTAGGAACACTGTCCTCCCCCATGATCGGCTATTGGGAATGTATGACCGCTCTTCTTCGATCGACTATTTATATTCAAAACTGGCCCCTCTCTGCCCAGGTGGACGAAGAGAACCCCGTCGGATTTCATTTTACCACAAAACAGGCCAGGCTACAAATCCCTGGTTTCCTGGGGTTTCGAAGCAGAAGCGTTGGGCCGTGGTTTTAATGACGTTCTCCCTCATCTGAATCTCTGCATAAGCAGATAACCTGTACAGTCACATTGTACCCCAATCGGCGTGGGATGTCAACGGCGGCCGCAGGTGGAAAACACACCATTTCTTTCCTGCTTCCAGCGAAACGATCACTTTTGACCACGCGCCAGCCTGACGAACTCTATCATGCCTCGAACCAGTAGCCGTGCCCTAACCCCCTTTGATCCTAAAGATGTAGCTACGCCATCCATCTTCAATCAGTTCTGAGACTAGATGACCCTCTCTCACAAACTCGAATCGCCTTGCCGCAGTTATCAAGTCCTCTCTCGAATAAAGGTATACCACCCTTCTTAGTTTCCGCCCAACTACCTCACGCCAGGTCTCTCTTATCCCTTCACCGTCTCGTACAATGGCCATCAAATGCCCTTCGTCCTTCAGAACATCCGCCACTCTCTCCATAACATCGGGCAATTCCTCTGGCTCAATGTGTATGAATGAGGCACACGCAAACACTCCGTCGAACTCCCCTAACCTCTTATCCAATTGCCGAAAGTCCATCACCTCGAATTGGCACTGCGGACATCGTTCTCTCGCCACTCTGATGCACTCCGTGCTGAAATTCACTCCAATGACTTCCGCTCCCCTTGAAGCCAACCTCATGCTTTCGTGCCCAGGCCCACAACCCAAGTCCAATACCTTTGGTTTCTCCGGCAGTAGAGCGACGAAATCCTCTATGGTTGGCATGAGCACATCTTTCTCATACCATACTTCAGCGGTTCTCTCGGCTGTCAAATCGTAGAATCGTTTGGTATCATTCTCCATGAGCACCACCCGAATGACATTCATTCAATCTCTCGACAGATACGCTGAGGCGGTCAAGTGGAAATGCGGCGCGCGCACTTTAGGGTCCGGTGGCTCTTCCACGGCTTTCACCGTGGGCCTCAGTCCGGTTCCCATGGCCACGTTTCCGCAAGCCCCCCTTTCGATCCCGGACGGTCGGCCCTTCGTCCCCTTTGGGCCAAAGCCCTTGGTCTCGCTGCCACCGCCAGCGGCTCAAATACAACGAGTACAACCCTTCTCGACGCAGTAAGGCGCCAAGCTCTCCAGCTCCGTTACATCTGTCAGCCTCTTCCAGGATGTGCACAGTTTGTACTTGGCGGTGAATCGCCTGCGTTTGGCTTGGACTACGACTTCAGGATCAGGTATCGCGGCCTCGACCGCTTTGCCTCGAGACATTTTGTCCTCCTCCGCCCTCGCCCGCCCCGGCGTTCTCCCGACTATTGGTAGTTACGCAGCACAAGCGGGAGGTAGATCTTGAACTCTGGCTCGACCCCACCGGGCCAGAAGCCAGTGCTGAGGCAGTAGCCAGCCGTGCCGCTATGACCCACGGGGCTGGGCTGTCCCAGCGTGCTTTGCAGCCGGTAACCAGTCGTGGCGCTGCGTCCACCGCCAGCGGCGACCACGGCCCAACCGGCCGGCGGTGGGGGTGGGCCATCGGGCCCGTCGGCCCAGGCCACACCCGTTGCCTGCAGCAGTGCGAGCAGTAGGATCAGACTGAGGATCAAGTATTGTCGTCGCATCGTTGACCTCCTTACGGGCAGACATAGGCGGCATAGTTTTCGTCATATACTTGGAAACAGCTAAACGTGCCGCCGATGTGGGAGATTCCGCCATCCACCAGACTGAGAGCCAGCGTCACCGGGCTGTTGATAACCCGCAGCGCAGCCGTGCCAGAGCCAATGAACTGGCAACTATCGGCTATGAACGTGGCACCAACATCATTGTTCACATAGGCACCATAGGCCGCCGCGATGCCGCCCTGCCCGGTAAACGTCCCGCGCCGCAATATTGTCTTCCGGTCGGTGTGGCTGTAGATGCCGCGAATATCGGTGCTGGCATCTTCAGCCAGCACTGTCACACCGTCGAGTTCCAACGTTGCGTTGGTTGCATTTTCAACACCATAAGCGTAAACGCCATCTCGTGCGGTAAAGGTGCCACCCTGCACCTGTGCAGCACTGTCCCCGAGAAATTCCGAACCGCCGTTCGACAGGGCAACCGTGGTCGTAAGTGCATTTTCGGCAAGAACTGTGCTACCTTGAGCGATCAAGGTGCCCTGTTCATCGTTGTAGATGCCATAGGCAGTGTTTCCACCACGGGCAACGAAGGAGCCACCGTGTAACGTCGCGATTGCATTATAGGAATTGCACACCCCATAGTTTTCCTGGACGGCCCCGCCGCCGTTTACGATCACACCCTCTACAGTCAGGGTGCTAGCACCAACATGGTTTCCAATGCCAACGGCGGTACCCTCTCCACCCTGGGCAGTAACAGACCCACCGTGAAGAGTTGCAATGGAAGCCCGATTGTACAACCCGGCAGTATACAAAGCCCCGTCCGTGGCCACGATCGCTACATCGTAAGCCGTGAGTTTAGAAGGCCAGGGCCCGCCATAGTTTTCAATGCCCATGGCCACCTGGCCTCCGCGGGCGGTGAGTACGCTATTGTAGAGCGACGCCGTTGCGCCATCGGTGTTGTTAAGGCCATAGCTACTCCCCAGACTCTCAGTTATTTGGGCCGTGGCTATCATGTTGTAAACGTTGAGGGTGGCACTGACGCCCTCATTATGAAATACGGTTGATCTCGTGATAGCAACGCTCGCAAAATTCGAGTTGCGCAGGGTGGCGTTGGAATTGTCGTTGTAGACGCCATAAGCATACCTCTTCGCATTTATGGAGAGGTTGACATCACGCACGTCAGCACCAGAACCGTTGGTAAGGGAGATACCGTACGCATTTTCCACCGAATGGACTGTCCAGCCTATCAGCGCGCGTAGATGTGGTGTGCTATTATTCAGGCAAAACAGTGTGGAACTGCCCCCGACCCCGGGATGACCCACGATCTTGGAATTTTGGATCAGCGGCCCACCACTTGAGTTCCTTATGTAGACGGTACAGTTATGACTAGAAAGGCGCAGGTCATCCAACAGCGTGCGTGATTCTCCGTTGTTGACCAAGACAGCCGCGCCACAGGTATCATTGTAGTTGCGCACTGATAGGCCGCTCAGACGGGATGCCTCTTGCATGACGACGGTGGCTGTCGTCGGTGGCAAACCAACAGAGCACTCTGTATCCGATATAATCTGGGTATACCGGCGACCGGCTCCCATAAGATGCACGTTTGACTTTACGGTGATTGATTCTGTGTAGACACCCGGCGCGACCCACACCAGGTAGGGGCCTTCTTGGTCAGGGATGGCGGCCAGCGCCTCGTTGATGGTAGTGTAGTCCCCGCCGCTCTCGGCAACGACGATCACGTGGGCGTACCCCTCTGTCTTGAGCGCGAACGAGGCGGTCATCGCGTGCGTCGCCGCCAGCGCGTAGGGCACGCTGACGATGGGCTGGCGCGGCGTCATCTCCGGCGCTCCCTCGGGCTGCACGCCCAGGTAGCGCTTCGAGCCGTCAAAATGCGCCGGCTGTAACGGATTCCCCTGCTGGCCCAGCAGAACCGAGAAGTAGCCGTTGATGACGTCCACGTCCTGCGATTCGCGCCAGAGGTCGGTCGTGCCACCGGCATCGGCGTACAGGGTAAAAGTGATGGTCAGGGTGTCGCTGATCGGTACGCCGCTGTCGTCCGTCAGGTAGCCCTGGTAGTTGATCTGCGTGGGCACCGGGCCGGTCAGTTGTGTAGCCGGTCGGGCCAGCGCCACGGCTGCCAATACCAGGGTGAGCAACAGGCCGGATCCCAGGATGGCAATCAAAACCCGGCCACCTTTTGCGGTCAGTACGTTTTTCATTGGGTGAACCTCCTTGTGTAAAATACTTGGACTATATAGAAGATTTGGCACTCTTTTCCTTGGGCGCAGTTGCTCTCGTTTACCACCACCCCCTTTCCGCAGATCTGAGGTTGACCCCATTGTCAAGACCACAATTTGATCCTGTATTTGTTCCCGCTGTAGCGTCAACCCAGTTGAATGCTACTGAATCGTCCCACCCACGTATAGCCAAAGTCATCGGGGCCGCTGGTAGTCTGGGGGCCACAGGAGTGGACAGGCCTACCGGGGGCACAGCAGCAGTGGGCATATCTGTCCACCTATACCGCCAAGTGGGAGCTTGGATGGATCTTTTCCGTCTATTATCTCTTTTGGCGGCTTACATGGACATCTTTACATCTAAGCTCCCTCTCGAGCGGTTTATACAGAAGCCTCGTTCATCTAAACCGCTTGACAAAATTGAGCAAAATGGATAGAATAGATCAACCGGAATTAGTATACTCTAAAAAACTTGAACACAAACTCAACCTATTCGCTCGTCACCTGGAGGGTAAGGGTTGACGAGTCGAAAACCTCGTCGCACCTACTTGGGCACACAGTTTCAAGGTTTAGACCTTGCCGCTCATCCCCCATATCTGATGACACAACAATATGGTTTCGAGTGAACGGATCGCACGTTGGACACACAGTTGTATAAGTTTAACTGCAAACCTTACCCACCCTGTAGTTGGCCTACCCTCCGTCCTTTGGCCGGAGGACAAAGGGCAGGACAACTGCTCATCCCCCGCACGCCAGGCGATCATTATCGCATTGTGCGGTTTCGAGTGAACGGATCGCAGATGCGCGGGTTAGGCCGCCAGCTACTAATGTTCACGCTCCTTGCTTGATAAACCTAAAGTGTCGCACGCGGGTGCCCGAAACGCGCAGACCGGTGATGGTGCCGCGCTCGTCACCTTCAAAGACAACCAAATATGTTGTAGGATAGCCCATCAGGGGCTCCCAGTCGTCGCTGAAGGCGCCGCGAAACAGAGGCGTGAGTTTGCTGTCCACGTATTTGCGGCGTTGGGCAACCAGGTGGTCATCCTCGGCGACCAGCGTCCAATAGATGTCCAACTCTGGGCTGTAGTAGCGGCCCGCGTACTGTGCCAGAACGTCCGAGGTGGGAGAGACGGCCTCGATGCGATCGTAGCCGTATTGGCCAGAGGATGTGAGCGTCTTCATCCCTGCCACGGTGCCATCTGCCGCCGGAATGAACTCCACCTGGGTCTGGGGTTCCACCTCAAAGAAGAACAGGTTTTCGCTCATTGGCACCAGGTCGAGTCCCTGGAACTGAAGCCGGCCCTCGGCATACGTGACGTCGCGCAGGGCAGCGCGCTCAGGGCTAAAGTACTTGCCCGCTTTCTTTTCTAGTTGGTCCGCGCTCACCTCGATGGGCGCTGCAGTCTCCCGCGCGGCTGCTGGCTTCTCTGCTGACGTCTTGTCCTCCAGGAATAGATCGGCCACCTTGAGAGCGTAATCCCGCATCTCCCACAGAAAGTGATTGAACAGCACGACAACGCTCAAATGGAGCTCAGGGAAGCGCACCATCCAGGAGCAGTGGCCGCCATGCTCTCCGCCGTGCTCGACAATTTGCCACCCTCGATGCTGGTGCGCCGGCCCGACCTCCAGGCCGAAGGCATAGCCCAGCTCGGTGCCATCGTTCAACCGGCCTGCCTGCTCCACGCGTGTCAGGACGGCAGGCCCGCCGACCTGTCCGGTGTAAAAGTTCTCGTCCCACTTGGCCAGGTCTTTGACCGTGGTGTAGACATTCGTCGGGCCGACGACCGAGTCGGTCAGCACCGCGTTGACCCAGCCGCCTTGACCATCCTCGTAGTAGCGACCGGCGCGACGGGGGATGATCTTTAGCACAGAGTCATGGATGACCGTGCTGGACATCCCCAGCGGCTCAAAGATGCGCTCCCGGCTGAACGCGGCGAGGGACTGCCCGCTGACCCGTTCGCAGATGAGGGCCAGTAGGATATAGTTGGAGTTGACGTACAGGTATTCCTCACCCGGGCGGAAGTTGAGCTCACGCTGGGCCTTGAGCAGCCAGGACACATCCTCCATCGTGGTCACGTCACCGTGGCGCCACTCGGCCAGGGCCAACAGCTCGGGGAAGGTGCCCCGCAGGCCGCTGGTGTGGTAAATCAGGTGGCGGATGGCGATCGTCTCGCCAAAGTCGTGCATCTCGGGCAGGTACTTGCGGATGTCGTCGTCGAGCGATAGCTTGCCCTCGGCTTCGAGCAGTGCGATAGCAAAGGCCGTGAACTGCTTGCTCATCGACCCAATGTTAAAGACCGTCGAGGGTGAAATCGGCACGTTGTGTTCCAGATTGGCCAAGCCATAGCCCTGTTGGTAAACGATCTCGCCATCCTTCATCACGGCTAGCGCACAGCCCGGCGATCCCGGCTTGATGTATCGCTCAAGTATGCTGTCGACTTTGTCGTTGGTAGGCCGGACATTCATAGACTACTCCTTATTCACATCCTCCAGATAGCTTGTAAGGAAACCTGCAAAGGGCTACTAATCACGGTACCGAAACAGGCGGCCTAACGGCACCCGCATAACCCGCTTGGCGAATGCGTGGTGAGTGCCTCCGCTAGACAGCGAACCACAATGCGCATGAAAGCGTTGTTTTGGCGCGAGATTAGCCAAGTCGGGTTCATGCGGTGGTTGGGCGGCCTAACCCTTCCAGCATGCAGAACTGCTCCCCAAGACAATGTCCCAGGTCAACCGCCTGTTTTCACCCGTCGAATGCTTTTGGGCAGAGGAGTTCCCGAAGCCAATCCAGGAGAGTTCTTGGGGGTTCCTTTTTACCTGCTGTTGCGGTCTTTTCTTCCTCAAAGATTGACTTGTTCTTGAAACTCGCTGCAAAAACAATCTCTACCTCTTTGATTCTCAAGAACCGGAGATAATTCAATATCACTACAATGGCAAACAAGTATGCAAGTAGTATGACCACCAGACCTATCACTATCTCACCGAGATAGATGTAGTACAAGATGATCGTTACAAGCACTAGAGGAGAAGCTAGGGCCAGTGCGAAAAACATTGCAGCGGTGTAGCGACTCAAGGCTTCAGCAGCGTTGATTTCGCTTGCAGCTCTCTCATCGGTGGAATTGATCATGATCTTGCAGAAGTTGAAGAACTGTCTGTTCTGCCCATTTCGCTTTCTAGGAACCCAACACTTTTCATAGAATTCTAGTGCTTCGGGGGATAAGAACTTCTCGCACACTTTTCCGATCCAACCAATATAGGGGAATTCCTCGATAGCCCACAATTCAAACTCGCCGTTCTTTTTGCGGGCGTGGCGATAGAATCTTCGGAGCCATGCAGCCGACCACTTGTCCGGCGGTTCGGTTCGGAACAGTCGTAGAAGCACACCTATGAGATAGCCGAAGCCAAGGGCGACCACCAGGATTAGTGCTGAACTGGAAGGAATGGACTCGATAAATTTCTTTGTCCCCTTGTCAACAAACGGCAGTACATATACGACTAGGCCCAAGTTCAAGAGCAGAAACAAGCCGCGTAGAACCGGTTTTTCTTGAGTCGTGTTTGCCTTTCTTACTGGTCAAATAACTCGTAATCGTGCATCACGAGCGGCAAATAGTTCTGGTGCATCTCTTCCACCACCAGCACCTGCACAGGCACACTGACCGGACTGTCAAGGACACCAAAATCGGCCTCGACCGTCACCGTGGCCCGGTAATCGCCAACCGCCAGGCTGCTCGCGTCAACCTGCAACTGCACTTGGTCTCCGTCGGGCTGTGCCCGAAGCCAGGCCACGTCAGACTGCACAGTCCACGTAAACGGCTCGCACCCCAGGCGCAGCACGGTCAGCGCACTGGCAGACGATACTGTTTCGGCCTCAACCATCAGCGTTGGTGCAGGCGGCATCACAGCCAATCGCAGGGGAATGAGCTGGGCGTCCTGAATATCCGAAAAATAGCCCGTGCCGTCTACATAGCGCATCCAGACGCCCCCACCACGATAATTCCCGCCGGGAACCTGCCACGTGAACGGCGACTGCACAGCCTGTGCCGCCGTAAAAATCGTCACTCCGTCCACAATGACGTCGGCTTCGCCAGAACGCCAGAATTGCAAAATGAGAAACACGTCATCAGGGTCATCGTGAAAGGTAAAAGCAAGCGAAAATTCTTGGTAGGCGTTTGGCGCGGCAAAATCGGTGCCTTTGAGACACAGTGGGCCATACTCGGTGCCACCACCATTAACAATGAAACGGGCTACCTCACCGGTGCTGCTATTATCACTCACCTTGAGCCGCACATGGGCCACAAAGGACGTGCTTTTGAAAAAATCGGTTGTCCACACCCAGGCCGACGACTCGCCGTCGCCTGGCCACATGCGAAACGCCGTACCTCCCTTGGCACCAGAATCGCTGACTTGCTCACCGTTCCCCCACAACCGGCCAAACGTTCCAAACTGGTCATCTACAAACCAGTTCTGGCTCAACTGCACCTGCGGCCAGTTCGTGTCGAGGCCATACAACGTCACCTGATCGGTATGAGACGAGGCCAAGTGCAGTCCCAGTTCATCCAAAGGAACGGATGATCCCAAATAAATTGTGTCAGTCGCCACTGTTGTGCGCCCCACGGCATCGCGCGTTTGGGTATAGATGGTATGCCACCCCCTGCGAGGTTCCAATGACCAAGACTTCTCCGCTATGTACGGCTCCCACACGACTCCGGAGAAACAAGGTTCCTTTGCCACCCGCATCTCTACAGCCGGCCCAAGCCCGGCAAACCCACCACCAGATTCACGGTCATAAATATACAAATCGACCGTTGTGCTGGTCGTGTTCACAGCCTCATGGTTGATGATGATCGGCGGGTACACCGCGTCGCGGCCAAAGTCCTGGGTCAGGTATCCTCGCCCATCGCTCGTCCGCCGGTAGTAGCCCATTCCGATCTCGCGGGAATTGGGGTCGAGCAGATTCGCGCGATGACCGGGGCTGTTCATCCACCCATTAATGGCAGCTTGTGGCAGCATATACCCACAATACGAGTTCTCTGCGCCGCACGCGCCATTGTAACCAAAGAGCGGCACCCGCTCCGAGGGCCAACAATCCAGGGTATCCTGATGGCCGCAATAGCCGCCAGGTCGGTTTACGACCGAATCCCAGTCAAACCAACGCGCTGCCTCGGTCATCGGCGCGTTCCAACGCAGGGATGGCACGCCGTTTCCTCCCTTACCGAGTGGGCAGCACGACCGCGTTCGCCGGTCGGGTAGAAATGCGGCGCGCTTGTTCTCAGGGTCTAGTGACTCATCCACCAGGTTTCCCGATGGGCCTCAGCCTGACTCCCATAACCCACGTTTCCGCAAGCCCCCTCTTCGATCCCGGACGGTCGGCCCTTCGTCCCCTTTGTCCTTGGGCCCTGTACTTAGACCGCACCTGTCCTGGACCGACAGGCCCCTGGTCCCCTTGGTCCTCAGGCCTGCGAAATGCCATTTAGTCGTACCCCTAAAGTGCCATA
>CAYNKW010000076.1:0-16027 GCA_964397845.1 uncultured Anaerolineae bacterium
CACGCCGACGACGGCGCACAACGAGACGGCCGGGTGCGCCTGGAGCACCTCTTCTTCACCTGGGGGAGAAGTGCCGGATAGGAATGTACCACGATGATATTGTACAACGGCTTGGGGCAAAGGGCAAGTCGGAGGGGTGGGAGATGGAAAAAGCGGCTGCCGGTCGTTTGCCCTTCCTCCCCGATGCCGCCGGCCGCCATTGGTCGCCCGATGGCGAGATTGACGTGGTGGCTATCAACTGGCGGGAGCGGCAGGTTCTGCTGGGCGAATGTAAGTGGGGCACAGATGCGGTGGGGCGCGACGTGGTGCGCAGCCTGGTTGAGGAGCGTGGCCCGCGCGTCCTGGCGCGGTTGGAAGGGGAGTGGCAAACCCACTATGCCTTCTTTGCGCGGGCCGGTTTCACCGATGCGGCGGGGGAAGAGGCGGTCCAGGTCGGTGCGACGATGGTGGATGTGGCACGGTTGGATCGAGAGTTGCAGGGACAACCGTGACGACCATTGACCGTTGTCCATACAGGCGCTCAAACGGTCGAATTTCCGTGAGCAAGCGCTGGCTTGTCAGTACTGAGCCAGTAGGGTCGCATTAGCGAGGATCCGCGAGGCGAGCGTCTGCGGAAGTGCGCCGACCTAGACGAGGCCCTGCGGCTGGCCGCCGAGGTGATCGAACTCCGGCTGCGGCACGGGTATGTGGTCAAGTGGGTGCCAAAGACGCGCGATAGTGTTGCCAAAACATAGGGATGTGGTATAATATGATGGCAGACGATGTAGACTTGAGAAAAAAGGGGCGTTGGAGTTCGCCCCTCCGTTCGTCCCATTCTTCCATCGGCCTGACAGCCCAGGCCAACGGCACATAGATTGTAACACAAAGCCGCTTCCTGGGCAAGTGGGGGCGGCTTGTTTTGTCTTGGATACTCGTGCTTTGCGCCGGCCCCTTGGCACCCACGGCGTAGCTATGCGAACAAACCTAATATGACCAATGCATAACGCGATTACTGACTTTCTACGTACATCTCATACTTGCCTTCTCCTGGTGCACCCAGCGGTTAGCAGGCTAGAGGATGTGGCTAACGAGCTGTTATCGGTGTATGACTGGCCACGCCTATCCGTGGGCCGGGAACTTGGCCCTGTGCTGCTTTCCGAGACACCCCAACGTCGCTCCCGCGCAGTTCGCCAGTGGATGAAAACCCACCTTAGGGATACATTCCCCGGCCCTGTCTTGTGCACAGATATAGACTTGCTCTTTGAGCCGACGCTCAAATTGGATCCCTTGAGACTGATGCGTGATGTCAGCCGGGTGACGCGATTGGTGGTCACCTGGCCCGGCAGTTACGTGGATGATGTGCTGGCCTACGCTGTGCCTGACCATAGCTACTACCGTACCTGGCGCAAACCAGAGGTGTTCATTAAGGTTCTCGAATGAAACAACTTTGAGGAGAAAGTCCCTATGCGCTACCGTGACCTGTTCCAGTTCGAACCGATTGAGACTGTTATTCAATTGCGTGACGCGGACCGGGAGGACACGGCTCGCCACCTGGTCCAGACTTACGTGATCTCTGACCGTATGGCGGACCAACTCGCCAACGTCGTTATTCCCCAACTCCAGTTCCTGGCCCCGCGCGATAACAAGGGCGTGCTCATCGTCGGCAACTATGGCACGGGCAAGTCGCACTTGATGGCAGTCGTTTCAGCCATGGCTGAGCATCCCGATCTCGTGTCTGTCCTGGACCATCCCCGGGTGCAAGAGGCTGCCCAGGCCATCGCCGGGCGCTTCAAGGTGGCCCGAGTGGAGATCGGCAGCGTCACGGGCAGCCTGCGGGACATCTTGCTGGAGGAACTGGAGATAGCGCTGCAACATTGGGGGACGCCCTTCACGTTTCCATCAGCAGACCGGGTGACCAACAACAAGGACGCGATCATCGCTGCGGTGGCCACTTTCCAAGATCGTTACCCCGACCACGGCATCCTGCTGGTGGTGGATGAGTTGCTGGACTACTTGCGCACGCGCGAGGAGCGTCAACTGATCCTGGACCTGGGCTTCCTGCGCGAGTTGGGCGAGGTGGCTGCGTCAACCTCCTTCCGCTTCCTGGGCGGCTTGCAGGAAACGCTCTTTGACAGCCCCCGCTTTGCCTTCGTAGCTGAGCAAGTGCGCCGGGTGCGCGATCGCTTTGAGCAAGTGCGCATCGCCCGCGAGGATATTGCCTTCGTCGTCTCCCATCGGTTGCTCCGCAAGACCGACGAGCAGTTGGCTCGCATCACGGAACATCTGCGCCAGTTCACACCCCTCTATGGCCGCATGGCCGAGCGACTGGATGAGCTCGCCCCGCTCTTCCCCATCCATCCAGCCTACATCGAGACCTTCGAGCGCGTCTACGTGGCCGAAAAGCGGGAAGTGCTCAAGACCTTCAGCCTGGCCATGCGCGCTCTGCTCGATAAAGACGTGCCCGCGGATCAGCCTGGGCTGATTTCCTACGATCACTACTGGGACGTACTCTGCGAGAACCCCAGCATGCGCGGTTTGCCCGGTGTGGCCGAGGTCATTGAGAAGAGCAACGTGCTGGAGGGACGCATCCGCAATGCCTACACTCGCCCGCATCTGCTCCCCGTTGCCATGCGCATTATCCACGCCCTCAGTGTCCACCGGCTGACCACCAGTGACATCCTCGTACCGCTGGGCGCCACGCCGGAGGAGCTGCGCGACGACCTCTGCCTGCACGTGCGCCTTCCTGAACCGTCGGCCGAGTTCCTGCTGGATCAGGTGCAGGTGGCGTTGCGCGAGATTATGCGCACCGTCAGCGGCCAGTACATCTCTTACAACGAGGCCAACAGCCAATACTACGTGGATGTCAAGAAAGACATTGACTTCGACGCCAAGATCGCCGAACGAGGCGACTTTATGGGGAAGGGCGACCTCAATCGTTATTTCTTCGACGCCCTGCGCCAGGCCCTCAATCTTAGCGACACCACCTACGTCACGGGCCACCGCATCTGGTTCTACGAGCTGCCCTGGGATGAGCACAGGGTAACCCGCCCCGGCTACCTCTTTTTCGGCGCGCCCGACGAACGCAGCACTGCCCAGCCTCCACGCGACTTTTATGTCTACATATTGCCGCCCTTCCTGGACCGCGAATGGCACGATGAGGAGCGGCCCGATGAGGTCATCTTACAATTGGCTGGGCTTGACCAGAACTTTGAGAATCTCGTCTGCATGTACGCTGGCGCCCGCGCGATGGCCTTTGAGGCAGCCTCGCACCGAGAGGTTTATGCTGAGAAGGCCGACGTACACCTGCGGCGGCTCCTACGCTGGTTGCGCGAGCATCTGACAAACCACCTGCAAGTGACTTATCAGGGTGTGACCGAACCCGTGGGCGCGGTGCTACCCCGCACCCACAGCACAGCCAGCCAAACCATCGAGGAACTCATACGGTTGATCGCTGCTTACCACCTGGCGACCGAGTTCGAAGAACGCTACTCCGACTATCCTGCTTTCAACCGCCTGTCCCAACCGGTCAGCGAGGCGGCCCGCCCTACCAACGCTATGGAAGCGATTCGTTTCCTGGCCGGGCGGGGACGCACCAACCTGGCGCTGGCCGTGCTGGAGGGGTTGGAGCTGATTGACGAGGAAGGCACCGTGCGCCCCTACCAGTCACGATACGCACGTCGCTACCTGGATTTGCTGCAGAGCAGACCCGAAGGCCAGGTGGTCAACCGGGGTGAGTTGATCGAGCAGGTAGCTGGCGGCATCGAGCGCCCCATTGAAAAGGACATTTTCTTCCACCTGGAGCCAGAGTGGACGGTTGTGGTGCTATTGGCCCTGGTTTATAACGGGGACATTGTGCTCAATCTGGGCGGAAATGTGGAAATGAGTGCTAGCACCATTGAGCGCGCGGCGATGACGGCCATCGCTGACCTGACCGATTTTCGTTTTTACAAACGACCTCGCACCTTGCCGCTCAATCTCTGGACTATGATCTTCGAAGGACTGGGGCTGGCGCCGGGCTTGGTACGCGATGAGAACACCCGCGATCGGGCTGTGCAGGAGCTTCAGCGCACCGTAGGGGCCGAGCTGGAGCGGACGGCCACCATCCAGGGTTGCCTACAACAGGGAGTTCAGTTGTGGAACACGTCTCTCTTCACCGACCGCTTTACGATTGAGGTCGAAGCCGGCACGGTAGTAAGGACCGATCTGCCTGCTGTCACTCTCTCCTCAACGGATCTCCTGCCCCACCTGCGAGGATACAAGCAATTTCTGGAAGAACTGAGTCGCTTTAACACGGTGGGCAAGCTACGCAACTTGCGTCTGACGGTGAGCCAGATCACGGACTCCCTCAATGATCGCAAGGTTGTGAAGCGGGCGGAGCAGTTGCTAGGACTTGTAGGCCAGATTCAACCCCTGACCGCTTACCTGGCCGAGGCCCAGGCCAATCTGCCTGACGATCATCCCTGGTCGCAGCGAGCAGTTTCTGCCCGACAGTCGTTGCTGGACGACGTGCGCCACCTGGGCAAAGGAGAGGAGGCACGCGGCGGTCCGGCGCTGACCCGCGACCTGGAGAGGTTAAAAGCGGACTATGTCACGGCCTACGCCGGACTGCATCGCCAACTGGTGCTGGGACCCCAGGCCGATGATCGCCGCCAGCGTTTGTACGACGATTCGCGTCTGGCGGCATTAGACACGCTGGCGGCCATTGACTTGCTCAATAGAACGGAGTTGGATGTCTGGAAGGAGAGGCTTACTGCTCTGCGCACCTGCCGCGAGTTCCACGAGGGCGCTATCGCCGACACGCCCACCTGCCCCTCCTGTCACCTGCGGCCGTCACAGCAGCGACACGGTGGCCAGGCCGACCAAGTGCTGGACCGACTCGACGACCGCCTGGACGACCTGTTGATGCGCTGGCGGCAGGCATTGCAGGCCAACCTGACCAGTGAGATCGCACAGCGTAGCCTGGAGGCGATGACGCTGGCCGAGCGCAGGCCGATCGAGCGATTCCTGGACCAGAGTGACGATGATCCGGCCATCCCCGAGAGTTTTGTGGCCACGGCTACTCAAGCCCTGCGCGGTATTGAAGCCCTTACGCTACCGGTGGATGGCTTGCTGGAAGCCCTGAAAGCGGGTGGCCTGCCCTGCACCGTGGAGGAACTGCAGCGTCGTTTTATCAGCTTTGTGAGCCAGAACATGCGCGGCCACGATTCACGCAATACCCGGTTGACGTTGGATCGTTAGAGCGGAGGTGAATCGGGTGGTTGAGGGGATCTATGGCGCGGCTGGACTGGGGCTGTTTGGTCAATTCTGAGGAAGTGCCAACTTGCGTACGGGAGAAGCAAGGTGAAGAAGCCACAATCAGGAAGCACGTGGTTTTTCGTTGATGAATCTGGCGATCCTACCTTTTATGACCGCAGGGGGAATCTAATCGTAGGTCAATCTGGATGTTCCCCCATCCTTGTTCTGGGCCTGATTGAAACGCAGAATCCCGAACCCATTCGTCAGGCCATCCAGGATCTTCAACAGGAAATCATCCACGATCCCTACTTCCAGGAATTTCCCTCTATCAAGAAAACGGCCGTCGCCTTTCACGCCAAAGATGATGTGCCAGAAATCCGTTACCTTGTTTTCAAATCGCTTGCCTCCCTGGACTTCCGGGCACAATTCGTCGTTGCCCGAAAGATCGAACGGGTTTTTCGAAACAGTTTCCAGGCCAGGGAAGAAACCTTCTACGACCACCTGGTCACCCATCTGTTCCAGAACTTGTTGCACCGCTATGCGCAGAACTTCATCTACTTTGCCAAACGTGGCTCGCGCAACCGCCAAGCACCACTATTGCGCGCCATTCAGCGTGGAGTGGAGCGTTTTGAGCAAAAGTGGAGCACTACCGTGACGACAACCTTCAGTGTGCAGGCCCAGACTCCCAAAGGGGAACCCTGTCTGAGTGTGACTGACTATATGAACTGGGCTGTCTATCGGGCCTTTACTAGAGGCGAAATGCGATACTACAGGGTCGTGGAAGAAAAAGTGGGCTTACTGGTGGACCTGTACGACACAGCAAAATACCCCCACAATTGGTATAGCCGCAAGAATCCATTTGATATAAACAAAATCACCCCTCTGTAGCTAGGCCCGGTTACCGGACGCACGGCATGCAAAGCCGACTTTCGTCTACAGAGGAGTGAGTATTCTACCTAATTATAGCAGAATTGGATAAAGTTGTCAAAACGTGCGAGATATCAGCCATAATCGCTCTGGGACTGAAAGGACCGCTTGTGCCCATCTATCTACCTCAGCAAGCAGAAGGCACGGGAAGAAAAGAGGACCCAACAAATGCCACTTGAGCTTCAAACCATAAACACCGAGCTCGAAACCGACCAACTCGAAACCCGAAACAAGTATCGGGAACGCCTGCGCCAACACCTGCGCGATCCCAACTTCCGCGCCATCGAAGGCTTCCCCATCGGCGACGACGAGGCCATCCTGGCCCTCTCCGACCCGCCCTACTACACCGCTTGCCCCAACCCCTTCCTGCCCGAAATCATCGAGCGCTGGCAGGCTGAACGCGCCCAAATCCGTGAAGAGCTGGGCCTGCCCGACGATAGCGCCGACAACGGCAACGATGGGCCGGCTATCTACCAACGTGAGCCCTTCGCCTCCGACGTCTCCGAGGGCAAGAACAACCCTATCTACAACGCCCACTCCTACCACACCAAAGTCCCCCACAAAGCGGTGATGCGCTACATCCTGCACTACACCAACCCCGGCGACGTTGTCTTTGACGGCTTTTGCGGCACCGGCATGACCGGCGTGGCGGCTCAACTCTGTGGCGACCGCAAGGCCGTGGAGGAGCTGGGCCACCGGGTGGACGATGACGGTGTGATCTACGACGGCGACGAGCCCATCTCCCACCTGGGCACCCGCAAGGCTGCCCTGGTGGACCTCTGCCCCGCCGCCACTTTCATCGCCTATAACTACAACACCCCGGTGGACGTGGCCGCTTTCGAGCGGGAGGCCAAGCGTATCCTGCGCGACGTGGAAGAAGAGTGCGGCTGGATGTACGAGACCTGGCACCCTCACTGCGAGCATCCCCAGCGGGTGAAAGGCCGCATCAACTACACTGTCTGGAGCGACGTCTTCGTGTGCCCACAGTGCGGGGAGGAGATGGTCTTTTGGGATGTGGCGGTGGACAAGGAAGCAGGGAAGGTCCATAGAACCTGGGATTGTCCCAACTGCCGCGTTTTGTTGGCTAAAAGCTCAAGCAAGAAGAGCGGAGCCCAGCGAGTGGAGCGCGCCTGGGAAACGGTTTACGACCGGGCCTTAGGCCGCACGGTACGTAGGGTGAAGCAAGTACCAGTGCTCCTCAACTACTCCGTGGGCAAGAAACGTCACGAGAAGTCCCCCGACACCGAAGACCTGGTCCTCATCCAGAAGATCGAAGAGAGTGACATCCTTTACTGGTTCCCGACCGATCGGATGCCCGAAGGCGATGAATCGCGCCGCAACGACGATATGGGCATCACTCACGTTCACCACTTCTACACCCGGCGGAATCTGTGGGTGTTGGCGGCACTAATGGATAAGCGTCACCACTATGGCGCGCGCCAAGTGCTATTTGTGCTTTCGGCAATTAACCTTCATGTCAACAAAATGCGTCGGTTTCAACCGGCTAAGCCAGGGGGCACGCCCAATCTCCCCGGCACGCTTTATGTGGGGGCACTGCCTGTAGAGCTATCGCTCTTCGACGTGTTTCCAAGAAAAGAAGGTGATATCAAAAGAGCATTTCAAGCCAGATCTTTTGGATATGACGCCGCTGTTGGTACTTTCTCATCCAATGACTTGAGAGAGATCGAATCAACATGCCTTGATTACGTTTTTGTGGATCCTCCCTTTGGTAGAAACTTGATGTACTCCGAACTTAACTTCCTCTGGGAGGCTTGGCTAAGCGTCCTCACCAACAACAGACCGGAAGCTGTGATCAATAAGGTCCAGCGCAAGGGGCTGCTGGAGTATCAGCGCTTGATGGAGGATTGTTTCCGCGAGTTTTACCGCGTTCTCAAACCCGGCCGCTGGATGACAGTGGAGTTTCACAACTCCCAGAACCGTATCTGGAACGCTATCCAGGAGGCCATCCTACGCGCCGGCTTCATGGTTGCCGATGTACGTACATTCGACAAGCAACAAGGCACCTTCAATCAGGTCACAGCTACAGGCGCCGTCAAGCAGGACCTCATCATCTCCGCCTACAAACCCCGCACCAGCTTCGAGCGCCGCTTCCAGGCCCAGGCCGGCACCACTGACGGTGACTGGGACTTTGTCCGCCAGCACCTGGCCCAACTTCCTATTGTGGTGGAGCGTGATGGCTCGCTGGAAGTGGTCGCCGAACGCCAGGCGTACCTGCTCTTTGACCGCATGGTCGCCTTCCATATCCAGCGCGGGGCTACCGTGCCCCTCTCCGCCGCCGAGTTCTACGCCGGCCTGCGCCAGCGCTTCGTCGAACGGGACGGCATGTACTTTCTCCCTGACCAGGTGCCCGAATACGACCGTGCCCGCCTGCAAGCGGCAGAGGTGGCCCAACTCACCCTCTTTGTCAGCGATGAGAAGAGCAGTATCCAGTGGCTGCGCCAGCAGTTGGACTCCAGCACCGGCGGCTATCCTCAGACCTACCAGGAGATCCAACCCCGGTTCCTGCGCCAACTCCACCAGGCCCGCCACGAAGTCCTGCCCGAACTGAGCGATATCCTGGAACAGAACTTTTTGCAGGACGAAGCAGGCCGCTGGTACGTGCCCGATCCCAACAAGGCCACCGACCTGGAGATGCTGCGTCAGCGGGCGCTGCTGCGCGAGTTCGCCGAGTATGCCGAGGGACGCGGGCGGTTACGCAAGTTCCGCACCGAGGCCGTGCGCGCCGGCTTTGCCGACGCCTGGCGCCGCCGCGATTACGCCACCATCGTCAAGGTGGCCGGACGCTTGCCGGAGCGGGTTCTCCAGGAGGACCCCGACCTGTTGATGTACTACGATAACGCCACTTTGAGGATGGAATGAGATGCAGGCTGCCGTCCTCGCCCATTTCCCTCTTCATACCCATCCCCTCACTCTGGTCAGCGACCCCGACGGCGTGCTGTCCGACGAGGCGGTGCTGACCACGCTGACCGAGCGTGGTTTTACCCTGGTCAACGAGCTCGATCCCATCCGCCTGCGCCAGCGGGTGGAGCAGGTGCGCCCCTTCAGCACCGATCGGCCTCTGATCGTCGTCACCGCTGGCTCACTGAACGAACTCCCCTACGACCTTTGGCAACAGGGCCACCACGTCACCCTGGCCCTGCACACCTTCTTCCCCAACCTGGCCTACCCGGTAGTGCGCGCGCTCACACCGGCCCATCGCTGGCGGCTGAGCCAGGCGCCTCCGCCACCGCGCCGCCTGGGCCGGCGAGGCACGGTCGCGTTCTTGCTGCGCCACGTTTTCGCCACCGACCTCGACGCGCTGCGGGAGCCTGCCCAGTTCGTCGCCTGGCTCGACCAGTACCACCAGCAGGCCGATCCGATGCCCACCGTGCTGGCCGATAGCCTGCTGGCACAACTGCGGAAAGTCACTGCTTACGCCGACTGGCCCCTGGACGAGTTGCTGGCAAACCGGGATACCTTTGCTACGTTCGTGCGCGAGCAGTGGCGCGCCTACGTGCAACAGAAGACCGGGCAACTCCTGGGTGAGGAGCCAGTGCGCTACCTGCTTGGCTTTGAGACCGATCACAGATTGCAGGATGCCCTGCCTGCTTTTGTCCGAAGCGGTACATTGGAGCCCGTCAATGTGGATCGGCCTGATCGCTTGCCGGTCTGGGCCCGTCCGGCTGTCTTGGCCCTGGATGAGGATCGCCGGCCCCGCCGCGCGGCCGAACTGCTGAGCGTCCTGGCCGAACACCTGAATACACTCCTGGCGAACGCGCGCTGGGAGCGATGGCAGACAGTCGCGCGCACCTGGGCCGAACTCACCGCCCTGCGCTACGACCCTGACAACCCCTTGAGTTCAGCCCAACAAAAAGAGAGCCATCAGTTGCAGAACAAGCTGGATGTCGCTTTTCTGGCCTGGCTGCGCCAGCGGTACGCCCCCTTGGGTAGCCAGCGCTTGCCCACGCCTCACCACGTCCACCACGTGCCGCACTACATCGCCTATCAGCGTCGCCAGGGTCAGGCCGATCGTGTGGCCCTGCTCATCCTGGATTGCATGGCCCTGGCGGACTGGACCCTGATCGGCCCGGTGTGGCGGGCACGACATCCGGACTGGTGCTTCGAGGAACACCTCGTGCTGGCTCAGGTTCCCACCATCACTGCCGTATCTCGACAAGCCCTGGTCAGCGGCCTGCGCCCGGCCGACTTTGTGGCCACGTTGGACTCCAACCGGACTGAGCCAGGGCAGTGGGCAGCCTTTTGGGCAGGAGAGGGCCTGCCGGCGGATGCTTGCCCCCACGCTCGCCTGGACCTGGACCGGCACGAGCCGCCGCCAGAAGTGGACAGTGCGCGCACTCGTGCCCTGTGTTTGACAGATAGCAAGGTTGATGGTATGGTACACGATGCTACTCTGGGGGCTACAGACTTTCAGGCGTCATTGTGTGTCTGGCTGGAGGAATATGGCAGGCGGGTAGAGAAGGTGATAGCGGGTCTATTGGCGCGAGGCTTCGCCATCTACCTGACCAGCGACCACGGCCACGTCGAAGCACGCGGGTTCGGGCAGCCTTCCGAGGGACTCACGGTGGACACCCGGGGCAAACGCGCGCGCATCTACAGCGATTATCATGCCGCCGTGAATGTGCAACAGGGCCTTTCCAAGACCATCCTGTGGAGTCAGGACGGCCTGCTGCCTGACGACGTATGGGTTCTGATGCCCCAGGAGCGCGGTGCCTTCGCTACCTTCAACAAGACCGTTGTCACCCACGGCGGTCTTGCACTGGATGAGATGGTAGTGCCCCTGGTAACAATGACCGTGCGAGAGTGAGACGATGGACAAAGGGATTGGCTTCAACCGCAGCATCTTTCTCCCCTGGCTAGATGCCACCGCCGCCTTCTGCGCGGAGACCGACGACCCGTCCGAGATCCGAGAGCGCCTGGAGCCGGTGGTGGGTCAGGACATCGCCAGCGCGGTCAACCGACGAAAAGCCATTGACATACTCGTCAATATCTGGGTCAAAAGCGCTAGAATCGCCCCGACACTTCGCGACGAAGCGGTAACTCACTTTCAAGCCACGCCCATCACAAGTGACCGGATCTGGCTGCACTATGGTTTGACTACACTTTACTATTCCTTCTTCCGCGAAGTGACAGCTGCTATTGGACAACTAGGGCGGCAAGAGGACAGCATCACACCTGTCATGGTGAAACAGCGCCTGATAGCCAGACGTGGACAACTGGGTTCCCTGGAAAAGGCCGTGGAGCGAGTCGTTGCCTCTCTGCGCAATTGGGGCATCTTGACCGAATCGGAGCAACGTTACGCCTACGTTCCAAAACGCCAGGGCTTTCCCGCCAGCAGCGCCGACCTGGAAGCCTGGCTATTGGCCTGTGCCTTGCGCGCCCACCCCGCTGAAGAGCTCCCCTTTGCTGATCTGCTGCACCTGCCGGAGCTTTTCCCCTTCCGCTTCACCCTTGCTGTAGACCAATTGCGCGGGCATCCCTGGTTTGTGATGCAGCGTCAGGGTTCTGGCTGGGATATGGTGGGGGTTGTATAAAGTTAGACACCGCCTACCTCCACCTTTACGGCATCGCCCGCGACGACGTGGCATACATCATGGACACCTTCTCCATCGTCAAACGTAGGGACGAGGCCGCCCACGGCGAGTACCGCACCAGGCGCGTCATCCTGGAGATCTATGACGAGATGCAGCAAGCCATCGAGACCGGGCGGCCCTACCAAACCCTACTCGATCCGCCTCCAGCCGATCCACGAGTGGCGCATCCGCCGCGAGAAACTGATGATGAAAGAAGCTAGGCAGGAGGAAAGACGATGGCTCTTGTGAGATGTGAAGAAAACCACAGCCCTCCGGCAAGCGGCAACTATGTCATGAGCGTCAAGCCGGTGGGCTTTCCAGATACAGCCGCGATATGCGGGCGCAAAGGGTGCGAGTATCCGGGGCTGGTTTGGCTGACGGAAACGGAGCGGGCCGCATACCGGAAGGGACAGCGCATCTTTGAGGTGCCCAGTGCAGCTGTCAAGATCAAGGTTGAGTGAGCGCAAGTCGGCGAGTACCGCACCAGGCGCGTCATCCTGGAGAGCTATGACGCCATGCAGCAGGCCATTGAGACCGGCCAGCCCTACCAGACCCGGCTCGACCCGCTTTTTGTCTTTGAGAAACGGGTCGCCTTTGAGGTCATCGTCTCAGGACAACTCTGGTTGTGCGATGACCTTGGGCATAATCACCTCCGCCTGAAGCTCGGCAAGGGTTTTCGATATTATACAGAACCGAACCTGCCTTGTCAATTGGTAGCGGACGAAAAACTAACCAAAGGAATTGGGGGAAAATCAGGAGGAAATATGGAACAAGAGTGGCAAATCGAAATTTACTAATCTACCAATCCTACTCGTGCCGCAGAGCATCCAGGGGGTCCAGGCGAGCGGCGCGAGCGGCGGGGCATCCTGCTGGGCGTGAAACGCGGCGACAAGCGGCGTCGCCTGCTGGCCGAACAGGTCTGTGCGGATGACGCAAACAGCGCCAACGCCACGATCCTCAACGACTATAGGTACTGGCTCGAAGAACTCAACGGCTTGACGCCGGGTTTGGGTGAGATAGGAGGAGTCATGAGTTTCTGGCAAAAGCACGAAATCGAAGCAAAAGTCATCAACATCCTGCGTGACGTCCCGGACTCTGCGAAGGAACACCACATGGGGCGGCCGTTTCTGACGGCCTACCAGATCGCCATCGAGTTTGCTCGGCGACATCCCGATATCGTGAAGGAACTGGGCTGGCCTGTCGGCGGCGAAGGGACGGGGAAGCGAAACACCCTAGCACAATACCTGGCCCGCTGGTTGTCGCAGCTTGTCAAGGATAATCCACGTGGGCAGATTGAGGGAGGATTCCTCTCCAATCAACATCTGGACGACATCAGATTCGACAACAGCGGTGAGATTATCCACTCATCCCTCACCGGCTCTGGTTACACCCTTTCTATGTTCCGTCTGCGGGATTAGGGAGAACACCGAGATGATTGTGACAGCTTGGAACAACAGTAGGCACCACGAAAGCGGCGCAGGGTATGGCCTCAAAGTCAGCGTGGAGGACCGTGATCGCTTCTTCCATCGCCACTGGGATACCGTGCTCTTGGAATTGGAGGGGAGAGGAACGCCCGTGGCAGTCAACATCAACAAGGATTCCTTCTGGGGTCCAATGTGTCGTGAGTTGATCAGCAGGGAAATCGGCCAGTGGCTGCGAGAAAACGGCTACTCCCCCTGGCCCAAAGGTCGGCCGCCCAAGTTTGTCATGGAACCACTAGGCGGCAATCGCTTCGTTGTGCGGATGAGATCATGAGGAAAATAAACCCCAACTCGGCTTTCTACATCAAACTGGGCTCCGGTGGCGACCACGAGCACGAGTGTATCAAGGTCAACAACACGTTGTGGCTTGGTTACACTGATGTGCCTCATGAGCTGTGCCGGGACCGGAAATGGGAAGAAGTAAAGGCAGTGCTCATGAGGAAACGCGGCTGCAGCCCCGGCACCGCGACCCGCTGCGTCAACCAGATCTGCACCTTCTACGAAGCTGGTGAGGACGTTCTGTGGGTCACGTTCCACAAGAACCAGCTCTGGTGGTGCTTTGCCAGGCCGGAGATAACACTGCTGCCCGATGGCTCGAAAACCCGCGATACTCGAGATGGCTGGAGGTCGACGGACATTCACGGTAAGCCACTGGACATGAGTCGCCTGAGCGGCAAGCTCATAAGCATGCAGAGGTATCAAGGCGCAGTCTGTTCGGTCAAAGAGTTTGAATATCTGGTTCGCAAAATCAACGGCCAGCGCTCGCCTCTGGAGCAAGCGGCCCTGGATGCCCGCGATACGTTGGCCCAGGCGCTTGAGCAGATCATTAGACGTTTGAACTGGAAAGAGTTCGAGCTGTTGACTGACCTCATCTTTCGTCAGGCTGGTTGGCAACGCATCGGCCAGCTTGGCAAGACACAGAAAACCCTCGACCTCGATCTGTTCTCGCCGATAGCCAACGAGCGCTACCTCGTCCAGATCAAATCCAGAGCAAGCCGGAAACAGTTTGAGCAATTTCAGGAGAAAACCGGCGGTACGGAAGCCTTCAGCCGGTACTACTTTGTCGTCCACAGTCCTGCATCAAACCTGATCAAAGCGCTCGAAACAGAGGTGTACAAGCTCTGGCTCCCGGTCGAGATCGCGAGTCTGGTCATCCAATACGGCCTGGTCGATTGGGTCATAGAAAAAACGACGTGAATATTGACAGCCAGAAACACTGTGAGCTAATGTGCTGAGCTCTGGAAAAGCCTCTCGCAAAGACGCAAAGGACACAAGGGGTAAATCCATAAAACTTGGCGTTCTTGGCGGCTTTGCGTGAGCACTACAATATTCACCCTTGCGCGATTTGAGGAACGGGAGTATAATCCTCTTGTTTAAGTCGCGTTTCGTGACTCCACACATCACAAAGAGAGACCATTCTAAGAAGCACCCGAGGTACTCATGGCCCGTTCTCTCTCTCCCCTCGAATCAAAACTCATTCTGCACCTGGAATGGGAAAAGCAGCCGGTGGTCACCATCAAAGAGGTAATGGAGGTTCTGGGCTGCTCCTACGACCACGCCCGGCAGGTGCTTCACCGTCTGGCCCGTCGCCGTTGGCTGGCTCCCATCACGCCCGGCAAGTATGAACTGATTCCCGCCGAGCGGGGCGAACACGCCTTCAGCGACACCAATCCCTTGTTCATCGGCAGCACACTGGTGAGGCCTTATTACTTTTCCTTCGCCACGGCCGCGTTTTTCTACGGCCTTTCCACCCAATCCTCGGCCACCGTCTACATCGCCACCACCGCGCGCAAGGGGCGGCGGTTGCTCACCGTGCGGGGCAAGGCCTACCGCCTGGTCCTCCAACCGGCTCACAAATTCTTTGGCGCGGTCGAGGTAGACGCATACGGCAGCCGGGTGATGATGGCCGGGCCGGAAAAGACGGTCGTGGACTCGCTCGACCGGCCAGCCTACGCTGGCGACATACCCGAGATCGCGGCCATGCTCTGGCGCGGGAAGGGCCAGTTGGACTGGCATCGGTTGGCCGACTATGCCATCCGGGCCAAGTCCCAGGCGCTTGTCCATCGCCTGGGTTATCTGGCCGACCTGTTCCGCCTGCCTTTGGGGACACCAGTCAGGGATCGTCTTCTGACGGGCGTCGGCAAGAGCACGTCCTACCTGGGACGGCCGAGTCAATGGGGCACCGGCGGCGAATACGACGCCACCTGGCGCATCGTAAACAACATCCCACGCGACGAACTATCGGCCGAGATCGAGGTGTTCTGATGATCGAGAAGCGATTGGTCCAGTGGTACGCCGCCGACGGTGGTGTGGATCTCGACATCGCCGAGCGAGAGATCGTCTTGACTTATGTCCTGCGCATCCTGTCTGACAAGGGCCTGTTAAGCCATCTGGCGTTCAAAGGGGGGACGGCCATCCGCAAGCTCTATTTGGGCAGGACAGGACGCTTTAGCCTGGACCTGGACTTTACCGCTATCGGCGACGTCACGCCCGAGGCACTGGCCCTCGACCTGGTCGGTTCTCTGCACGAACAGACCTACTATGGGCTCACTTTTACCATTCCCAGCCCCGACTATTATGCCACCGATGATTCCTGCGGCGCAGAGGTGACCTATGGTCACGATTGGGTGACAACGGGCCGTTTTGGCGTGCAGATCAGCTTTCGCGCTCCACCGCTGCTGCCGGTCAGGCCAACGCCGCTGCGCCGCGAGCGCTATTTCGACTGGCTGGGCGTCAAGCCTCCAGATGTGCCGGCGTTGAACCTGCACGAACTGATCGGTGAAAAGGTTCGCGCTGCGGCTCAGCGCAGCCGCG
>CAYNKW010000077.1:0-3613 GCA_964397845.1 uncultured Anaerolineae bacterium
CTGGTTGTTGCGGCTATCGTAGGGCTAACTAGCCTTTGGGTGGGAAGCAAGCCTTTTGGTGGAGAGACGTATATCACTGCGTTTTTGTGGGGGTTCGGTTTGCAGCAAACCACTGATGCATTTGTAAAAATTGCTGAGGATAGGGGATGGCTGCCGAAACCAGAGGGGTAAGAAGTGCCAGACAGCAACGCTGAACCTCCAGAAAGACTGAACGATTCGTCGATGATCACAAGAGTCAAAGCGAGTGCTGTTTGACCAGCCCAGTGGGGGCTTCCGAATCGTGGGCCAATCAGACATCGGATGCTGCTTGTGCTGTGGCATCCGATGTCTCTCGTTACCTGAGAATAGCTGCTGACAATCGAAGGTATACGAGAAGGAGTGTCTGAATGACTGCACAGCAGAGCTCTGAAAAGGCAAAGCCCTACGTCGCCATAGGGATCATCGGCCACGTGGGCCACGGCAAGACCACTCTGATCGCAGCCATGAGAAAGGTCGCAGCACTGAAAGGGCTGGGGCAGCTTGGTCCGTCTGATCAAATCGATAAAGCATCCGTGGACGAGCCCGCCGAGCTGGCTGGCACGATCTCACCTGTGGAGTACGAGACCGAGAAGTGCCGCTATGCCCACTTTGAGAATCCGGGGCACATCGACTACCTCACCAACAGGATCACCGGGGCAATTCTGGTCGTGTCGGCGCCGGACGGCCCAATGCCACAGACGCGGGCTCACTTGCTGCTGGCACGGCAGGTGGAAGCACCAGTCATTGGGGTGTTCCTGAGCAAAGTTGACGAGATGCCGGACCCAGAGCTGTTGGAGTTGGTGGAATCAGAGGTGCAGGAGCTATTGGGCCAATACGGATTTCCTGGCGATGAGATTCCGATCGTGCAGGGGAGCGCGTTGCAGGCATTGGAGAGCCCGTCAAAGGACCTCAGCAGTCCGGAATACGCCCCGATTTTGGAGTTGATGCGTGTCTTGGATGAGTACATACTGGATCTCGCGCCGAAAGTGGTCGAGCCGCTCCGCATGGCAATCGAGGATGTCTTTTCTATCGAGGGTCGAGGAACGGTTGTCATAGGGCATGTCGAGCGTGGCGCAGTGAAAGAAGGACAGGAGCTGGAGATCGTTGGACCGGGGAGACCGACAAAGAAGACGGTGGTCACTGATGTGGAGGTGTCTGACAAGATCCTGCCAAAGGCACAGGCTGGGGAAACAGTGGGATTGTTGCTGCGGGGAATTGAGCCCGACGAGGTTGAGCGTGGCATGGTGATTGCGACGCCTGAAACGATTCAGCCGCACACGACATTCGAGGCCGATGTGTACGTGTTAAATAAGGAGGAAGGGGGGCGACGCAGGCCATTCTTGGGCGGCGAACAACCGCAGTTCTATATCAGAGGCAGGGACGTAACGGGGACAGTCGAGTTGCCGGTGGATACGGAGATGGCTATGCCAGGGGATAGGACAACCCTGCGGGTGGCTCTCGACGTGCCAGTAGCGTTGGAGGAAGGGGCACGGTTTGCTATTCGCGAGGGCGGCCTCACAGTGGGTGCAGGGGTATTAACGAGAATTCTGGACGAGGTGCCAGACAGGCCTCGGCAGGTGCGCATCGGCATAACCGAGACTGACCCACCCGAAGAGGTGACTGATGCCGATGTATTGCCAGCCACCCAGCCCCTTGCTCAGGGAAAGAGCTACTACCTGCGCATCGACATCAGTGCCGAGTCCGGTGCTACAAATGTCGTCAACCCCGTCGCAATTCCTTCCGAAGCTCTAGAACGCATCCCAGATGGTTATCCACTGGAAGTCGTTGTCTACAGTAAAGACTTTGAAATCCCTGAAGAAGGACCATACCGCAATCTACAGGAGCTAAAGCTGCCATCAGGTAATCGTGCATCTGCTTTCGTTTATGTACGTATCACTGCCCCTGATGAACCACGGGTGGCGAATCTATCGGTTTGCGTCTTCTACCACAATGCGTTGCTCCAATGGCTGACAACCCGAGCGCGGGTGGTGCCTGCTAGGGAGGAATGGGATACAGTTGGTCAACTGACGCAGGTGACTCCTCATCTGCCCGAATTAGCAGCGTTCGGCGTGACAACGGTCACCCAACTGTCCTTATTGTCCGACCATGACGTGCAGAGGTTGGCTCAGGAGCTCAATGCGCCCATCGATGAGCTAAGCGATTGGCGTGATGAAGCGGAACAACTTGAGCAGTTGGGAAACGAAAGCAGGGTCGTTTACACCATCAGCCCTACGTTTGCGGACTTTGAGGCATTTGAATCACCAACGGTTACCATTTTGTTTGACGGTGCTAAGGGCGAGGTAAAGGTGAAGGGGCCTGGAAAGAGTCCCCCACCTTGTCAAGTTATTCCTGGGCTCAAAAATTCTCTGCTTGAGTTTCGCGAGATGATGGCAGCAATCAACGAGCCTGAAGAAAAGGTGTACGCCTTCCAGCCGGATAATGAGGGTAGCTCGGAGCGAACCCCTGGTCTCCTGCTGCAAATGGCTGATATGGGTCGAACGCTTTACAATGTGGTATTCAATGACAATGACGCACAGCAGTATTTGCGTCACGCGCTGGAAAAGGAAGGAACGATCGAGGTTTCACAGATCTCATCTGACTACGCTGTCGTCCCCTGGAGCGCGTTGTACGACTTGACGCTAATAGAGGAGTGGGAGGCTAAACAGGAAGGCACTCCTCGCCAGGCTTGTATGTTATGGGCAAGTGAAAGCCATCAGGAAGCGTCTCAGGGAGAGGATGGCACTATCCAACATAGGCTTGACTACGAAACTTGCATCAATGGAGCTAGATGCCCCAGGCGCCGTCGAAATGGTGAGAGTGATGAGGAGCACGAGGCACGGATAAGCTGCTATGTGTGCGTCTATGGGTTCTGGGGGTTCAAGCATCGGTTGCAGCAGCCACTAGGTTCACGTGAAGAGCAGGGAAACCCGGAGACCTTACGCCGCTTCATTCCTGTGGCCAAGAGACCAAGGGTGGACGTGATCGGCAACAGTCGGATAGCCTACTATCCCTCGCCACATCAGCAAAACCTGGCGAATCTCAAGAGAGGTCCGATGAAACCTAACTTCGAGTTCGCTGACACCTATGAAAAAATCAAGACCACGCTAAAGGATAAAAGCGCACACGTACTCTACTTTTACTGCCACGGCGATATGCATCGCAGCCTGCCTCGTCTGATCGTCGGCAACGACGATGTTTTTATCACGGCGGACACGCTCAGCACTTGGAAAGCCGACAAGTGGGACAATACACCACTTGTGTTCATCAATGGCTGTGAAACCATCACCTATTCCGCCGAGTCACTCACTAGCATGGCCCTTCAGTTCCGAGGCCGGAATGCGTCTGGTGTTATTGGCACTGAGATTGAAGTCTTTCCTATGCTGGCCAAGTGGTTTGGTGAGCAATTTATGGGACACTTTCTTACCGGCGAGCCTGTTGGCAAGATTATGCTGGATCTTCGTCGCGAGCTACTGAAAAAGTACAATCCACTTGGCCTGATCTATACGAATCATACTCTGGCTGGCCTTCGATTAATAGATCAAAAGCTTGCCCAACCATATCTTCGTCGGGCGCGAGGTAGATAGAGTAACCGTTC
>CAYNKW010000077.1:3713-6335 GCA_964397845.1 uncultured Anaerolineae bacterium
CTTCTCCCCAGTTATATTCCAGCCTGGTGGCAAACTGTTCCAGTGTGTCGTCTCCCCGCACCCGGATGCGCTCGAGTTCAAACAGATTACCGGACGTGTGCTCGTCGCCTTGCCGGGTGGTGACAGCGGCCCAGAAACCGGCCGAGTGCAGCACGTCTATGACTTGCTGATCATAAGACCCGGCCGGGTAGGAAAAGAAGCGCACCGGCTCCTCGATCCGCTCGGCAATGGCTTCCTGGGAGCCGACGATCTGCCACACCAAATAGTCCACGCTCTGGCCGCGCAGGTCGGGATGGGTATAAGAATGTGAGCCGAATTCCATGCCGCCCTGGTGCATCACCCGCACCTGGCCCCAGGTCAGGTGCTCGGGGCGGTTTTCGTCAATAAAGCCCGTGATCGGGAAGAACGTGCCCACACTGTCGAAGCGGCGCAGCAGACGATAGGCATGAAAGAAATTGTCGCGGTAGCCATCGTCGAAGGTAAGAATCACCGGTCGTTCCGGCAGCGAGTAGCCTAGCGTCAGGTGGTAGACCAGGTCTTTCAGGGTGATGGTCGTGTAGCCGTTCTCGGCCAGGTAGCGCAACTGCTGCTCAAAGTTCGCCGGCGTCACCGACAGGTCACGGCGGTAGACGTCGGCGTCGGGCGGGGGCACAGAGATGTAATGGTACATGAGGATCGGCAGTCGCACGCTGCGCGCCTGGCCGTCGGGAGTGGGGTACGGGGTGGGGGTGTGAGTCGGCGTCGGTGTGGGGGTGGGCGTAGGGGTGGATGTGGGGGTAGGAGTCACCGTGGGCGACGGCGTGAAGGTGGGCGTGGGAGTGAACGTGGCGGTCGGTGCCGGTGTTGGCGTGCGCTCTGGTGAACTGACCAGCGGCATGTACACGCGATGCCTGGCTATGGAAAGGGGACGGACCGGCACGTTAGGCAGCCGGTGCACCTGGCGCGCCGGCGTTGGAGTGGGCGTTGGATCCAGCGCCCCAGCCTCTCGCTGACGAGCTCGCGGGGCGGCAACGGCCACCAGCGCCAGGGCTATCAAACTGAGCACCAGCAGGCCCAAAGGGGAACGAGATCTCGCCGTTGACTCTTCTAACTCCAACCGCCTTCTCCTCTCAACACCCCACAGCATACCTCAAAATTGCTGCGCTATCTCCCTGTCAATCGTCGTCGCGCAATTTGAAAGATTCGCCCCAGTTCCCTCATTCGCAAGGCCCATCCGGCGGCGAGATAGGCGGCCAATCCCGCTCCGCCTGCGCCGCCGACGACCGCCAGCCAGGCAACTATCCCTTCGCTGCCGGCCGTCCGCTCGATCCAACCGGCGATGGCCAGCACGACGACGGCCATGAGCGCCGAAGCTACCGCTGCCTTGAGCAACGTCCACCCCACACCCAGCCCGCGCAGGCTGCCCATTCGACGCCAGGTCAAGATCAGCATGACCAGCACGTGAGAGAAATGCTTGGCCGAGTCTGCCAGCACCAGGCCCAGCGTCCCGAAAGGCCCTATCCAACTCAGCGCCACCGCCAGGTAGACCCCCACGCTGATCAGGCCCACCAAATTAGGCGTCAAAGTATCCCGACGGGCGTAGAAAGCATAGTTCAGCGGCCAGTCTACCGCCGCAAAGATCAGCCCGATCAGGTAACCCCGCAGCGCCAGCGAGACCCAGGCTGTGTCCAGGGCTGTAAAGTCGCCATGCTGAAAGATCGAGGCAACAACCGGCTCTGCCAGCACCCACAAGCCAACCGTTGCCGGCACGATGAGCACCACGACTATCCGCAACCCCAGGCCGAAGGTGTGGCGAAAGCCAGCCGCGTCGCCCATTATACTGGCACGGGACAGTGCGGGCAACGCTGCCAGCGAAATGGCCACGGCCACCAATCCGTGGGGGAACTGGATGATCCGCGTGGCGTAATCCATCCAGGCGGCAGCGCTTTCCCCGGCGTGGGAAGCCAGGCGGCCATCAATGGCCACCTGTGCATTGCTAACCGCCACGCCCAGGGCGACGGGCAGATAGAGCCGCAGGATCTGCCGCAGCGCCGGGTGGGAAAGGTCGAGGGAAAAGCGTAGCGAACCGCCCCGCAACGCCGGCAACTGGATGAGCAACTGGAGCATTGCCCCCAGGATGGCCCCCACACCCAGGCTGTAGATGTCCAGTTGGCCGGCCAGCAGTGGCGCAGCGACGACGATGCCCAGGTTGTAGGCTGCCGCCGCAAGTGCTGGCGGGGTGAACCTCTTGAGGGAGTAGAGCAGCCCCGTCGTTACACCTGATAGCCCGAAGAACAGCACTGCCGGCCCCACCAACCGGATGAGGTGAGTCATCACTGCCAACAGGTCAGCGCCAAGTCCGCGCCCCAACAGTCCGGCCGCCGTGGGTGCGGCGGCCTCTAACAACACAACTATGCTGCCCAGCGCTACCGCTACCAGGCTAAAGACGACACTGGCCGCGCGCCATAGTTCGGCCCGTTGCTCCTCGGCCAGGTAGCCGCTGAACACTGGCACCAGTGCCGCCGAGAGCATACCGCCCACCAGCAGGTCATAAGTCATGGTGGGGATGCGCGAGGCCAACCGGAAGGCACTCACTGTCCCCTTTGCGCCGAAAAGGTGCGCGATGACCGTCTCCCGGAGCAG
>CAYNKW010000077.1:6435-15883 GCA_964397845.1 uncultured Anaerolineae bacterium
AGGTGTGTATGAAGGGGATGCAATGGGCGCGACCAAACGGTACGGGCGGATCACAGGTTGGGGAATGTACGTTCCCGATCGGGTGCTCACCAACCGCGATCTGGAGCAAATGGTAGATACCAGCGATGAGTGGATCGTCAGCCGCACCGGTATCCGCGAACGGCGCATCGCCCAGCCGGGGGAGACCACTTCCACCATGTCGATGGAGGCCGCTCAACGCGCGTTGGCGCGGGCCGGCGTCACACCGGAGGAGTTAGATCTTGTCATCGTCGCCACGTCTTCGCCCGATTATTTCTTGCCGCCGGTTTCTAGCATGGTACAAGATCAACTGGGTGCTAAAAGTGCGGCCGCCTTTACGCTTGGGGCTGGTTGCACTGGCTTTGTCTACTCTCTCGTCACGGCCAGTCAATTCATCGAAACGGGGATGTATGACAAAGTGCTGATTATCGGCGTAGAACACCTCTCTATTGCTGTGGACTGGACGGATCGCCATACCTGCGTCCTCTTTGGCGATGGCGCGGGCGCAGTGGTGGTGGAGGCGAGTGACCGGCCCACCGGTGTCCTCAGCGCCGAACTTGGCTCGGAAGGAAAGGACTGGGACGCACTCATCTTTCCCGCTGGCGGGTCGGCCAGGCCGTTTAGCGAGCAAACCCTGGCTAACAAAGAACAATACCTGCGGATGGACGGTCGCCGTGTCTTCAAGTTTGCCATCCGCGTCATGACGGATAGCACCCGCCGCGTGGTGCGTCAGAGCGGCCTTTCGTGGGGCGACGTCGAGCTCCTTATCCCGCACCAGGCCAATGCCCGTATCATTGACCTAGCTGTGCGGCGTCTCAAGATCGACCCTGCCAAAGTGATGGTCAACCTGGATCGCTACGGCAATACGTCGGCAGCTTCTATCCCGCTGGCGCTGTGCGAGGCGGCTGACCAGGGTCGTCTCAAGTCGGGCGATCACTGTGTCATGGTGGGCTTTGGCGCAGGGCTGACCTGGGCAGCAGCGGTAGTTCATTGGCAGCCGGAAAAGGTGGACGAGGCTCCTATCCTGGTCGAAGACTGGCCCATCCGCGAGCGACTGCGCCAGCCGGTGACGAGCTTGCGCAACGCGATGTGGAGCGCTGGCGTGGTCGTCCGCTCTCGCCTCCAGGAGGCGAGCACGGCTCTGTTGCTGCCATTGTACACCTGGCAGGGACGCTGGCGCAAACGGCGAGAGAGCAAAAAAAAGTAAGGCAAGACAACATCTTGCCTTGTGCCCCACAATTCCGCGCTGTAAGCTCAAAGCCCTCACCTTCTGCCCAGGGTGAGGGCTTTGAGCTTAACTGTTCCCCTAAAGCTGAAGGCGCTCTTCCTCTTCGACTTCGGAATCGTTCACCGTCGGCAGAGTAAAGCTAAAGCAGGATCCCTGGCCCTCTTTGCTCTGCACCCAGATGCGTCCACCTTGCAATTCGACCAAGCGCTTGGCAATGTGTAGCCCCAGGCCATGGCCGTAGATCCTGCGGTCGTCGCCGCTATCCACCCGATAGAAGCGGTCAAAGATCCTGTCCTGGTGCTCTTTGGGAATGCCGATACCTTCGTCAACGACGTTGATGATGATTTCACCATCTGTCGGCTCAACGATTTCCACCAGAACCCGGCCGCCATCGGGCGAGTAGTTGATAGCGTTCTCCAACAGGTTGTTGAGCACCATCTCGAGCTTGTTACGGTCGGCCATGACAAAGGACACAGAATCAGGCGCTTTGAGCGTGAACCGGTGGCGGTCGGTTTGCTCTTGGAAGGTGCGAATGGTTCGCCGGATGATAGGAAACAGCGTTATTGGCTCTCGGCGCACCCTGATCTGGCCGGCCTCGATCTGCGAGACGTCCAGGATGTCTTCGACGACGTGGACGAGGTGCTGTGACTGGGTATGCACAATCTGAAGCATCTCTTGCATGAGGTCTTGCTCCAGAGACGAGTTGAGCATTAGTTCGACGGAGGCGCTGATGTTGGCCAGGGGAGAGCGAAGTTCGTGAGAGACCAGCGACACAAAGTCAGATTTGAGGCGGTCAAATTCCCGTTCGGCCGACACGTCGCGAAAAGCGACGACGGTGCCCACCACCCCTCCTTCTCGGTTGAGGAGGGGGGCAGCACTGCTCGATAGGAATATCTTGCGCCCGTCACGGCGGAGGACGGCCGGTTCGTCTGGCCCAGAAGAGACGGGCTGGCCACTTTCCAGGGTTTGTTGGATGAGCAAGGTCTGGTGGCCAGGTCCATCGGCGTCCAGGTCGCGGAAAACCGTCGAGCACAACTCTCCCCGGACCTCCGCTTCCTGCCAGCCGGTGATTCGCTCGGCGGCGGGGTTGAAGGTGAGGATGTGGAGGGCACGATCCACGGTGTAAACGCCGTCGGCAATGCTTTGCAGGACGAGTTTAGTCTTCCATTGTTCGCCGATGACCATCTCAAAGAGCCGGGCGTTTTCGATGGCGACGGCCACGTGATCGGCCAGGCCTATCAGGAAGCGCCGGTCGTCTTCGGTGAAAGCGTTGACCCTTGGGCTCTCCATGTCAATGATGCCCAACACCCGTTCGCCCCGCAGGATGGGAACCACCAGTTGCGAGCGCGTCTGGGGCAGGGAATACTCGCCGTCCGGGTCAGCCAACGCGTTGCCGACCAGCACCGGCTGGCCGCCGCTGGTGGCCCGTCCGATGATGCCGGCATCCCACTTGGGCTCCCACGCTGTGCCTGTCAGCGCCGGGGTGATGTAACCCTGAGAGGTCCAATCCAGGCCGCCTTCCACCAGCAATCCTATGAGGCCCGCCTCGGCGGAGGTCATGCGGAGCGCGTGGCGCAGCACCAGGCTGGCGATATGATCCCTGTCCAGCACACCGTTCAGGTCTCGGGCGACCTCTTGCATGATGGAGAGTTCTTGCAGGCGGCGGGTAAGGGCATGATCGGTACGGTCGTAAAGGCTGGCGTTCTCGATGGCGATGGCGGCATAGTCAGCCAGGGAGGTTAGGAGGTCCAGGTCGGTACGGGAAAAGATTTTGGGGGAGTGTTGATTGTCCACGCCGAGCACGCCGATGACCTCGTCTTTGACACATAGGGGCACGTTGACCAGAGACTTGACCAGGTAGCCGGTCTTGATCTTGAAGCGGTCGGAGTCTTCCAGGTAGTTGTACATGACTGGCTGGCCGGTGCGGACGACGCGCCCGGCGATGCTGTCCTCAGTTCTCAGGCGGAAGCCGGTGGCAAAGCGCTCACCCAGGTTGAGGGCTGCGCGCAGGTAAAGTTCGTTGGTCTGCTTGTCCACCAGGAGCAGGTATCCCCCGTCAGAGCCGGTCACGGCTACCGCCGCTTCGACGATGCGGTTGAGCACCCGTTCTACGTTGGAGCCATACAGGGTGGTCAGTTCCTTGAGGCGCTCTTCGAGTTCATGCTGGAGACGAGCCCGTTCCTCTTGCTGCTGCCGTTCGCTGAGGACGCGCTCGATGGCGGCGAGCATCTCTTCAATGCCAAACGGTTTGCTGAGGTAATCTTTGGCGCCCAACCGAAAGGCAGCGACAATGTCTTCCTCGGAACCGTAGGCGGTCATGAGGATGACCGGGACGTCGGCTTGCTTTTCGCGCAAGGCGCGCAGCACATCGAGCCCCGACATCTCGGGCATTTTGAGATCCAGGATTATCAGGTCCGGCCTTTCGGCCAGGGCCATCTCCAGTCCCTGTTGTCCGTTGACGGCAACCAGGGGCACATATCCGCTGGGGCGCAGCAGATATTCAGTGAGTAATTCGAGATTCCCGGGCTTGTCGTCTACGACCAGGATCGTTTCTCCGGCCACGGTTATCCCCCCTTTGTCCATCTTTGACGGTAGGCGGTTCTGGTACTCTCCATTTTACTCGGTAGAAGCCTCTATGTCAAGTGGGATTACTTTGGGTTGTTCCCCAGCTTCCTCCCACTTTACCCGGCGGGTGGTGTGGGTTCGGGCGTGCTCTCCAGGGTAGGTGTGGGGGGTTGGCGCAGTTCGGTTATCCACTGTTCAACCTGGAGGCGGTCGGGAGCGTTAGGCACCAGTTCAAGGTAGATTTCAAAATCGGCCAGGGCCAACTCTCGCCGATTGAGTGCACGATGGGCCCGTGCACGGTTGTAGTAAGCGTCGGCGAACTGAGGGCGCACGGCAATGACTTGACCAAAGTCGTCCACGGCCTGAAGCAGGCGCGCTTTCCGTGCCTCAGACTCTTCGATTTCCAGGCCGTCGGCCAGGCGGATGAGGCCCCGACGGTAGAGCGCGTCGCTGAAGGTGGGATCTAATTCCAGGACAGCGGTAAAGTCGGTCTCAGCAGCCGATCGGTTGCCCAGTGCCGCGTGTGCCAGGCCGCGCTGGAAGATAGCCTCGGTCCAGCCCGGGCTGAGGCGCAGGGCGACAGTGAAATCCTCCACGGCCAGTTGGCGGTCGCCCTCTTCGCCCTGGCTGGCGTAGGCCAGACCTCGCTGAAAATGTACCTGTGCCGAGTTGGGGATGTGGTTGAGGTAAGCCGTATAGTCGTCAATGGCCAGCTTGTATTTGCCACCGCGTTGGTACACGAGGCCGCGTTGGTAGAGAGCATCGGTCAGGCTGGCATCTTGCTCCAGTGCCGCCGTCAGGTCGGCGATGGCGGCTTCGGGATCATCTAGTTGTGCCTGGGCGAGCCCCCGGTAATAGTAGGCCCGCGCGACGTTGTATTCCAACTCGATCGAGCCGGTAAAATCGGCAATGGCCTGGGCGTGGGCGTTGAGGCGGGTGTAGAACAGGCCACGATCGTAGTATGCCCGCCCGAAGGTGGGATCTCGCAGGATGGCAATGGTGAGGTCCTCCAGGGCCAACAATTGGCCCTCTTCGTCTCCCCGCGCCTGATATAGGCGGCCCCGAATATAGTAGGCCGGCGCTGTGGCAGGATCGTCGGGCGTGGCTTCTTCAATGAGAGTCTTGAAATAGACAATGGCTTGTGCAGCCAGGTTAGGATCCAGGCGGATGGCCGTGGTCAGGTCACCCAGTGTTCCATCGTAGTCGGCCAACTGGAAACGGGCCAGACCCCGGCGGTAGTAGGCGACGACCAGGGTAGCGTCCTGTTCCAGGGCCTGGTCAAAATCACTGATGGCCTGCTGGTAGTTCTCTTGTTGGAAGTGGGCCAATCCTCGCCAGTAATAGGCATCGGTAAAAGTGGGATCGTGCTGGATGGCCTCGGTCAGATCTTTGAGGGCGCGTTGCAGACTATCCTCGTCTCCCAGAAGCAGATGCACACGCCCCCGTGTGTAGTAGGCCCAGGCTAAGACGGTCGGGGCTCGGCCAGCCTCAATGATGCGGTCGAGTTCACCCAGAGCTGTGCTCCAGAGCGGTTCCGTGCGGATGGCGATGGACAGGCTCTCCATGGCCCGGCTGTAGACCCCCTGCTGGAAATAGGTCAGCCCGCGGTAGAGGTGAGACTGAGCCAGATTGGGCTCCAGAGCCAGGGCAGCGTCAAAATCGGCCAACGCCGGGTCGTACTCTTGGAGTTGGTAACGGGAGATGCCCCGGTCCTGGTAGACGAAGGCGGGGTCGCGGGAGTTGTTTTCGAGGGCGGCGGTATAGTCGGCGATGGCGCTCGTGGGGTCTCCGGCCCTGGCGTACAGCCGGCCGCGATAGACATAAAAGTCCGCGTTGGTGGGGTCGCTTTTGATGGCCTCGTCCATGGCGGCGATGGCCTGCTCGTAATTGCCTTGCGCCTGAAAGATCTCCGCCCGAAGACGATGGCTCCACACAAAGGTTGGATCAGCTTGGACAGAGCGGTCCAGGTCCTCGAGCGCGCTGGCTATGTTTTCCGGCGAGCCATCACTCCACAGCAGCCTGGCACGCATAAAGTAGGCGGCGGCAGCTTCACGCGCCTGGGGTTGAGAGGCGATGAGTTGGCTAAAGTACTCTATCGCTCGTTCGTGCCGGGTTTCGTCCAACAATATAGCTTCTTCCAATGGGTCTGTGGCTTGCAGGTATTCACCCAGGTGAAACAGAGCCTTCGCCTGACCCCAATAGGCCTGCGCTTTGGTGGAATCGTCAGCAGCGAGCAAGACGGCGGCTGCAAAGTCGGCTTTGGCCTGCTCGTAGTCTCCCAGGCTCAGATAGGCATTGCCGCGCCGGAGATACACTTCGACCTGGCGCTGCATGGGTTGAGGGACTTGCTTTTGGGCAATGTCGCCCTGCAGGTAGAAAGTAAAATCCTGGACAGCGTGTTCAAAGTCTGCCAGTTCATAATAGGCCTGGCCACGCCAATAATAATCTTCCAATTCCGCGCTGTCTTGGGCCAGGGCTTCGGTCAAGTCGTCAACGGCGGCTTGATAATCTTGCAGTGCAAAGTTGGTCAGAGCCCGATCACGGTAAACCTCGGCGGGGGCAAACTGGAGGGCGATGGCGGCGTCAAAATCATCGCGGGCCAGCGACAGATTGGCCTCACCGCCCCGGTCGCGGTAAACCTGGGCACGCATATAGTGGGCTGGGGCAACGGTGGGACTGTCGGGATCGAGGCTGATGAGGTCGGTAAGGTATCGGAGGACATATTCTTCTGCGCCCGATGCCGTGGCGGCGGACAGGGCTTGTTGAGCCTGTTCGTACTCCCCCAGGTGAAACAAGGCCACTCCCCGACCCAGATGAGCCTCGGTCGTGTCGGGAGCCAACTGGATGGCAGCCTCAAAATCAACCCTGGCCTGATCGTAGGCTTGCAGGAACAGGTAGGCTTTGCCACGCAAGAGATACGCTTCGGCCTGGTGCAGAGCCGGTTGAGGGGTCTGCTGGTCGGCGATGCCGTCACGCAGGTACTCGGTCAAATCCTGGACAACGTATTCAAATTCTTCCAGTCCGAAATAGGCCCGGCCGCGCCAGTAGTAATCTTCCAACTCGGCGTCGTCTCGGTCCAGGGTTTGGATCAAGTCGTTAACAGCGGCCTCGTAATCTTGCAGGGTAAAGCTTGTCAAGGCTCGCTCGCGGTAAACCTCGGCGGCGTCCGGTTGTAGGGCGAGGGCATGGTCAAAATCGGCGCGGGCCAGCAAAAGACTTTCCTTGTCGCCCCGGGAGCGATAGACCCGGCCGCGCAGGTAGTAAGCCAGGGCGGCGGCGGGACTGTCGGGATCCAGACTGATGATTTCGGTGAGGTCTGCAATGGTTTGCTCATCTTGTTCTGCATCCAAGACGGTGGCGGAGGACCAATCTTGCAGGGCCAGGTCGTACTCTGTGATTCCATAATAGGCCACGCCACGGTAGTAGTAGGCTTCGGAAAGGCGTACCTGGTTCTCGATGGCCCTCGTCAGGTCTCCGATAGCCAGGCTGTAACGACCTTCTTCGGCGTAGGCCCGTCCGCGCCAATAGTAGGCTTCCAGCGGGGACGATTCCTGCCTCAATGTGGCGTTCAGGTCAGAGATGGCTTCTCGATATTTGTGCAGGTGGAAGAATGCCTGGGCGCGCTGGAAAAGGGCGTCGGTGTGGGCCTCGCCTTCTGCGAGTAGGGTGCTGAAATCGCCGGCAGCCTCGGCATAGTGTCCCTGGGCGATGTAGGAAAGGCCGCGATGGTAGAGGGCGTCCGTCCGTCGAGGATGGGGTGTTTCCTGGTCAATGACCTCGCTGAAGGCTGTGATGGCGTCTGGATGGTTCCCTTGTCCGGCCAGGGCAATGCCCAGGTGATATTGCACTTCGGCTGCGTCGGGGTAGTCGGCATCAGGACGGACGTTTTCCAGGGCTTGCCCAAAGTCATCCTCCGCGTTTTCGTATTGACCCAATTGGTTGTAGACTAGGCCCCGTTTGAGATAGAGGATGTCCAGACGAGAAAAATCCTTCTCGTCCACCTGAGTATAATCCTTCAACGCCTGGTGGTAGTCGTGCCGGGCCTCTTGCGGGTCGCTCTGGTCGTCGGCGCGCTTGTGGTAGGACAGTCCCCGACGGTAATAGGCCTCGGAGAGGGAGTGGTACTCCAAGTTGATGGCCTGGTCCATGTCGGCGATGGCGGCCTCGTAGTTTTGCTGTCCGTAGTAGACTAGGGCCCGCCCATAGTAAGCGGTGGCCGGATTGTCAATTCCGCGTTCAATGGCGGCCGTCAGGTCTTGGATGGCGCCGTCTTGATTATCTTTGTTTTCCTTGTCCTGTTCGAGGTAGGTGAGAGCGCGCTGCAGATAGACCTTCGCCACGTCTTCCCTATTGATGTTGATGACGGCCGTGTAGTCGTCGAGGGCCTGTTCCCATTCCTCGAGGGCACGATAAATGCCAGCTCGCTCGAGGTAGGCCTTCTCCAATCCGGCCGGCGGTGGGCTTGTGTCATCGGCTTGTCCTTGTGCTTCCTGAACGGCGATGGAGAAGGCGGTGAGGGCTGGCTGGTAGCGCTGTTCGGCCAGGAAGAGCTGGCCGACGACGTAGGCGGCCCCGTAGGTGACGCTATGTGGAAGCAGGTCAGCCGGTTGGCCGTCCAGGGCTGGGATGTCAGGCTGCGGGGCGGGCTTGTCGGCCACGGTGCTGGTCAGGATCAGGGTAGGAGTCACGATCCGTCCGCCGTCGCCGATGACGCCGCCGATGACGAGCGTGACCGGCGCGGCGGCCGGTACGCTGCGCAGGTCGTCGGCCGTGACGGTGTCGGTGATCACGCTGCGGAGCCGGCGCACGTAGAGACCTCCCAATTGATCGCCCAGCGTATTTTTCAGACGGTCGGTGACTTTTTCGGCCAGGGATTCGCCGGTGACGGCGTCGCTTCCTTTGAGGCCCACGGTCTCGGCGAGGTCCTCCAGTCTGCCAGGCCAGGCTGTCTCGTCGAAACGGGCGACGATAAGGAGTACGTCGCTTTGCGTAATGGTGGGAAAGGCGAAACGATAAACCTGCGGACCAAAGTGGTAGACAAGCGCTGCCACGATGACAATGCCCAACACGACGAGGCCACGACGCGCCCAGGGCCAGGCGCGTTCGAACCAGCCAGGACCTCGCCACGGTTTCAGGGTGATGGGGGGATATTTGCCGGTCTTGTCTCCCACCCACGTGCCCCATTGTCGCAGGATGGCGCGCAGTTGGTCGCGTTGGGCGCTGTCACGGGTGGTCAAGCCGGCAAATGCTGCCTCTCGCATAAAGGCGCGCACCTCGTCCAACTGTTCGCCGCTGAAAGATTCTTCCTGCACTTTCTGTTCCAGTCGGCGGTGCTCGCGCTCTATGGTGGCAAAGCTCTTTTTGAACCTCCGCAAGGTCCTGGGTTCGCTGTTAGGAGATTCGTGCAGAGTTCTTTGCCTTCGTTGGCGGCGCGTTCGTCCTGTGGTGTCAGTGCCTTTTTTTGATCTTTGCGGTGTCTTTTTCATAATTTCCTGTTGTATGGGAAAGTATATCCGCTCTAAGGCCCATCCTCGGACTGACGCCCCCGCGGACGGGGACTGGAGCGAAGCTATGGTTTCTCTACGTTTCTCGGTATTACTTTGCGATTTTCTCCATCACGTCGGCGGCCAATTCCGA
>CAYNKW010000078.1:0-15713 GCA_964397845.1 uncultured Anaerolineae bacterium
TGTTTGCTGCCGCGCTGGGTTGACCGTAAACATGACCTGGGCTATAATCAGGTACTGAAAGCGCTGGGCCAGCAGGTGATGATTACCTTCATTGACATCTAGCGAAGCTTCGCCTCAAACCGACAAGTGGACGTCCCAGCTTGCTGGGGGAGACGCGGCAAGCCGCGACGTCCAAAATCTTGCCTCATTCGTCAAAGATCGAGTATATGAAGATGTCTAGGGCAACGAGTACCGGGAGATCAAGACCCCGGCAGACTTCTGCGGAGGATGAACCTATGATGAGTGATGAGACCATCCGGCAGATCATAGACGTCATTGCCACCCGTCTCTCACCTCGGCGAGTGATCCTGTTTGGCTCTTATGCGCGGGGGGAGGCCGGGCCGGATAGCGACCTGGACCTCTTTGTGGAACTGGACCCCCCGCTGCCCGCGCGCGGTCGGAGCAGCCGGATCAAACAGTTGTTCGATCCTTACCCTGGCCCGATGGACATTGTGGTCTACTCACCGGAAGAGGTCGCCTATTGGAAACAGGCCCCGGCTTCGCTGGTAGCCTCGGTATTGCGAGAAGGGACGGTATTATATGAACGAGACGAGTGACCCCTCTCAAGCGTTGGCCAGACTCTGGTTTCAAAAGGCGGAAAACGATTTGCTCAACGTGGAAAACAATCTAAAGGCAGAACTGTACGCCGGTGATACCGTCTGTTTCCATTGCCAGCAGGCGGCGGAAAAGTATCTAAAAGGGTTTCTGGCCTGGCACCGGTTGCCTTTCGCCAAGATTCACGATCTGCCAGAACTTTTGAAGCAGGTCAGGCAAGTCGCTGGTGCTGATGCCGAGAGGCTCTCAGACCATATCTTTCTGCTGGATCCATATTCGGTCAGTATTCGCTACCCCCAGGAATACGAAGATGAACCGGACGAGCAAGAGGTGCAAGAGGCAGTTGAAGCCGCCTATATCGTTCGAGCGTGGGTCCGCTCCCGTTTGGGGTTGGAGTAGAACGACCCGGGGGGAATTTCTGGCAGGTTGGCAAGGGGGCAGGTGAGCAAGTTTGCAAGTATGCAAGTGACCTGCCGGGGTATCTTCTGATAGTTGAGACCGACGTATGGCAGGGCCATCCAGTTTCGCACGAGCGCTGGCTGAGTAGGCTTGGAGTGTAGCGGAGAGCTGTATCGAAGCCAAGCGGCACACACTCAGCCAGACCCGCTCACTTGGTTTCGATACGCCTGCGGCTACTCAACCGGCGCTCACTCACCTTCCCATTGGGAACTGGATGACTTTGACGTACGGCAGGAATTGTTGACACTTCTATATCATCCGTGATATAATGGCTAGTGGGAGGGGGAGAGGTGGCAGAGAAATGGAAACCTTGCAGGATTTGAGGCAGCGATTGATGCAGAACCCGGAATTTGTGCGAGAGTACGAGGCTCTGGAGCCGGAGCACCAGATTGCCCGGCAACTGATCGCCCTTCGCCTGGAACGAGGACTGAGCCAGGCCGAGTTGGCGGAGCGAGCCGGCACAAAGCAGGCCAGCGTCTCAAGAGTGGAGAGGGGAGTGACTACACCAAGCCTGCCCCTGTTGAAACGACTGGCCGAGGCGCTGGATGCCCGGCTAGAGGTGCAATTGGTACCCGAGGAGCAAGACATTCCTCGTTGACGTGAAGCCGGGAGGCGACCGGGGAGGGGGTCGTGTTTGTCACAACCACATCAACTGCACAGCACACACCGTAGCAAGGAGCAGGGACGATGCTATCACCTGGCCAAGACCTGTTTGAGTACCGCATTATCTGCCTGTTGGGCCAGGGGGCGTTTGGTGTCGTCCACTGGCACCAAGGACTGTCCGGACGAACGCCCGACACCTTGGCCGGTGCATTAGTAAAGGGATGATGGAATGGATCAACGAGAGGCTCTGGATTGGGTAAAGGCAGTTCAAGTCGAGCGATTTGAGGGCTCAGAGGTCGAAGTGAAAGCAGCGCAGCATGGCCTGCCCCGCCGTCTCTACGAGACCCTGTCTGCCTTCGCCAATCGCACCGGTGGCGGAGTGGTCATCCTAGCTGGAGATTACCCATAAGTCTGTTTTTGCCCTTTTTTGCTTGTCCGGGGTGGCCTTCTTCCCCAATATCTGGTGTTCAGCAGCCTATGTAGACCCACTAAATGTGGGGGGCAGCGAGATATGGGTAATCTCCAGATCCTAGGCCTTGACGAGACACAGGGCTTTGCCGCTGTAGGTGTGACCAATCCTCAACAGATGCTGACCGAATTGAGCGACCTGGCCTCGCAGATGGAGCCACCGTTGCGCCTGATCCTGGCCGTGGTACAGGTGATGGGGAAGTCAGTGATCGTGTTCGAGGTCCCAGAGTGCGACTACCGTCACAAACCCTGCCACTACGATCCCGCCGGGATGAACAGTGGCTCCTACATTCGCGTGGGTAACACCAACCGCCGGATGACCGACTATGAGCTCTTCACCTACGTCAGTTCCCGTGGACAGCCGACGTATGATCGGGAGTTTGCGCGCTCTGCCACCATTGAGGATCTGGATCGGGATTTGTTGAAAGTGTACCTGACGCAGGTCAGGCGGGAGAAGCCCCGCTTGTGGGAGCGGCTGCGTCTGGACGAGAAGTCCTTTCCTGAGCAACTGTGTGCCCTGGGTATTACCGTGCGGACCAACGAGGCCATCCATCCAACGCTGGCTGGTTTGCTTGTCTTCGGGTTGTGGCCGCAGCGGCACTTCCCAGCCCTGACCATCACCTTTGTGCGCCACTACGGCACTGAGCCGGGTGTGAAAGGGCCGCGCGGCGAGCGTTTCTTGGACAATCGCAAGTTCGAGGGACGACTGGACGAGATGGTGGACGATGCCGTGCAGCGCATGGTGGCCAACATGCGTCACGGGACGCTGATCGAGGGCGTGTTCCACCGCATACTGCTGGAGTACCCGGAAGAGGCCGTGCGCGAGGCCATCGTCAATGCCGTAGCCCACCGTGACTACAGCCCCTTGGCCCACGGCAGTCACGTGCGCATTGAGATGTACGCCGACCGGCTGGTGGTCATCACCCCTGGCGGGCTGCACGGTCCGGTGAATGAGGATACACTGGATACCACCCAGTCCACCCGTAACGAGCTATTGATGCGGCTACTGGAGGAGAGGGGAATGGTCGAGGACCGGGGCTCCGGTATCCCCATGATGATCGCGGCTATGCGTGAGGCCCACCTGGAGCCGCCCCTTTTCCGGGACCGGCGCAATGACTTTCGCGTGGTCTTTAGAAATCACACCCTGCTAGACCCGGAGACGGTGACTTGGCTCAACCGATTCGCAGGCTATCCCCTCACTGATGCACAGCGGATGGCGCTGGCCTACCTGCGAGTGAACCCCCGCATGGCCAATAACGACTACCGGCGGCTGAACAACACCACGACGGTGGAAGCGACACGGGAACTGCGCGGCCTGGTAGACCTGGAGCTAATCGAGATGCACGGCACGCGGCGGTGGGCGTATTATACGTTGGTGGTGGAAGCAGGAGTAGAGCTCGAACCTGCAGACCGTCTCGCCCGACTGGTGCTGGACTATGTGCGTGAGCATGGTTCAATCACCAACCGGGAATGTCGTGACCTGCTGGGGTGGAAAGAAAAGAAACGGGGCAAGGCCTACCGACTGTTGAGCAGGCTCGTGAGAGAAGGGAAACTCCGCAGGGAGGGCCACGGCCGGGGCACACGTTATGCACACCTATAAACGCAAGCGTGCATAAACCGTGCATATTGCTCCGAAAGAGGGAGTAGCGCCGGTGGTGGGCACAGCGGCTGGCCAGCGTGATACCGTATCCGTCCCTTTTATCGCTACGCCGGGTTGCCCGCAAGTTCGACTAGGGCTACAATCTGGTGTGCACCCGACAAGCGGAGGAAGGAAATGCCTCTTGCATCCAACCAACAACTGTTTGAATACTGCATCGTGCGCATCCTGGGAGAGTACCTCCAGAACCGTCTACCAGGCTCACAACGCGCTCTTCTTTTGGCTTGATAAATGCCCGTTTTTGATATATACTTGGAGTGTACTTCTCTATTGTGGAGCGGGGCTTCCTCCCCAGCTACTTCTCTGTACTCAATCGCTTTCCTCAGATGCCAATTTACGATTATGCTGAGCTAATCACTCAAAAGCCGGTCAACCGATTTCTGCAAAAGTTCTGCCTTTCAGATGGGAAGTTCGAAACTCTTATCTCTGGATAGGCACACTAGAGGGCGTGAGGTACACCTTGGCACGCGTGCTTGCCATTGTCAGATTATGCTCATCTTGAAGGTTGCTCAATATGCGACAGCTTGCCTTTTTCCCTGAGCTCAAAAAAGACCCAAAAGACATAACGCGCGATGCATTCTCACACAACGGTGTATGTCCTGAAGACGCCCGCATCGCGCTGGAAGAACGCTACGGCCATCTGCTAGAGGAAACCGACGAGTTCGACCGGCAGCTTGTCAGTTTCCAGGCCAATAAGGCCGAGGTCTTGCATAGCTGGCTCAAGTACAGGGAAGGGTTTTCAGCCAGTCTAGTAGAGATACTGATCGAGGAATTCGGCCTTGGTCCCGGCGACACGATTCTTGACCCCTTCGCCGGTTCGTGCACAACAATGTTAGTTGCCCAGATGCTTGGCATCAATTCTGTGGGTATTGAGTTATTGCCCCACTGCCATTTAGCCTGGCAAGCCAAGTCACGGGCGTTCGATTACGATTTGGGCGAACTGCGACAAATCAGGAAGCTGGTGAAAAAAGTCACACCGCCGGCGACAGACGCCAAGTTCCCTCACGTGACCATCACCAGGACAGCGTTTCCCGACCAGACAGAACCGTGACCTGATGGCCTACAAGAGTTGGATTGAGACCTTGGACGTGAGCGAGGAGGCCAAAATCCTGTGTCGACTGATCCTAATCAGCATTCTAGGAAGGATCAGCTATACCAGGAAAGATGGTCAGTTCTTGCGCTGGGATAGGCGGGCGCAAAAGATGGTTGAACGTAATGCGAAACGGGTGGCACAAGATAAAAAGCCATTCAAGGGTATCTACAAAGGGAAACTGCCCAGTGTCAAAAAAGCGTTCACCGAAGCATTGAGCAAAATCATCGTTGATGTAGCTAGGTTGCAGGAAGACCCACCACGGGGAAGCTACCAGCAGCTAATAGACGACAACACGCTCCACGTGCTCCCGGAAACGGAGCCCGATCAATTTGCCGGCGTTATTACGTCGCCACCTTACGCAAACAGATACGATTATACCAGGACGTACGCTCTTGAGCTGGCTTACCTGGGCGCAGGCGAGGAGATCTTTGACCTGCGGCAAAGCCAGCTATCGTGCACGGTAGAGAATAGGCCCAAGCTAGACGAGCTCGAAGCCTTCTATCGCTCTATCGGCCAATACGACCGTTTTGCCCGTATCATAGACGTGGTTCAAAGTAATGAGACTCTGGCCGAGGTCAATACTGCGTTGCAGACCAGAAACGAACTTGGGGAGATCAACAACACAGGTGTGTTGAGCATGGTCGCCCAATATTTCACAGAGTTGACCTTTGTGTTCGCAGAATTACGCCGCGTATGCCAAAGCGGTGCACACGTAGTGTTTGTCAATGATAACGTGCGCTATGCCGGTGAGATCATCCCTGTTGACACATTGACTACAAACTTGGCAGAGCAGGTCGGATTTGAGCTGGTCAAAATCTACGTCTTGCCGCAGCGCAAGGGAAACAGCAGTCAGCAAATGGCAAGGTACGGCCGCGCCGCGCTGCGTAAGAGTGTTATAGTCTGGCGTAAGCCGTAACAATCCAGACAGGGAGATAAACGTGCCGGGACGTAAAGACGAAGACAAAGGGGCAGAACTTCCCTCGTTTGCGAGTACGCCGGACGAAATTAGAATGGCGGTGGAACAGAATGCCTTGGACCGTGGTACTTTGCTCATTAAAGTTATCGTTTCACTGCGGATAGACGTGCTGCTTGGTCTCGTTGATGAACTGGTTCGCTCATATGACAAAGAGGATTTCTACGAGTCTGCAGATGACATTGGTATCAAGGTTGACGCACTCAGATATCTGGGTGAGGCCCGACCACCGATTCCGTATCCATATTACTTCTGTATGCCCGGTACGCTGATGGAACACCCTGAGCTGATATTTTACTACCGAAACGTGGCCATGCTGTCACGCAAGGTTATGCGGGGCATTGGCCTAGATACTAAGAATTTTGAAGAGTTTGGAACGGTTCCATCATAACAGGTTGCAGTCGAACTTGCTATGTACTTTAACAAAATCGTCAGCGATTTAGTTTTGGAAGGAAGCGTCACACCGTACCGTCACATCGTGATGATGATAGCGAATCTCGGCGATTCGCTCGGCGGCACGTCTCGAAACGAGGTCGGTCGCGTGGCTTTGATGCGCATTGTCAACCCATTGGTTTGCCGTCTGCACACTCAGGGACGGCTGTCGAGCGTCTTGTATTCGTTGAAAGGGCTTATCGTCCCAGGCGATGATGATGTAACCGGTGCCGTAAGGCGAAAGCGGGTTAACATTGGCCCCGAAACGGACATAGATGAACTAATGAAGCGGTTTGACACGCATCGCGTCTTGTATCACGAACTGGAAACGAGTAATGGTAGTCGCTTGCTGCTGAACCGCCAACTAAAGTGGCAAGACGACACAGGTGAAATATACAAGATCGGGCCAGACCTGTATTCGCACGTTGGCGATGTTGATATGCTGTGGGCCGGCGAACTGAAAGGCGGCGCTGACCCGGCCGGCAGTGACGAGCATTGGAAAACTGCTACCGAGGCACTGGACAGGATTCTACGTGCTACTGAAGCGACTGGCAGACAGACACCAATGCTCTCCTTCATCGCAACCATCCTGGTGGAGCGCGTTGCGAGGGATGCCCAGGCTTGGATTGAGCAGGGCAAGCTGACGTCGGTCTACAATCTGACGCAGATGTACGAGAAGGAAGAGGAAATGGGGCGGTTCCTGACCGATATGACCGAGTTTCTCGGATACGACGTAGCAGACAGTGAGCCTGAATAACCTCGTTCGAGGTAGTGGATGAGGTCAGGGGTGCAGGAAACGTCATCCTGTTCATTGACGAGATTCACACCATTCTGCGGGCCGGCGCGGTGGAGGGTGGCTCACTGGACGCAGGCAACATCCTCAAACCGGCGTTGGCGCGGGGAGGTTTGCGGGTCATCGGTGCAACGATGACCAAAGAATACCAGCGGTGCGTCGCCCAGGACGCAGCCCTGGAGCGACGCTTTCAGCCCGTTTGGGCGGCCGAACCCTCTCCTGAAGAGGCGCTGGAAATCCTGCGCGGCGTCAGGGCCCGTTACGAAGCACACCACAGCGTCGCCATTGCTGACGAGGCATTGGTGGCGGCGGTGCAACTGTCCGTCGGCTGGCTGCCGGAGCGACGCCTGCCGGACAAGGCTCTCGACTTGCTGGACGAAGCCTGCGCGCGCGCCCGCATCCCCACCATCAGCGCCCCTGCCAGCGTGACTGCTGGCTTGATCGTCACCGCTCGTACCGTTGCCGAGGTTCTGGCAGAATGGACCAGTCTCTCGCCAGAGGCACTGCTGGATACCAGGGACCCAGGGAATGACTGAGGAAGCAATGGGAAGGAAAAGCTCTATGAACAGCCAACAGGCCAAGGAATTTCGGAATCGTTGGCAGGCGGTCTCGGCCGTCGAAGCCGAGGAGCAAAGGGTGGCCTCCTTCGCTCTGCGATGGCAGCAAACGAACGCCATTCTCCGGCTGGCAATGGGCCTGGGATTGTCCCTGGCGGAAGAGGATGGTGAAGAAATCGAGGCAGTGCGCCGCCGCTGGGGACTGCTCAAAGGAGCCACGACGTGACAAAACCTCAGGAGATCACTCCTCTGTTGGCCCCCCTGGCTGCCTTACAGCGACTGCTGGCACGCTTCGACAATCAGGGAATTGTCGTTGGCGGTGTCGCAGCCAGCCTGTTGGGCAAACCGCGCCTGACTGCCGATGTGGACGTTGTGTTACTCCTGTCTATCGAGGATCTGCCGCTTTTGATGGAGGCGGCGGCCCAGGAAGGACTCGCGCCGCGCATCACCGACGCCCAGGACTTTGCCCAATTCTTGGAGATGCCGGAGGTGTGGGATGACATCGCTCCCTGGCTGCAACAACACGGTGAGTAGAAAACTGGTCTGTATCTTCTCAATATCTTGGGGTAGGAAGAGCTTTGTGCCTGTGTACGCTCGCGACGGATTGTCAAATCCGTCGCCCGGCGGCTGGATCTGGCGATCCAGCCGGAGCAAGGTGCGACTTTTGCCCCTACTTTTTGAGAAGATACACTGGTCTGGCGATCCGGCGAGAGCGAGGCAGCACGGGTGAAGGCCAGCAAGCGCCGGAGCGCCGTTGTGAGCCAGGAACCATACTAACCAGCAGGCCGACCTGCCGGCCGAGGCAAAACGGCCTAATATTGAAGGGAGACAAGACAATGACTGCAAAATTACGCATCATGCCCCTGGGCGGCCTGGGAGAAGTCGGCAAGAACATGATGAGTATCGAATACGGCCGCAACGTCCTCGTCGTGGATGCGGGCATGATGTTCCCTGAATCGGACATGCTGGGAGTTGACTATATCCTCCCCGACTGGGGGTATCTACGCCACCACAAAGACCTCATACGCGCCATCCTCATCACCCACGGACACCTGGATCACATCGGGGGGCTACCCCACTTTCTGGAAGAGTTTAACGTGCCAGTTTACGCCACACGGCTGACTCGAGGGTTGATCGAGGTCAATCTAAAGCGGAAGCAGGTGCTGGAGCGGACGACGCTACATACCTACGCCGCCGGTGACGTGATCGACATTGGTCCCTTCACGGTCGAACCTTATCACGTCTGCCATTCCATCCCCGACACGGTGGGACTGGGCATCACGACGCCGGCGGGGTTGATCGTGCACAGCGGCGACTTTAAGCTCGACCATACACCGGTGGACGGCTGGCCGACCGATCAGGCCAAACTGGCCGAGTTCAGCAGCCGCGGAGTACTGGTGTTCCTGTCCGACAGCACCAACGCCGATCGGCCTGGCTCAACCCCTTCGGAGGCAGTGCTGGACGACGCGTTCCACCAGATCATGCGTGAGGCACCTGGCCGGCTGATAATAGCCACCTTCGCCTCCCTGATCTCGCGCGTCCAACAGGTGGTGAATGTGGCAGCGCGGCATAACCGCAAGATCGCTATCGCTGGACGGAGTATGATCGAGAATACCAAGATGGCCTGCAAGCTGGGCTATCTGGACATTCCTGACGGCATGCTGGTGAACCTGGACGAGATCGAGAACTTGCCAGCCCGTCGAGTCGCCATCATGGCCACCGGCTCGCAAGGCGAGCCAATGGCGGTCTTGAACCGCCTGGCGACCGAGCAGCACCGCTCGCTGCACATTCGGGAGGGAGATACGGTCGTGCTCTCCTCGCATACCATCCCGGGCAACGAGGAAATGATCCACCGCGTTATCAACCGCCTCTTTCAGAGAGGGGCAGACGTCTACTACGATCCTCTTGTCCAGGTACATGTCTCGGGCCACGCCAGCCAGGAGGAGCAAAAGCTGGTGCTCAACATGCTGCGCCCCAAGTTCTTTGTCCCCATCCACGGCGAACTGCGCCACCTCAAGCAGCACGGCAAACTGGCGCGACGGTTGGGTATTCCGGCGGGGAACATCGCCGTGGTGGAAAATGGTTATCCGCTGACCTTTGACGAGGAACACATGGTGATCGGAGAGCGAGTGCCCGGTCACTACGTCTTTGTGGACGGGGCTCTCGTGGGTGAAATCGGACCGAAGGTGATGCGCGAGAGGGATGCGCTGGGGCAGAGCGGTTTCGTGACGGCTGTCGTGCGCTATGAGCGGCGAGCGGGACGGCCTCTGGGCCAGCCGCGCGTCATCACCCGTGGATTTGTCTTTACCCCCCAGGCGGAGGAGCTGTTGTCCCGCGCAAAAGACGTCATCTGCTCGGCGGCGTCGGTCAAGCCTGGAACCGCACCGGCTGAGGTGGAGAAGCAAGTGGAAAAAGCGCTCTCTGACTTTCTCTATCGCGAGACCCGGCGCAACCCGGTCGTGACATCGGCGGTGATAGAAGAAAAGCGGAGCAGGGGCACATAGGAGTTCCCATGACCCTACTACAAGCCATCTTTCTCGGCATCCTCCAGGGTGCCACCGAATTCATCCCCGTCTCCAGTTCCGGCCATTTGGTACTGGCGCCCTGGCTGCTGTGCTGGCCGAAACCGGGCCTGGTCTTCGATGCCATCGTCCACTGGGGCACGGTACTGGCCGTGCTGGCCGTCTTTTGGCGCGATCTCTACCGGCTGCTGCTGGCCGGCCTCAAAAGCTTGCGCAGCCGTTCCCTGGCCGACCCGGACGCACGGGTTGCCTGGTGGATCGTCATCGGCACGATCCCGGCGGTGACCATTGGCTACCTGTTCCGGGACTTTTTCGAGGCGCTGTTCGGGACACCGGTCGCAGCGGCGGGCTTTCTGCTGGTTACCGGGGTCATTCTCAGCCTCAGCGAGCGGCTGGGCACGCGGAGGCGCGAAGCCGAAGAGATGAGCTGGTTCGACGCGCTGCTGGTGGGCCTGGCCCAGGCAGCGGCCATCGCGCCGGGCATCTCCCGCTCCGGGGCGACCATCGCCGCTGGCCTGTTCCTCGGCGTCAAGCGGGCCGCCGCCGCGCGGTACAGCTTCCTGCTGTCGGTGCCGGCGATCCTGGGTGCCGGGATCCTTTCGCTGCTGGATGTGGTCAATGAAGGCGGCCTGGTCAACGAGTGGCCGCTGTTGGCGGCCGGCTTCCTGGCGGCAGCGGTCAGCGGCTACCTCTGCATCCGCTTCTTGCTGAGCTACCTGCGGCGGGGCCGGCTGTACGTCTTTGCCGCCTACGTCTGGCTGCTCGGCGCGGCCGGTCTCGTCGTGGCGCTGGTGCGGGGGTAGGGGGGAGGAGAATGAAGAATGGAGAAATGAAGAATGAAGAATAGAGAATGAAGAATGGAGAATGAAGAATGGAGAATGAAGGATGAGTTCGATGGTTGTGCCAGGAAACGTGTTGGAAACACGTTGCGTCAATGGCTCAATACGTTTCCAACGTGTTTCTGGGGCCAGACCGCGAATTCATTCGTGGTTGGCCTGCTGGTGCTGTTGGCCGCCTGTAGCACACCGACGTTGCCGCCAGAGCCGATGCGTTTCACCGTGGCCGGCTCCACGACCATGACGCCGCTGTTGACCGAACTGGCCGAAGCATATTACGTCCGTTTTCCGCAGGTGAGCATCGCCGTGGAAGGAGGCGGATCGCGGCGGGGATTGGCAGGGGTGAAGGATGGCGAGGTGGCTCTGGGAGCCAGTTCGTGGCTGCCGGCCGAGGACGAGGCAACAGTCTGGTCGGCACCGGTGGCAGTGGACGGCATCGCCATCATCGTGCACCCCGACAATCCGGTGACAACGCTGACGTTGGCCCAGTTGAGGGAGGTATTCTCCGGGTGGTTGTGGGACTGGGCCGGGTTGGGTGGCACGGGCGAGGTACAGATCATCAGCCGCGAGAAGGGTTCCGGCACGCGGGCCGCTTTCGAGGCGCGGGTCATGGAGGGCCAGCGGGTGATGCCCACGGCGCTGATCATGCCCGGCAGCCAGGCTGTGGCCGGCTACGTAGCCACTAATCCCGAGGCGATTGGCTACCTCTCAATGGGGTATCTCTCGGAGAAGGTCAAGGCACTGGCAGTGGAGGGGGTGATGCCAACGCCCAAAACGGTGGCCGACGGAACGTATCACTTGACGCGGCCTCTTTTCCTCGTCGCGTCCGTGGAGCCGGGTGGCGCGCCGCGTTCGTTCGTGGACTTTGCGCTGGGGCCAGAAGGGCAATGCATCGTCGGCGAGCGATATGGACGAGTGCGGTAGCTTCGCTGTTTATAACCACGGATTGAAGCGCTTCTCCTCCCCCACAGTCGTCGCCGGGCCGTGGCCGGGGTAGACAACGGTCTCGTCAGGCAGGGTCAGTATCTTTTGGCGGATGCTCTGCATGAGCGTGGCGTGGTTGCCCCCCGGCAAGTCGGAGCGCCCGATGCCCAGGCGGAAGAGCACATCCCCGTCAAAGAGCACCCCCTCGCTTGCCACGTAGAGCACGATATGCCCCGGCGAGTGTCCCGGCGTGTGCATCACCTGGAAAGCAAGTTGCCCTACCTGCAGCGTATCTCCTTCTTGCACCAACAACCCTGGCTCCGGACTGGGATCCGCCAGGAAGCCGAACCACCGCGCTCCGCTGCCAGCTCTGAGGATCGGTACCTCATCCGGGTGGATGACCAGCGTCGCGCCGGTGGCCTCCATCACCGCCCGGTTGGCGCCCACGTGGTCAAAGTGGGCGTGGGTGTTGACCACATACTCGACCGTCAGGCCCATCTCTTTCACAGCCGCCAGGATGCGGTCCGGGTGGCCGCCAGGGTCAATGACCATGCCCTTCAGCGTCTCTTTGCAGCCGATGATGTAACAGTTGGTGCCGATGGGACCTACGGACAGGGTAGTGACGAGCATAGGGTCTCCTCCATTAAAAGTAAAGCGTAATGCTTGAAACGTGATGAGGCTTTACGTTCTACGTTTCACGAGATGGTGTCCGCCATTATAGTCATTCCCAGGGCTATGTCAAACTGCTCTCTTGCCTTCCCTTCCTCGCTCTTTTGCACCATCTTCCCTTTCGTGCTAAAATATTCAACTACCTAACCATCCAACCCCTGGAGAGCCAACCGTGCCTCAGGACAAGATCGTCGTGCGCGGCGCGCGCGAGCATAACCTGAAGAATATCACCGTCGAGATCCCCCGTGACAAACTGGTCGTCGTCACGGGAATCTCTGGCTCGGGCAAGAGCAGCCTGGCCTTCGATACCCTCTATGCCGAAGGCCAGCGCCGCTACGTCGAATCCCTGTCCGCCTATGCGCGACAGTTCCTGGGCCAGATGGAAAAGCCGGACGTGGACCAGATCGAGGGTCTCAGCCCGGCCATCTCCATTGACCAGCGAGGAGCCAGCCACAACCCCCGCTCGACGGTGGGCACGGTGACAGAGATCTATGACTACCTGCGGCTGCTCTACGCCCGCATCGGCACGCCTCACTGCCACCAGTGCGGGCGCGAGATCACCCGCCAGTCGTCGCAGCAGATCGTGGACAGCGTCCAGGGCCTGCCGGAGGGGACGCGCATCCTGATCATGGCCCCGCTGGTACAAGACCGCAAAGGCCACCACCAGGCCGTCTTTGGCGAGATTCGCAAAGCAGGCTTTGTCCGGGTGCGAGTAGACGGGTTCGTGCGCGAGGTGGACGAAGAGTTCGAACTGGATCGCTACAAGATGCACACCATCGAGGCGGTCGTTGACCGGCTGGTGGTGCGCCCTGCCGGCCAAGATCGCGCGCGGCTGGCCGACTCGGTAGAAACCGCTCTCCGCCTGGGTGATGGGATAGTCGTCGTGCAGAACGTCTCTGCCGATCCGCCAGAGGACATCCTTTTCTCCGAACACCTGGCCTGCGTCTACTGCGGCATCAGCTTTGCCGAGCTGGAGCCGCGGTCGTTCTCGTTCAACAGTCCTCATGGGGCTTGCCCGGCCTGCCAGGGACTGGGCAGCCAGATGGAAATTGATCCCGACCTGGTCATCCCCAATAAAGACCTGAGCCTGAGCAAAGGGGCCGTCCGGCCCTGGCATACCGCTGGGAACGAGGACGGCTACTACAGCCAACTGCTCGGGGCCGCAGCCAGACATTTCCGCATCCCTATGGACGTGCCAGCGCGTGAGCTATCCAGCGAACAGTTGCGCATCATCCTCTACGGCTCGGGCGACGAGCGGGTGAATATCCGCTATCGCAACCGGCAGGGCTATTGGCGCGAGTACCAGACCACTTTCGAAGGCATCGTGCCTAACCTGCAGCGCCGCTACGCCGAGACCTCGTCCGATTATATGCGAGGCAAGATCGAGGAATACATGGCCTATCGCCCCTGTCCAGCTTGCGGCGGTAAACGCCTCCGGCCAGAAAGCCTGGCTGTCACCGTGGCCGGCAAAAACATCACCGAGGTAACCGTCATGCCGGTGTCCAAAGTGTTGGCCTGGGTGGACGGCCTGCCTGCCCTGTTGACGGGGAGACAACAGACCATCGCTCGCCGTATCCTCAAAGAGATTCACGACCGCCTCACCTTTATGGCCGACGTCGGCCTGGACTACCTGACACTGGACCGCCGGGCGGGCACCCTCGCCGGCGGCGAAGCGCAACGCATCCGCCTGGCAACGCAGATTGGATCGCAGCTCATGGGTGTGCTGTACATCCTGGACGAACCGAGCATCGGCCTGCACCAGCGGGACAACGCCCGGCTCATCCGCACACTGCAAGGGATGCGTGACCTGGGCAACACCCTCATCGTGGTGGAGCACGATGATGCCACCATCCACGCTGCCGACTGGGTGATAGACCTTGGGCCTGGCGCGGGAGAGCACGGGGGCAAGGTTGTCTTTACTGGCACGGTGTCGGAACTCCTGCGCCATCCGAGTTCCATCACCGGCCAATACCTCTCCGGGCGACAGCGCATCCCCCTTCCGAAGACGCGCCGCGCCGGGAATGGTCAGGAGATCGTCATCAAGGGCGCGGCCGAGCACAACTTGAAGAGCATTGACGTGCGCCTGCCGCTGGGCAAATTCGTCTGCATCACCGGTGTCTCCGGCTCTGGCAAGAGCACATTGCTCATCGAGGTGCTCTACAAGCGGCTGGCCCAGATGCTCCACGGCGGGCGCGAGAAGCCCGGCCACCACGAGGCCGTCCTGGGCGCAGAGGCAATTGACAAAATCATCAACATTGACCAGTCGCCCATCGGGCGCACGCCCCGCAGCAATCCGGCCACCTACACCAACCTCTTTACGCCCCTTCGGGAGCTCTTTGGCCGCCTACCCGAATCCAGGATACGGGGCTACAAGCCGGGACGGTTCTCCTTCAACGTCAAGGGAGGGCGCTGTGAAGCGTGCAAAGGCCAAGGCAGACTCTGCATCGAGATGCAGTTCCTGCCCGATATTTACATTCCGTGCGACGTGTGTCATGGGCGGCGTTATAACCGGGAGACGTTGCAGGTGCATTACAAGGGCCTCAGCATTACCGAGGTGCTGGACCTGACGGTGGATGAGGCGGCCGAGTTCTTTGCCGCCATTCCCAGGATCGTTCGCAAGCTGAAGACGTTGCAGGACGTGGGGCTGGGCTACATTCGGTTGGGGCAACCAGCGCCCACCCTCTCCGGTGGTGAGGCGCAGCGGGTCAAGCTCTCCCGCGAGTTGAGCAAGGTGGCCACCGGGCGCACGCTCTACGTGTTGGACGAACCCAGCGTAGGTCTGCACGCGGCCGACGTGCACAAGCTGGTGGACGTGCTTAATCAGTTGGTGGACGCCGGCAACACGGTGATCATCATCGAGCACCACCCGGACATCATCAAAGTGGCAGACTGGGTCATTGACCTGGGACCAGAGGGAGGCGACGAGGGAGGGTACATCGTCGCCGAGGGGACGCCGGAGCAGGTAGCGTGCGTCGAGGCGAGTTATACAGGGCAGTTATTGGCACACATGCTATCGCCGCTGTGCGGGCGACCGCCGATGGTTCAGGCAGCCGTGGCCAGGTCATAGTCTTGAGGGTTGATTTGCGTATCCTTCGTTCTGATCAATCACCGCATCTAGATGACGCCCACTGGG
>CAYNKW010000079.1:0-11497 GCA_964397845.1 uncultured Anaerolineae bacterium
AAAGAGCCACTTATCAACCCAACCTGGGCTTCTTGCAACGAGTCGCCGAAGCATTGGACGCCCGCGTTGAAATTCGTTTGATCCCAAAGGAGCGGACTGACCATGCTCAAACGTAACTACGGCAAGTTCATACTCGTTACGCTGGCGGTCGCTCTGGTGCTCTTGACAGTAGCCCTGGCCCAGAGAGAGGCCGTCTCCCACTGGCTGCTGCACGTCACCGGCGAGGAGCAATGGCTGCCCCAGGTGCGCGGGCTGTGGCAACTTGCCTCCAACGTCACCCGCCCCCTGCCAGACACGGCCGGCGAGGTGCCGGCTGCCTACGCCGACGTCAACCCCTTTGGCATCAATGTCTTTCTGGAGCAAGAAGTCGATCCGGCCAAGCGCGAGCGGGTCCTGCAAATGGTCGGCCAGGCCGGCTTTCGCTGGATCCGCCAAGAGTTTCCTTGGGAGGACATCGAGATCCACGGCAAGGGTGACTTTGAAGACCGCCGCCACGAGCCACACCGCTCCGCCTGGGAAAAGTACGACCACATCGTTGAGCTGGCCGAGAAATACGACCTGCAGATCGTCGCCCGGTTGAGCAACCCGCCTGCCTGGTCACGGGCGGCGGGGGACGAAGCAGGTACCGGTGCCCCGCCCGATGATTTGGACGACTATGGCGATTTCGTCTACGCCGTCGTCAGCCGCTACAAGCGTCGCATCCGCTATTACCAAATCTGGAACGAGCCTAACATCTTTCCCGAATGGGGCCGCCAGCCGATTGATCCCGAAGGCTATGTCAAACTGCTCAAGATCGCCTATACCCGTGCCAGGGAGGCCGATCCCGATTGCGTGGTTATCAGCGGCGCGCTGGCGCAGACCATTGAGCTGGGCGATTGCATCGGCGGCTATAATTGCAACCTCAACGACTTTTTGTTCCTGCAACGCATGTACGACGCCGGAGCCAAAGACTATTTCGACATCCTGGCCGTCAACGACTATGGCATGTGGTCCGGCCCCTACGACCGGCGGATGCGCCCCCGCGTCATCAACTTTTCGCGGCCCATGTACATCCGCGACATCATGGTCAAGAATGGCGACGCTGCCAAGCCTATTTGGTTCACCGAGATGAACTGGAACGCCATTCCAGAGGGTCACCCCGCCGCCCCACAATTCGGTCGTGTCACCGACGAGCAATTGGCCCGCTACGTCGTCGAGGGCTATCAGCGGGCCCAGGAAGAGTGGCCCTGGGTCGGCGTGATTTTCTACTGGTTCTTCAAACGCGCCGACGACTCGGAGAAAGACCAGGCCATGTATTACTTTCGCATGGCCGAGCCCAATTTTACCACACTGCCGGTCTACGACGCCATCAAGGACTATACCACCCGCTATCGTCATTGACGAAATCCTGCTTTCCTTGTATACTTGCACTGGTACTAACAATCCGGGCCAAAGGAGAGGATGACCATGCAACACTACCCCTTGGGAACAACCCGTCTCTCAAGGCTCTCCACTCGCCTTCCGGTGCGAGAACGCCGGTGACTGCTCCAGCAAGCCGAGCAGTATCTATCCGGCGTCGAGGAGCGGATTGCGCGCTTGCTCCCCGTGACGGTCGAACCCGGCGGCGGAGGCCACATCGTCAGCGACGACCTTACAGACATGTATGGCACCGGGCCGACAAAGGAGGCTGCCATCGAGGACTATCACGCCGCATTGCTGGACACCTACGAGAGCCTGAGCGAGATTGAAGGTGAACTCTCAGAACCGCTCCGCCGCCGCTTGGAAATCCTCAAAGCAATCTTCCTGGTATAGCTCCCACTTGTTCATTTGCCTACTCGCATACTTGTTCTTGCCATGACCCGATCCCACCGTATCCTACTAATCGCCATACTGCTCCTCGCCGCTACGCTTCGCTTCTATCAACTGGACGGCCAAAGCTTTTGGAACGACGAGGGCAACAGCGTCCGCCTGGCCCAGCGCAGCCTGGCCCTGGTGACGGCCGGCGCCGCCGGGGACATCCATCCGCCCGGCTATTATTACCTGCTCTGGGTCTGGATACGACTCTTTGGCGACAGTGAATTCGCCGTGCGCAGCCTCTCGGCGGTTCTGGGCCTGCTGCTGGTGGCCGTCACCTATGCCCTGGGCCGCCAATTGGACCGCCCGGTCCTCGGCCTCGTCGCTGCTTTCCTGGCCGCCGTCTCACCCTTCCAGGTCTACTACTCCCAGGAAGCCCGCATGTACATCCTGGTGACGCTGGTAGGCGCCGCCGCCACGTACTCTTTTGTGCGAATAGTAGACTGGGAAACTGGTAGATTGGGAAACCGGGAAATCGCCAAGCCTCCCACCCAATCTACCAATTTATCAATCTACCAATTTACCTACCTTCTCCTCACGGCCGCCGGACTCTACACCCACTACTCCTACCCCGTCGTCATCGCCGTGCACAACGCAGTCTATGGCCTCTGGCTGCTGACGACCTGGCGACAGGGCCACGCCGGTGTGCGGCTGCTGCGCTGGGGGGCTACGCAACTGGGCGCGCTGCTTCTCTATGCCCCCTGGCTGCCCATCGCCTGGCCCAAACTCACCGGCTACGGCGCAATCAGCGAGGCTCACCCGCCCGCCTACATCGTCGTGCAGGCCTTCCGCCGCTATACCCTCGGCCCTACCGCTGGCGACACGCCCTGGACAGGCTGGTTCCTGGCTGGCTTCGGCACCCTGATGATACTGGGACTCGTCAGACAATTCTTCATTCCCCATTCTCCATCTTCCATTCTCCATCCTCCGTTCTCCCTTCGCCTCCTGCCCCTATTCTACGCCCTGGCCCCCGTGGGCATGATGATCGCTCTCTCTATCGGCCGGCCTGCCTACCGGCCGAAATTCCTCCTCGTCGGCAGCCCGGCCTTCTACCTCATTCTCGCCCACGCCATCCTCCTCCTCTACCCAACCACGCAATCACCCAGCCTTCCAACCTTTCAACTTTCCAATCTCTACACTGCCACTACCCTGATCTTTGTAACCCTGGCCGCCGTCCCCGGTCTCCACAACTACTACCACGACCCTGCCTACGCCCGCGATGACTACCGGGGCATGGCCCGCTACATCAAAGCGGTGGCCCGCGACGGCGACGCGATCCTCCTCAACGCGCCGAATCAGTGGGAGGTGTTTACCTACTACTACGGTGGCGACGTGGACGTCTACCCCCTGCCTCACTCCCGCCCGCTGGACGAGGCAGCCACCGCCGCCGAACTGGCCGGCATCGTCGCCAAGCACCGGCGAGTCTTTGCCCTCTACTGGGGCGTGGCCGAAGCCGACCCGGCCCGCTTCGTCGAAAGTTGGCTGGAGGAGCGCACCCACCGCGCCGCCGATAGCTGGCACGGCAACGTGCGGCTGGTCGTCTACGCCGTGCCGCAGACAGCCGGTTCCGGCGCGCCACAACACCCCCTCGACCTGTCTCTGGGCGACGCGGTTGCGCTGCGCGGCTACTCTCTGGTTGCCGGCGCCGTGGAAGCGGGCGACGTCCTGCAACTAACCCTGTTCTGGGAAGCCCGCCAAAAGCCCGCCGAACGGTACAAGGTTTTCGTGCAACTCCTCGACGGCGCCAATCACATCGTTGGCCAATTGGACAGCGAACCGGGTGGCAACCTCCTGCCTACCGATACCTGGCAACCGGGCCAGGCCGTGACCGACCGCTACGGCGTGCTCGTCCATCCCGGCACCCCACCCGGCGAACACCGCCTCATCGCCGGCATGTACAGCCTGAGCACCGGGGGACGCTTGCCGGTGCAGCGAGATGGCGAGCCGCTCGGCGACCACGTGGTTCTCGGGTTGGTGAGGGTGATCCGTCCCCCTGCACCACCGCCGGTGGAGGCCCTGCATCTGCAACGCCAGACCGACTGGTCGCATGAAGGATTAAAGCTGCTGGGCTACGACCTGCACAAGCTCGGCTACGCCCACCAACCGGATGCTCCCCTGCACCCCGGCGACGCGCTGCACGTCAACCTCTACTGGCAGGCAGAGAAGGCCATCACCACCGATTGGGCGCTCCACCTGCGCTTACTGGACGACAGCGGCGGGGAACGGGCTGCGCTGAATGCACCCCTGGCCGGGGTGGAGCATCCCTCTTCTCGCTGGGTCGCTGGCGAGATCGTCCGCGCCCAATTCGATCTCTTTGTGCCCGGCGATGCTCCAGCCGGTCGCTACCGCCTGGAAGTAACACCCCTCACACCGGCCGGCGAACAGGGCTCAGCCTGGACTTTGCCACCGTTTCCCATCCAGTGAACTGGCGCGTTTAATGCCTCCTCGTCCTAAACACAATACTTTTCGAATAAGCGGCGTCCAGACTTTGGAAGTCTCAGAAGCGCCCTGAACCGACGAAACCTGGCTGATTTCAGGCCGATTTCGCCTCGGAAGACCCATCCCAAGACTTCCGAAGTCTTGTTTAAGGTGAAAGGCACCCAATTTTTGGTCCCATGTTGCCAGGGTTTCCCGACTATGGTATAATACCAGCATTGATTTTTGGACACACCTTTGAACTTTCTAACTTGCCAAAAGGAGGACACAATGGAGATCATCCACAAAACGCTCAAGCGAGTGGATTTGGTGACCGTGAGCGGGCGCGTGGACAGCAACACCGCACCAGACATGGAAGCGGCTTTTCGCACTATCAACGATGCCGGCCGTTTTCGCATCGCGCTGGATATGACCGACCTGGATTACATCAGCAGCGCCGGGCTACGCGTGCTGGTTAGCGTCCTCAAGAACTGCCGGCTCTACAACCGAGGCGATCTGCACCTGGCCAGTATGCCGCAGCCCATCACCGAAGTGCTAGAGTTGGCTGGCCTCGACGCCCTGTTCAAGATCTACCCAGATGCAGTCGAGGCCGTCGGCAGCTTTTAGCCCACTCCTCCCAAACTCAACAGTCAACGAGACCGCCTCGCCATCCTCGCCTTCCGCCCATGGCGGTCTCTCTGTGCGCGGCACACCTGTATTCCACACCCTACCTCCATCGTCCAGCAACAAGCAAGTCCCTTGTGCCAAGGAACGACCATGACCAAAGAGCCTCATAGCCTGACCGTGGCCAGCGACGTAGCAAACCTTGAGATCGTTGCCGACTTTATCGCCCAAGCTGCTCAGAAAGCCAACCTGGACGATCAAGGCATCTTTGCCATCCAGATGGCTGTGGACGAGGCCTGTACCAACATCATCGAGCACGCATACGCAGGCGCGCCGGGGGACATCCACCTGACTTGCCTGGTGAAGTCAGGCGAGTGCGCCGTCACGATCCGCGACCACGGACGGCCCTTCGATCCAGAGTGCGTACCACAGCCGGATATCAGTTGCAGCCTGGAAGAGCGCTGCATCGGAGGATTGGGCCTGCATTTTATGCGAAAGCTAATGGACGAAGTGCACTTTTCCTTTGACCCGGAGAAGGGAAACCAGGTCGTTATGATCAAGAGGGTGAGTTGTGGCAACCAGGCAGAGGCGGATATAACCTTTTTCGTGGTGACCGCCCACGGTCGAGTAGACGCGGCTGCCGCGCCCAATCTGGAGAGCCAACTGAAGGCACTCCTGGCACAAGGCAAGACCCAGATCGTGGTGGACATGGCCGACGTGTCCTACATCTCTTCCAGCGGCCTCAAAGTCCTGTTGGCTGCCCTGCGACAGAGCCGCCGGCAGCAAGGCCAACTGGTTCTTTGCAACCTCCAACCCAAAGTGGCCTCGATCCTGGAAATGATCGGCTTTGACCAGGTGTTTCCCATCGCCCAAGACCTGGCAGCAGCCACTTGCTTGCTAGAACAGGCGTAAACCCTCACCGAATTGTGTAAACGAACGGCTACCATGAGAGAATCGGCAACCGCAGAAACGCGCTCCCGCAAAATATGGCTCAGCGTCTATAGCCTGGGGCTGGGCGGCGTCGGCCTGCTGGCCCTGGTCATCTCGTCCCAGGCCATGCCCTGGCAGCAGCATTTTGGGTGGCCGCTGTTCTTTGTGTTGCTCTCTCTGGCCGTCAAACGGTCTGGCTTCCACGTCGCCCCTCAGGCCAGCCACAGCCTGGTGGGCGTGGTGGACGTGTCTGCCATCCTCGTCTTTGGGCCGGTGGCCGGTGGATGGGTGGCAGCCCTCAGCGGTGGCCTGTACCTGTTCCTCAACGCGTTGCGGCACGGCCAGCGAGGACGCCAGCCAGCGATAGAGTTGCCCTTCCTCAACAGCGGATTGAAGGCCCTCATGGCCCTGGCCAGCGGAGCCGTCTACCGGCTGGTCGGTGGCGAATCCTCTCTTTCCACCCTCACGCTGACCTCCCTCATTCCCCTGGCCATCGTTTTTGTAATGTGGTTCGCCCTGGATAACCTGGGCTGGGCCATGTGGGCCTGGCTGCAAGGGGGAAGCGAAGGGTTGCGCCGCTTCCTGCGCTCGCTCTGGCCCACAGCTTTCCTGGTCGAGTTATTGCCCCTGCCGGCGGCGACCCTCATCGCCCTCGTCTTTGCCTGGGGTTGGCTTCCCTTTCTCATGTCCGCCGTTGGCTTGCTGGTCGTCAGCGTCGTCGTCCAACGCACAGCCGACGTAGGTCAGAAGTTAGAAGCCCGCGTCGGCGAACTGTCCAGCCTGGCCGACACCGGCCATGCCCTCGTCGATGCACAACTGGATGTGGATCAACTGTGCGAGTTGATCTACCAACAAGTCAGTCGCATTGTAGATACATCCAACTTTCACCTGGGCCTCTTTGATGGCCACAACCTGACGCTCAAGGTGTGGGTCGTGGCCGGACAGCGCCGACTCAGCCAAACCTTTGCCCTCGCCGCCGGGGAAGGCATTGCGGGTTGGATGCGTCAGACAGGACAGCCCCTGCTCGTCAGAGACTTTCGACAGGAGATGGACGACCTACCTGCCCAACCTCGCTATACCAGCGAAAACCCGCCCCGTTCGGCTGTCTTTGTCCCGCTGGTGGCCGGCCATCAAGTCATCGGCACCATGACCCTCCAGAGCTTCAAGCCGGCAGCCTACACCCAAGATCACGTTCGGCTTTTGTCGCTCATGGCCAACCAGGCGGCCTCGGCCATCGCCCGCGCCCGGCTTTTCGAGGGGGAACGCAAACGCGCCAAGCAACTGGCCCTGGTCGGCCAGGTCAGCCGGCAGGTGGCGGCCATCACAGGATTGGACACGCTATTTCGCCAGGTCGTCCACCTCATCCAGGAGGCCTTTGGCTACTATCACGTAGGCATCTTTACCGTAGACCCCGCTACGGAACTGATCGTCTTCCAGGCCAGCACCGATCCGGCCATCCCACGGGAAAACTATTACGCCCGGCTGGGACAAGGGATCGTCGGTTGGGTGGTGCAGCAAGGTCGGCCTCTCCTGGCTAATGACGTCTCTCAGGAACCGCGCTACCGCTCTGCCGATGTCTGGACAGATACCCAGGCTGAACTGGCCGTGCCACTTCAGGTGGAGAACCAAATCGTCGGCGTACTCGACGTGCAGAGTGATCAGACGAATGCATTTGACGAGGACGACGTCTTTGTCCTTCAGGCCCTGGCCGACCAGGTGGCCGTGGCCATTGGCAACGCCTCGCTCTACGACCTGGAACGCCAGCGGCGACAAATGGCCGAAATCCAACGCGAACTGGCTCAGGTATTAAGCTCCACCCTGGAACTGGACACGCTGTTGAATCTGGTATTGGTTCTCTTGGCCCAGGCGATAGACTGCGACGCTGCACTCATTTTGCTCCGTGATGGTGACACACTCACCATCCAGGCTGCGCAGGGCGATTTGGCTTCCGCTGATCTGGTGGGCCTCTCCTTCGAACCGGGCAAAAGCCCGCACCTGGACAAGCTGCGCCAGGCTCAGCAGCCTATTTTCCTTTCTGACGACAAGGACAATCCCGCAGGGACAGATTCTCTCGATACCTGGCTAGGCCTGGAGGTGCGGAGCGGCCTCGGGGTGCCGTTGCTGATTAAGGAGGAATCGCTGGGTGGATTCCTGCTCGTCAGCCAGATGCCGGGGCTCTACACCGCCGAGGATGTGCAGGCGGCGCTCATTTTTGCCAGCCAGGCGGCGTTGGCCGTTGAAAACGCCCGTCTCTACGCTGCCCAACGCGAAGAAGCGTGGGTCTCCACCGCCCTCCTGCAAGTCGCCGAGGCGGTGAGTAGTCTGAATATCCTGGACGAGATCCTGGCCACCATCGTCCGCATCACACCCATTCTCGCTGGCGTGGATCGCTGCGCGATTCTGCTCTGGAACGACGAGGCAGAGATCTTTGTACCAGCACAGCAATACGGCATGACCTCCCACGAAGCGAACCTTTTCTGGCAATTGCGGCTCACTCCCCAGGCCATCGTCACGACGAAAGGCGACGCCAAAGACCAGTCCTTCGTCTCCGACATCGCTCCACTGTTAGGCACTCAGAACCTGTTGGTGCTGTCCCTGCAGAGCCGGGGCGAGGTGCTGGGTATCATGGTCGTGGGCTACGCCGAAGAGCCTCATCGCCTTCCCGACCGCTGGATGAACATCCTCACCGGCATCGCCAACCAGGCAGCCATGGCCGTGGAAAGCGACCGCCTGGCCGGCGAAGCTGCCGAACAGGAGCGACTGGCACGAGAACTGGAAGTGGCCCAGGAGATCCAGGTCAGCTTTTTGCCCGAGAGCCATCCGGCCTTGCCCGGTTGGGAGATCGCTGCCCACTGGCGATCCGCCCGCCGCGTGGGGGGCGATTTTTATGACTTTCTACGGCTGCCCAACGGACATCTCGGCCTGGTCATCGCCGACGTGGCGGATAAGGGAATCCCGGCGGCACTCTTTATGGCCCTCAGCCGCACACTGGTGCGCGTCTCGGCGTTGTCGGGTCGTGGGCCGGCCAAAGCCCTGGAGCGTGCCAATCAACTCATTCTCAGCGACGCCCGCTCGGATCTGTTTGTCACCATTTTTTACGCCGTGATTGACCTTGCGATAGGCCAGGTGCTCTACACCAGCGCCGGACACAACCCGCCGTTGCTGGTGCGTGCTAACGGTCAAATAGAAAACCTCCGCTGTCCCGGCATCGCTCTGGGCGTCCTGGAAGAGATTCAACTGAAGGAAAGGGAAACCTGCCTCGACCCCGGCGATATGCTGGTGCTCTACACTGATGGCGTCACCGAGGCCATCAATGCCGACCAAGAGGAGTTTGGCATCGAACGGTTGGCGGAAATCGCCATTGCCGGGAGATACGAACCAGCGGCAGATATCCTGACCCACGTGGACACGTCTGTCACCACCTTCGCCGCTGGACAGCCACCGTTCGACGACTTGACGCTGGTCATTGCCCGGCGGGCCGATCAAAGAGAGTGACTTGAGTTTTCGCGCATTTTGGTGTATGATATATTCCGCATCCGCCGCAGACTGCAACTCTCCACCGAGAGCAAAATCGCGTTCTGCAGGAACTACCGAAAGCGAGGGACCAGGGAGCACAATGAAAGTGCAGTTGATCCAAGACGTAGCCGGCGTGGGAAAGGCTGGCGAAATTAAAAAAGTGGCCGACGGCTACGGCCGCAACTACCTCATCCCCAGGGGACTGGCCGTGTTAGCCCGACCGGGTCTGGTACAGCAGGCCGGAGAGCGGCGTCGAGCCCAGGAGAGAAAAGGCGCCCGGCGGGCCGTCGAAGTCCAGGCGCTGGCCCAGCAAATGGCCCAACTGACCCTCAGCTTCAAGGTCAAAGCCGGTGAGCAAGACAAGCTGTACGGCTCTATCACCAGGAGCGACATCGTCGAGGAACTGGAGAAGCAACTCGGCCAGGAGCTGGATCGGCGCAAAGTACTCTTGGACCAATCGATCAAGCAACTGGGCAGCCACCAGGTTGCCATCAAGCTGGCGTCCGACATCACCGCCGAAGTGACGGTGCTCGTCGAACGTGAAGAATGATTTGGGGGCGTTTCATTTCAGTTGCAGGGCAACCTGGCAAATTGCCCCTGGGACAAATTAGCAACTTGTCCTACAATTCATTTACAACACACCCGAATAACTTTTTGCATCTGGAAGTTCTGACCACGAGGGACTAGCTGGAGAGTCGGCAAAGGAGAGACCACCAATGAGCAAAGATGGCCCTAACGAACGCGCCTACATCCAGTACCTGATTTCAAACATCCGTTGCCCGGTATGCCATCATCGCTACACTCCCGATGACATCCTGGTCATGGCCCACAGAGATGAACTATGGTTCACGGCTGTCGTCTGTCCAGAATGTGAGACCAGAGGGCTGGTTCTTGCCATCGTCAGAAGCCAACAGACACAGGTAGAGTCGCTCACTGATCTCACACCGGAGGAACTCGCCCGCTTCGAAGAGCGAGGAGCGATCACAACCGACGACGTACTGGACTTTCACGAGTTTCTGAGGGATTATGGCGGTGACATGGCTGAACTAGTGGGCAATGAACCATAGAGACCGTCGCTAGTCAGTCCCAGGCCGGTGGGACATGGAGTAGCCCCTGGGGGAGCGCCGGTGGCTGTTATTCTGTATCGTCACAAACTATCGCGTGGAGGCTGTGCATGAGCGAACTGGGCCAGTGGCTAAGAGAAGCCCGCCAGGCCAAAGGGTTTTCCCTGGAGCAGGTGAAAGCCAAGACGCGAATTCGTACCAAATTCCTGACTGCCCTCGAAGAAGGCAACTATGGTGATCTGCCCGGCGAAGTCTACACCAGGGGCTTTCTGCGCAACTATGCCCTCTTTCTTGGTCTCGACCCAACCGAGGCGCTGGAAAAGTACGACAGCAGGGTCACCAGCCGTCAAGGCAATGAACCCAGACTCTTCCGCCCCCTGGAAGTCGCTCTGCTTCACACCACCATTGGGATTGGGTGGCTTCGAGGCCGGTTGGTGCTCCTGATCCTCATTGCCGGCCTGCTCACGGCCGGCCTGTGGGCCTGGCGGACAGGGCGGTTGGCCTGGCCTCCTCCCTTGGCTTTGTTCCAAGCAATGGCCACTCCCACAACCACACCTTTGCCCAGCCATACGCCGATGCCCACCTCCCAGCCTTCGCCCACAGCGATGGCAGAACTCACCGTCACATCCACGCCCAGCCCAACACCGCGCCCCACTCTGACGCCTGGCGCGCTGCCCAGGCCGACGTTTACCCCAACACTAACCGTCACAGCCGGGCGGGCCACTGTTCAACCAACAACGGAGCGCACTACCGAATCCCCCACCCCTTCGACCACGCTGGAATCCGTCATTGGCGTTACGGTGTCCATCACGGTCACCGAAGAGTCTTGGGTGGAAGTGACCCTGGACAGCCTCAACGACTTTCGTGGATTGCTGAACGCTGGCGAAGGGCGAACCTGGCAGGCCCGGCGCGAAATCATCCTGCGGCTGGGCAACGCTGGCGGCGTACAAGTGACCGTCAACGGCGAGTTCCTGGGCACCCTGGGCGAGCGTCAGCAGGTGGTGGAATTCGCCTGGGGGCCGGAGGGAGAAGTCACGCCCGAGCCCACCGCCACTGCAACCTCTGAGGCCACGACGGAGACGCGGGAAATACCTCTCGAATGATAATATGCCCAC
>CAYNKW010000079.1:11597-15546 GCA_964397845.1 uncultured Anaerolineae bacterium
CTCAGTGGACCGGCGCTGCGTGGGGGAGGCCATCATCACCATCCACTGAGCGCCGGCCCAGACTGAGCCAGGCGACGCCGGTGACCGGAACAACGACGGCGTGCCCTGAGCAAGAATGAGAGGAAAGCAACCATGTCCACCGGTCACGTTTACGATGCAATCTTCTTGGAACACGATCTGCGCGGTCACCCGGAGAACGCCCAACGGCTGGTGCGCATCACCAGACTGTTAGAAGAGAGTGGCACCCTGCCCCGACTGACTCAAGTCCCAGCCAGAGCGATTTCTGAGGCCGAGTTGGCCTGGAATCACGCACCCGATTACGTGGAACGGGTGCGCCGCGTGGCGGAGCGAGGCGGCGGCTACCTGGACCCAGATACTTATGTTGTGGTAGGGTCTTACGAGGCAGCCCTGAAAGCCGCCGGCGGGCTGATAAACCTGACAGCGGCGGTGCTGGAGGGTCGCCTGGACAACGGCTTTGCGTTGGTGCGGCCGCCGGGCCACCACGCGCTGCGGGGCCGGGGCATGGGCTTTTGCCTGTTCAACAACGTGGCCCTGGCCGCCTATGCCGCGTTGGAGACGCATAGCCTGGAGCGGGTGCTGATCGTGGACTTTGACGTGCATCACGGCAACGGCACGCAGGACAGCTTTGATAAAGACCCACGTGCCTTCTACTTTTCTACGCACCAGTATCCGCACTACCCCGGCACAGGCCACTGGCAGGAGATCGGACGGAGCGAGGGTCGGGGCACCACCGCCAACGTGCCCCTCTCGCCCGGCGTGGGCGACGCCGGTTATAGCCTCATCTTTGAGGATTTTTTGTGGCCCCTGGCGGAACGCTATCGGCCTCAACTCGTACTCGTCTCGGCCGGCTACGACGCCCACTGGAGCGACCCGCTGGCAGGGATGACGCTGTCGATCACAGGCTACGCCCAGTTGGCCCGCAGTCTCAAGTCACTGGCCGGGGCGTTGTGCGACGGCAAGATCGTCTTTACGCTGGAGGGGGGCTACAACCTGGATGTGCTCGCCTACGCCGTGCTGAACACGTTCAAGATTCTGCTGGCCGACGACGAGATCGTAGATCCGCTGGGGCCATCGCCGCGCGACGAACGGCCAGTGGACGATCTGGTGGAGCATCTCAAGGGCGTGCACGGGTTGGTGTAAGGACCTGTATTTGCGCCACTGGCCCTTCCAGGCTATAATAACGTCCTGGGGGCCATCGCAGCCTCCTTTGCTATCACTCTTCTGCGAGCAGCCTATCATGGAACCACTCAAACCTTCAAGATTGACCATCGCAGAGCGGATCGCCACCGGGGCCAGCGTCCTGATTTGGGTTGGCGTGCTGCTGATGGCTGTGGGGTTGACCTTGACCTACCTCGAACTGCGCTCCGAGCAGCAAGCTGTCGCCGAGGCGGAAGCGCTGTCTTTCGTCGTCGTGGCAACAGCCACACCGACGGCGTCTCCCACGGTGAGAGCTTCTCCTACCGCCGCTAACACGTCGACGCCCACCTGTACATCGCCGCCACCTACGCCCACCCTCGACTATATCACCACCTTTGTTTGGTCGGAAGATCCACAAGTGCTTCTGCACACCCGCACAGCCGTGCCCACCGTTTGGCTGAGCCCTTCGACTTTGCTCAGGACAAGACTCGGGAGAGGCGCTCACGACCAAGCCCTCACGCCCACGGTGATGCCTACCTCCACACCCACCACCACGCCACTTCCCACCCCCACGCCCGGTGGTATCGTCCCCGCCAGTGCACCGCCCGACCGGATCGTCATTCCAGCCATCAACCTGGATGTTCCGGTGGTACCCATAGGCTGGCACATCGAGGAGCAGGGCGGCTATAAAGTCAGCGTGTGGGACTCACCGGATAATGCTGCTGGCTGGCACGAGACGTCGGCCTATCCCGGCGACCCCGGCAACGTGGTCCTTAATGGACATAACAACATTCGAGGGGAAGTGTTTCGTTATCTGATTGACCTGGACTCAGAGGCACGCGTCCTTTTGTACGTGGGCGATGCGATCTATTATTATTCTGTTTCCGAAAAGCACCTTCTCAAGGAGAGAGGGGAGCCGCCAGAAGTGCGTTATCAGAACGCCCAATGGATCGCCCCCACCGGGGATGAGCGGCTGACGCTGGTGACCTGCTGGCCTTACACGTCCAACACCCATCGCCTAATCGTTGTGGCCAAGCCCTATCGGCCAGACCACTTGTCGCCTTAACAATGATAGTTACCGGTCGAGCGGTGCCCTGAGCCCTTTGGCCTTGATTGCGTAACTACTGCCAGTAACTACCGATCGCGAGGAACCTTATGAGCCTGCGAGACATCCCTTTTGTCGCCCGCGTCCGTCGCAACCACGGACTGGAACATGCGACCATCCACGTCCTGACACAACAGAACCCTGGACTGCGTGTGGTGGGACGGACAACGCCGGGCGGTTTCTACCTTTACGGCAATCTGACCACCAAAAAAGTGCGCGCCGGGGTCGAGAAAGCGCTTTTTCGCCTGCAGCGGGGCGAGACGCACCTGGCGATTCACCCCCATTGCGGCACGAACCTGGCGACGGCCGGTTTTTTGGCCGGTCTATCCGCTTTCGTTGTCCTGCTGCCCCGCGCCCGGCGGCGCTTGGACCAGTTGCCCTTTGCTATCGTGGCTGCCACCCTGGCGGTCATCGCCGCACAGCCACTGGGTCTCATCCTCCAGGCTCAGGTCACCACCTCCTCGGATGTCCGCAATATGATCGTCAAGCGGATCACCCGCCGGCAGCAGAGCCGCCTCACCGTCCACTATGTCGAAACAGCCACGTATTGACGGGAAGAGCCATGTTCTACGTCTTTCACGGCGACGACGAATTCTCCCGCGCTGAGGCGCTGGCCGACTTCAAAGCTCGCATGGGCGATCCGGTCACGGCTGACCTCAACACCTCTTACCTCGACGGACGAAAGGTGACGTTCGGCGAACTGACGCACGTCTGCGATGCCGTGCCTTTCATGGCCCAGGTACGCCTGGTCATTGTGGAGAACCTGCTGGCACGACTGGCAGGCAAACAGACGCGTGGCGGCAAGAAAGCCAGGGTTTCCAAGAACGACAAGGGCTTTCTCAAAGCCCTGCTGGCTTATCTGCCCCACTTGCCCGAGACCAGCCGGCTGGCTTTCGTCGAGGACGTGACCCTGCCCGGCACGCATCCCGTCATCAAACTGGCCCAGCGCGAGAAGCGAGGGCACGTTCGAAAGTTCCGCACCCCTGACGAGCGGAGTGGCGGCCTGGAACGCTGGATCCGGGATCGAGCAAATAAAAAAGACGCCGAGATTGACCCCAGAGCGGCTCACGAACTGGCCAGCTTTGTGGGCAGCAATCTGCGTCTATTGGATCGCGAACTGGAAAAGCTGGCCGTCTACGTGGATGACCGGCGCCCCATCGGCGTGGAAGACGTGCGCTGCCTCGTCTCTTATGTCCACGAAGCCAACATCTTTGAAATGACCGACGCCCTGGGCCGCCGCGATGGGCCCCGGGCGTCGCGATTGCTGCACTGTATGTTGGACGGTGGCAACGATCCGCTTTATTTGCTGGCCATGATCGTCCGTCAGTTCCGCATCATGATTCAGGTCAAAGACCTGGCCGAACGGGGTGTACACCCTAACGACATCCCCGCCCGCCTGGGCATGAAGCCCTTCGTCGCCCGCAAGGGCCTGAGCCAGGCGGCAAAATTCTCCATGAGCCAACTGGAGACTATCCACCGCAGACTGTGGGAGACGGACCTGTCCATCAAGACCGGTCAGATGGAGCCGGTGCTGGCCCTGGACCTGATTGTAGCCGGACTGTGCGGCAGTTCCACACCCGCTTCCTGACAGCCACGCTTGTTTAGAGCCGTAGATTCTCTTGGTAAGGGGCGCACACACCCAAATCCTAGAGTCGATCCCCTCCAATCCAATTCCCCGAATTTACG
>CAYNKW010000080.1:0-6403 GCA_964397845.1 uncultured Anaerolineae bacterium
GGATACAAGCTCTGATGGAAAAAACCCCCGAAATGTTCGAGGCGATGGGAAACTTAACTGTCCGTGAGCTATATTCCCTTCTAATCCCATTAGGGGGTGGTCTTCAGACCGGGCAGGTTGGTCTGAGGCGCTTTGTTGTTGCAGCGCCATTGATGTCTTGAGCGCACCGGATTCAAACTCCACTCCCAGGGATAGAGAACGCTGGAGTTTTGTGTTGTAAAGACGGCCACGAGAACATCAAGCGGAAAGGATAGAATGAAATTGAACGTCCATCGAAAACCAGGGTTGTCCCAGGCCTGGATAGCCTTGTTGATGTTTGTTTCCCTCGTGGTGGCGGTGAGCGCGTGCAGCGCCGGTCGCTCACCGACTCTGACGGCTACTGTCCCCCTTGTATCTCCCCCACCAAAGCTTTCACCAATTTCGCCGCCATCCGCATCTGCGCCCCAGGAACAGGCCCGAGTGACCATTACCCACGCTTGCGTGGAAGTGAGCTGCCCGTTTTATGAAGAACTGATTGAGGCGTTCGGAGATGCCCATCCGGGCATAAAAGTGCGACTTGATCCCATCCCCAAAGACACTTGGCGCCAGCCCTCGTTAGAGCGCAACAAAGAGATTGCCTACCAAATCCTGTCAACGGCCGATACGACAGAATGTCCTTTTTCTTTGGAGGCTGTCAAGTCAGGCTGGGTTCTTGACCTGACCCCATTCATTGAGGCGGACCCCACTTTTGAGCGCGAGGATTTCTATCCCAACACGCTCGAAAGCTTTCAGTGGAACGAAGGAACCTGGGGCGTGCCGGTCGCCGGCACCGTCGCCGTGTTCTATTACGACCGCGATGCCTTTGACGCCGCCGGCCTGCCTTATCCTGAGGCCGGCTGGAGTCTGGAAGACTTTGTAAGCGCAGCCCAACATCTGACTCTTTTCGAAGGGGAACAGGTCGTCCGGTACGGGTTCGAGGACAAGAGTGGGTTTGTAACCATACTTGGGCAGACGATGAGCGTCTGGTCGCCTGGCGATCCGGCTTCGTTCTTTGGCGAGGAGATGCGCGCTTTTGTGGAATGGTACACCGATTTGCATCTCAAGCACTGCGTCATGCCCGTTCCCAGAGTCTTTTCGGATTCCCGGCTATCCGGGGACCATAATGAAGTCAGGTCAGCTATGTGGGCGGATGTGGGAGTCAGCTTTGACTATTACCAATCCTCTGTACCCAGCCTGGGTGTCACCCCGCCCCCAGAGGGGTGGCCCACCCCGTGGCAGCTTGGATTTCCCCTCGCCATCAGCGCCGGTACGCCTTACCCACGAGAAAGCTGGCGCTGGATGAACTTTGTCTCTCACCGACGAACCCCTATCCCAGGGAGGGAATTCTTTCCCTTTGCGGTGCCGGCCCGCCGCTCTGTGGCGGCGTCCATGCGCTTTTGGGAGAACATAGCGCCGGCCGGCGACCAGGAAGATGCGGCTTATGAGACGCGACTTCACACTTACCGATACACCGTGGAGCACAGTTCGCGCGCCGCAATGCCTATGGTAGGCCAAAGAGATTTGCTGGAAGCAATGGTAGCCATCTTTGGCGGAGAGCCTATCGACCAGGCTCTCGATCAGGCCCGGCAGGCGGCCGTCGAGGCGCATTTAAAGTTGGAAGACACAAAGGCCACGCCTGTCCCTGTCGTGGTGTCCACGCTGGAAAAAGACTTGGAGCGATTGACGCTGACCTTTGTCGCCGACCACCCCACGCAACCCGATATGTTCCACGGACTGGCGCGGGCTTTTGAGGAGAAACATCCCGACATCGCTGTCGAGATCAAGTCTCCTGGCAGTGACGGTCAGCAGGGCGATTGCTTTGCCGGGTCTGTCAATCTCGACAATCTACTCGATCGTGAAAAAGTGCTTTTACTGGATCCGCTGTTGGGTCAGGAGGAGGCTTCTCACACCGACGATTTCTATCCTGCTCACCTGGCGGCGTTGCGCCGCGAGGGCAAGTTGTGGGGCTTACCTCTGCAGGCGTCCATCGCCGCTATCTATTATAACAAAGACCTGTTCGACCAGGCAGGCGTTCCTTACCCCGAGGCGAGTTGGACGCGGCAGGATTTTGAGGAGACAGCCCGTGCCCTGACGCTCGAACGGGAAGACGCCAGGCAGTACGGCTACGCACCCCTGGGAAACGTCCTTTGGGATTGGCTCTTGTACGTGGCGTCTCATGGCATCTCGCTGTGGGACGCGCGGGGTCGGCCACAGTTTGACGATCCGGCGGTCGTCGAGGCCACGGCGCAGTACTTTCAATTTCTCCGCGACGTGGCGCCACCTTTGCCTGACAAAGTGGACGACCTGCTTCTGTTTGAGGAGCAAAGTAACCTGGTGCAGGGAGGCCAGGTGGCCACGTGGCCTGCCTTTACCTTCCTGGAGCAGAACTATCCATGGGTCGATTCCATACGCTATGGTTTGGCGCCGATGCCTCGCGGCGCGGTCGGGGTGACGTGGTTCGAGCACACTGGATTGTACATCTCGGCTGGCACGGTGTCGCCGCGGGCGTGCTGGCAGTGGCTCAAGTACGTCAGCGAGAACTTTATGCCGTCGCGCGCACTTGCCTCCCGGCGTTCGGTGACGGAGTCGGAAAGGTTTGTGCGTCGGGTGGGCCAGGAAGCTGCCGCTACTTTTCGCGCATCGGCAGGATATACGAGTCTGTCTCTACCGGACGGTGACCTGTCACTGGAGCCCCTTGAGGATGCTCTGGTAGAGGTATGGCGGGGTGTCTCTCCGGCGGTGGCTCTGGGCAGAGCGCAAGACCAGACTGACAAATGAGAGGGGGTGAGACAATAAGCACAATGCAAGCACAATTGTGCTAACACGGATCTGGTTACTTTTAAGACAAATGACAAACATCTATACACAAGAAGGGATATGGGATATAATGATCAACACACGTTCCACCAGGCTCATTCTCGGAATCTTGGTCCTGGTGACTCTTGGCCTTGCCGTTGTGGCCTTTCGTCCGGCTCCGGCTATGGCTGCATGCACCAAGTATCCGATTGGATATGATGGGTTCTGGTGTAAAAACTGGTGTTCCTGTGCGTCGATTTGCAGTGGGACTGAACGTTCGTTTCGAACTCGAGGGTATCCTGGGGACTTTGAGTACGAATGGACAAACTGGCGGTATTTTGGCGATTACACCTGTGATCCCGGGTGTCCCATGTTTTGTAACTAATACGGCGGCGCTGTCTTGAAGCATGGCTTGCGCTCTAACTTTGCCATCTACTTGAGGAAGTTGAACCGGAAAAGGCTCTTCCTTTCTCGGCTCTTTGGGATTTCGCATGGTAATCACGAATTTCAGTCAATGACACCCCCATATCTGGATACTGATTCTATCAAACGCTCAGATGTAGTGTAGAACAAACATTCGCCATGCGAAATCCCAGAGACCCCCTTTCTCTTACTATGGGAGAGCCTTTTCCACTTGCACCACACGGAGGACGAACGTGGAGAACACACCCACAGAGACTCATGGCCAGAAAAGAGCACTGGTCGAAGGTTTGAACCTGAGCACGATTTTGCTACTAATTCTGTTGGCATTGCAATTGCTCGTTTCTATGGCCATCCTGTTCCGAATCAACCAGGTCTATCACAAAGTTTCGGAATTGTCGCTGTTGAACGAACCCCCGCAGGATTCAACCGAAACGCTTCTGCCTGCGCCCGAAACGATTCTTGACCAGGTTCTCCCTGACCACGTGCCGATCAGAGGGCCAGACACCGCGCCTGTGCAAATCGTCGTCTTTTCCCGTTTCAGTTGTCGCTATTGTGGCGAAATGGCCGCCGTTCTGGATCAGGTCATCGAGCGGTACGGAGAACACGTACAGATAGCCTTCCGCCACTACCCAGGCCAAAGCACCGACGATCTCGATCTTTATGCTTCCCTGGCAGCGGTATGCGCCGGCGACGAGGGCAAGTTCTGGGAGATGCATGACCGGATCTTCCTTAGCAAGGCACTAGACATGACAAGCCTGCTGGGCCACGCAGACAAACTCGGCCTTGATGTGTCTCGCTTTCAGGAATGTTTGATCTCGCGCCAGCACGATCGCGAGATTCGCCAGGATGTGGCCGACGGTGAGGCTCATGGCGTTCGAGTAGTGCCCACTTTGTTCATAAACGGTCAGATGATCAAGGGCGCGGTACCGTTCTCGACTCTCAGGGAGAGAATTGAGGACATTCTCAGCGGTTCGTCCACTCACCAATAGTTCCTCTCTACTCGCACCTTTCCTCTGAATAGCAAAAGCCGGGGTAGAGTTGTCCAGGTAAAAAGCCTATGTGGTTATGACCCACATGTAGGCAGTACGTATCCCGGCCAGATATTTTCCACCACGGAGGCGCAGAGGGCGCGGAGTTAAGGATGTTTCTTTCACCCTCTGCGGTCTCTGCGGTGAGATGTAGGTAATCGCCAGAAAAAGTCGATTTCTTGCGCAAGCGGCCTGTTTCTGGTATACTTGCCCGTACAAGGAGGGTAGGGATTGAAGGTCGCGTTGGTGCACGATTGGGGCAATCAGGTCGGCGGCGCAGAGAACGTGCTGTTAGCGCTGAAAGAACTTTTTCCCGATGCCCCGGTCTACATGTCCATGTACGACCCGGCCGTGATGCCGGAAGTCTGTCGCACGTGGGAGATTTGCACCTCGTTCATGGATCGGTTGCCCCTGGTTAAGCGCCATCATCAGCCGTTTCTACCCCTTTATCCGCTGGCTTTTGAGCAATTCGACTTTAGCGAATTCGACCTGGTCATCAGCAACAAGAGTGGCTTTTGTCACGGCATCATCACCCCACCAGAAACGCTGCACATTGACTATTGCCTGACGCCGACGCGCTACGTGTGGGATTATCGCAGCTACGCCCGCCGCGAAGGGATCGGCCGGGTGGCGAATTTCCTCTTGCAGCCGCTGCTCAGTTACCTGCGAACCTGGGACCGGCTGGCGGCCGACCGGGTGGATCATTTTGTGGCCATCTCTAGCGAGGTGCAGCGCCGCATCCGCAAATACTACCGCCGTGACTCGGTCGTCATCCATCCGCCGGTAGAAATAGATCGCTTTACGCCGGAGGACGGTCACGACGATTACTTTCTCATCGTCTCGCGGCTCATCCCCTACAAGCGGATCGACCTGGCGGTGCGGGCGTTCAACGCACTGGGATGGCCGCTCAAGATTGTGGGTGACGGACGGGACAGGCCGTCGTTGGAGCGGATCGCCGGTCCCAACGTCGAGTTCCTGGGCCGCGTGCCGGACGGCGAGTTGCGAACATTGCTGCAACGCTGCCGGGCCTTTGTCTTTCCCGGCTGCGAGGATTTTGGCATCGCGCCGCTGGAAGCCAACGCCGCCGGACGACCGGTGATCGCCTACCGCGCCGGAGGCGCGTTGGACACGGTGGTGGAGGGCAAAACGGGCCTCTTTTTCGACGAGCCAACGCCGCAATCGCTGGCGGCGGCGGTGCGCGCTCTGGATAGCATGACCTTTGACCCAGCAGCCATCCGCCAGCACACGCTGCGCTTCGATAAGGCCGTTTTCCGGCGCGAGTTGATGTGCTTTGTCGAGGAAAAGTACGCCGAACACACAAAGACACTGGAGTAAAGGCATGGAGCTCCGCCAATATTGGCACATCGTCTGGAAGCGAATCTGGGTCGTGATTGTGCTGGTGGTCGTGGTGGGCGCGCTAAGCGCGGCGACGTACAACTCACCGCCGACGACTTATCAGGCGACGATGCGCTTTACCGTGGGCATTGTGCCGGAGCAAAGACCGGCGTCCGAGTACGGCTACGACTATTACTACACCTGGATCGCGTCTGAGTACATGACCGACGACCTGGCAGAAATTGTCAAGGGCGGCGCTTTTGCAAAGGCGGTCCAGGCGCAGATGGCTGCCGCAGGCGATCCAGAGCCGGTTAATCCGGCGGGTAGCATCTCTGGCAGCGCCGAGCACCGCATCCTCACCGTCACGGTGGCACGCACCGGCGGCAAAGAGACCGCCGACCAGGTGGCCCGCATCGCCAATGCCGTGACCGCCGTGCTCCAGGAGCGGGCCGGCGAGTTCTTTGGTCAGGTGGCTCACGACCCCGCCGCTGCCGACGTCACGCTCAACGATCCGCCTGTCATCAGGCCGTTGCCCCCCGGCCTCACTGCCCGTCTCGACCTGCCTCTCCGCCTGGGGCTGGCGTTGCTGGCCGGCGTCGCTCTCACCTTCCTGCTCGACTACCTGGACACCACCGTCCGTGACCGCGCCGAGTTGGAGGCTATTGGCCTACCCGTCCTGGGAGAAATCCCACCCACGAGGCAAAGAAAGAGGCGAATTTTCAAATGACAAATGAAAGACGGGTGCTCGTTTTCCCATTTATCATTGTCATTGTGATGTGAATTGTACATTTCTACGGCTTGTG
>CAYNKW010000080.1:6503-15528 GCA_964397845.1 uncultured Anaerolineae bacterium
AGGCGGCCTACGTCCGCACTCGCGACGACCTGGAGCGGACGGCGGGATTGCCGGTGCTGGGGGCGATCCCGGTGGTGGGCGGCAGAGGATAGGCGCGGTTTGAAATGACGGAGCCACCTCTCCAAAGGATGGCAACTCCGGCGTATCCATAACCTTGACGCTCTTTTGGACGACGCGGTGGCCTATAACCTCTCATTGGAAGAGTTTCGTCACGTATGCCAAAAGATTACCGCGTTCTATTTTGTGGAGCGTTATCCTTTTGTGGTGGACAGTGGCTTGACCGAGAGCGATGTCCGTGAATCTTTAGAGCAGGTTGGTGGGATGGTTAAGAGGATTCGGGCGGAACTTGCTGGAGAGTGAATAGAGGAGATCGAATGGGCAACACTCACACTCTGATCACACTAACGGACCCCCGCTCACCCGTGAGCGAGGCATACCGCACGCTGCGGACGAATCTGGAATTCTTTAGCCTCGACGAGCCGATCCGCACGCTGGTGGTCACCTCGCCGGGAGCGGAGGAGGGCAAATCTACCGTGCTGGCTAACCTGGCCGTGACGCTGGCCCAGGGCGGCAAGCAGGTGATCCTGCTAGACTGTGACCTGCGGCGACCGACGCAACATACCCTGTTCGGCCTGGACAACACGACTGGCCTGACGACGATGATGTTGGCCAAAGATGCCCACTCCGACCCGCCGCTGCGCCAGACGCCGGTGGACGGTCTGCGAGTGCTGCCGGCCGGACCTACGCCGCCCAACCCGGCTGAGTTGCTGGGGTCACGGCGCATGAAAGAGGCCGTGGCCGCTCTGCTGGCCCAGGCCGACGTACTACTCTTTGACGCCCCGCCGGTGCTGGCCGTCACCGACGCGCTGGTGCTGGCCGTGCAGACCGACGGCGTGCTGTTGGTGGTCAAGGCCGGCGGCACCAGGCGGGAGCACGTCCAGCAGGCCAAAGAGCGTCTGGAGCGGGTCAACGCGCGCATCGTGGGCGCCGTGCTCAACAACGCCCCCACCGACGCGACGCTACAGGGATATTACACGGTATAGCGATACCACAACCAGGAGTTGTTCAGACTATGAAAGGCTTGATCCTCAGTGGCGGCAAGGGCACGCGCCTGCGGCCCATTACCTACACCAGCGCCAAGCAGTTGGTGCCGGTGGCCAACAAGCCGGTGCTCTTTCGGGTCATTGAGGCCATCAAGGAGGCCGGCATCGCTGACATCGGCATCGTCGTGGGCGATACGGCCCCGGAAATCAAGGCTGCCGTGGGCAACGGCTCTCGCTGGGGCGTCCAGATCACCTACATTCATCAGGAATCGCCGTTAGGCCTGGCCCACGCGGTCAAGATTTCCCAGGACTTTTTGACCAACGACCGCTTTGTGATGTTCTTGGGTGACAATGTCATTGAGGGCGGCATCGGCCCGCTTATTCGCCAGTTCGGCGAGAGTGATTGGAATGCCCAGATCGTTCTCACCCAAGTGCCCAACCCGCAGCAGTTCGGCGTAGCAGAGCTGCAAAATGGGCGCATCGTGCGTTTGGTGGAAAAGCCGCGCAATCCGCCCAGCAACCTGGCGCTGGTGGGTATCTATATGTTCGATCAGACCATCTTTGAGGCGGTCAATGCCATCACGCCCTCCTGGCGTGGCGAGTTAGAGATCACGGACGCCATCCAATGGTTGGTGGAGCAAGGCTACACCGTCTATCCCTACGTCCACGAGGGCTGGTGGATTGACACCGGCAAGATGGAAGACATGCTCGATGCTAACCGCCTGGTGTTGGAGGAACTGGAACCCTACGTGGCCGGTTACGTGGATCGCGATTCCAAGCTGGTGGGCAAAGTGACGGTCGAAAAGGGCGCAGAGATCATCAACAGCGTCATCCGTGGCCCGGCCATCATCGGTGAGGAGACACGCATCGTCAACTCGTACATCGGGCCGTTCACCAGCATCTACAATCACTGTCAGGTTAAGGACAGTGAGGTGGAACATTCCATCGTGCTGGGGCACAGCAAGATCCTGGATATTCCACAGCGCATCGAAGACAGCCTCATTGGCCGTAACGTCGAGATCACCTGCTCGCCTCTAAAACCCAGGGCGCACAAGCTCATCCTGGGCGACAACAGCCGGGTGGGCATCGTGAGCAACAGCGGCTAGATCGCATATCGCGTATTGCAATCTGTAATCTACAATCTGTAAGGAGTGAACTGTGGGTTCTGTAAAAAAGTGGCGCAAGAAGAAAATCGCCAAGCACAAGCATCGTAAGCGCCTCAAGGCGACCCGCTTCCAGCGTCGGAAGAGGAAGTGACGTCTCCAGCCATGACGGTCGAGGCTACGGAGGCGTTCAAGGGGTTCCCCGCCGGGGAGGTGCGCTATACGTCCCTTCCCGACCAGTTCTTCAGTGAGTTGTTGCCGGCCATGGGCGACCTGGCAGAGCTAAAGGTGACGTTGCATGTCTTTTGGCTTATGCATAGGCAGAAAGGTTATCCACGCTACGTCAGCGGTAGCCAACTGCGGGGCGACGCGACGTTGCTCAAAGGACTGCGGAAGGTAGGTGAGGCAGACCTCAGTGCACTGGAACGCGGGTTGGAGCAGGCTGTGGCTCGAGGCACCTTGTTTCGGCTGACGACCTGGCGCGGGCATGGAAGCGAGGCAACAACCGACGAGTGGTATTTCCTCAACGACGCCGAGGGCCGCCAGGCCTATCGCGAGGTGAAAGAAGGGCGGTTGTCACTGGACGTTCACGTGGTGCCCCCGGCGCCGCCCCCTGCCGGGCGTTCGACCGTCTACGACCTTTACGAGCGGCACATCGGCCTTCTCAGTCCGATGATTGCCGAAGAGCTGTCTGAGGCAGCGGAGACGTGTCCCGCCCAATGGATCGAGGAGGCTTTCGAGATCGCCGTCGAGCGCGGTGTGAGACGCTGGCGATACGTCCGGGCTATCCTGGATCGCTGGATGCGTGAGGGAAAAAGATGGCCGGCAAACGTGACACGCCCACGAGGGAATGGATAGCCGTCCGGGTGCGGATGGGTGTGCCAACCCTGGAAGCAGGCTATACCCTGGTGCCCAACCTTCTGTTGGACCATTACGAGACGCTGGGCCTGACTAACGGCGCAGCGCTTTTTGTGATTCAGTTGCTGCGGCAGGGTGCAGGCAACTGCGGGATGTTGCCCAATTCCCCGCAAACGCGGGAACACCTGGAGGCATTGCGAGACCGGGGGCTGCTCCACGTCCGGCGGTGGCCCGACGGCGTTGAGTTGTGTCTCGATGCCCTGTTTCATAACCTGACGCGGCTGGCGGACTGGCTGGCGGAAGGCCACTCGCCTGACGACTTTGGGCTGGAAGTTCCGGCCGAAATGCTGACCCTCGACGAGCCCGCGGTGGGGCACTTTGACAGCGTCGAGTTTGAGGCCGAAGTGGCCGACGTGCTGGCCGCCTTTGCCACCGCCAACCGGCGACCGGCCAGCCCGGCGGAGAAGGAACAGATGCGCAATCTGGCTGTACGCTTTGACGCAGCCGCCCGCGCCGCCGACGAGGCATCCAACGGCCCGGCGTGGGTCATGGCGGCTCTCCGTTCCGTGCTGGAGCGCAAGACTCAGGGTGGCGTCTCGGCGTCAGACCTGGAACAAGCCCTGGAACAACGAGTGAACGCGGCAGGCAGTGGCCCGGTGGAGCCCGCCTCTCAGACCGCAAAGGACATCCGCCGGGAGGTGACAGCGCGCGTCCGGCGGATGGACGTTCAGGAGAAAGAAGCGCTGGAAACGGTGATCATGGCCTACCGGGGGATTTCGGGACAGCCGCCCGACGACCGGCTTATCTTGACGCTGATGCAGTTGTCGGACCAGTACGGCCCCACCTGGGTCTTGAACGCCATCCACGAGACAGGCAAAGTGCAGCAATTGATCTCGCCCGAGTACGTGGAGAGCATACTGGTGCGCTGGCGGAGCGAGGGCCACATTCCTGGCGCGCCAGCGGCCGCCGAATCGCCGCCCGTCACCGACCCGCTTCTGGCTCGCGTCGTGGCGCTGTATGAGCAGGAAATAGGCCCCTTGACGCCCCAGGTGCAAGCTCAACTGCTGGCACTGACCGAGGAATTCCGCGACGTGGACGAATGGAGGCGCGCCTTCTTCGAAGCCGCCAAGTCCAATGCCCGCAACCTGCGCTATGTGGAAGCGGTGCTGCGCAAGAAGGGCAAAAAGCCTGCTCCAGCGGCCCGCCGCTCGACCAAGTCTCGCCGCCGGCGAGGCGTCAGGCGCGAAGGCGTGTGGACGGAAGAGGAGTTGGATGCCGCACGCCGCGAGTCTCTGAGTGAGACGCCCATTGACGTCGAGTCGTTTCTGGGCGAGGAGGCATGAGCGGTATGAGCCAGGAAGTGCCCTGTCCGCGATGCCAGGCCCTGGGTGAAATCGATCCCACCTGTCCCCGATGCGAGGGCAGCGGGATGGTCTGTTCCATCTGCAAAGGAATGGGCTACGTTTACTCGTCTTCTCAGGGAGGGGTGGTGCCTTGCTCGTGCGACCTGGTTTACCGCCGGCAGAGCCAGTCGCTGGCTGCCGTGTCCGCGCTGCGGGGACGTCTGCTGGAGTGCAGTTTCAAGAACTTTAAGCTGGAAGGCAAGGCGCGCGAGGCGACCAAACCCTTTAACGCTGTCGTCCGCTGGGCCAAGGAGCCGACCGGCTGGCTGGTGCTCTACGGCGGCAAGGGAAACGGCAAGACGCACCTGGCAGCAGCGGCGGCCAATCACCTCATCGCGCGGGGCAAGCCGGTGCTCTTTGTCAACGTGCCCGAGTTCCTGGACTGGCTGCGCGAGTCTTACAGCCGGCCGTCGTTTGACGACACGGAGGGGACGTTCACCCGGCGCTTCGAGTTGGTGCGCGATGCGCCGGTGCTCGTTCTCGACGACCTGGGTGCGGAGAGCGACACCCCCTGGGCCAACGAAAAGCTCTACATCCTGCTAAACTATCGCCTGGAGATGCGCCAGCCGACGATGGTTACTTCGAACCTGCGTTTCGAAGACTTTCCCGGCCGGCTGCGCTCGCGGCTGGGCGAAGTCGGCTTTAGCGTGTTGGTGCACAACCCCGCGCCGGACTATCGCTTGCGCACGGGCGAGGTAACGCTGTAGCCGAGGCTTCCATGCCTCGTGACTCTGACGCGCTATGGAAGACTCTATTGAAAAATTCGGCTGACGCCCCACTTCCGCCCCTGGCTCGCGGCGGATCACAATCCGCCGTCCCACCTGACGCGGACTGTGGTCCGCTTTGAGCAGGGGACGTCCCACGGTGAGCCATTTTTCAACAGAATCATGGAAAGCGCAATTGCTGAATACACAAAGTAACCATTCATCTGGAGGGCAAGAAACCGGGTTTTTTGTACAGAAAGACATCCCTGCCAGGGGAAAAGCACCTGCAAGCAATACTACTCTGCTTGTGGAGCACCAAAAACCCGGATAGTGTCAAATGACACCTTGCGACATGGAAACGCGATTGGCATACTGCTAGTAGTAGGTGCTCTGCAATCTCATACTACTACTGGCTGTGGTATACACCCCCAGGGCGGAACTGGGGGGTCACCTGACACTATGTAGGTTTCTGGTCTACCCCCTGAACGGATACTACACAAAAAGACCGTGACAGCGCGTCGCTTCACGGTCTTTATATTTAGTCTTCTCTGCCACGCTGAGAACCTGTCCTACACTGACTGCTATGCTAAAAGCCTATCCGAAAAGTCGCTCAAGGCGGACCACAGACTTTGGCGAGTTCAGTCGAGCCTTCTGCCGCTGAACTGTGGTCCAGCGAGAGCACTGGAACTTCTCGGATAGGCACTAAGGCGTGTACGGCTCCAGCGATTCCAACACGGCTATGGCCTCCTCAGCGGAGAACCCCCAGACCTTCAAGGATACGCCGCCTGGCCGCAGCTTGATGCCCGAGTCGAGCGCCGCTTGCCATTTTCTCAGCGTGTCGTAACGCCTGGCTATTTCCCAGTCCGGCAAATAGATGGTGAACTGGCGGGAGTCAATCAGATCACTCACGAGCCAACCCTGCCGGTCGCCAACCTCAATCGGCCGGGCTGCCAACCCCGGACCCTCTGGCATCGCCGACTGGAAGAGCCTTACCACCCGACCAGGCCCTCTCTGGTAAATCAGTTCATATTCTTCCATCGGGGGAGTATCAGTTAGACTCTCTTGTACCAGAACAAAAGGCAATGGTTCGAGATCCTGGGGCAATGCGGTGGGGAGCATAAAGACGAATGGCGCCGCCTCGACAGCTTCCTTGAGTGTTATGGTCGGTAGATGAGGCTCGTAGTACCAACTCTCGATCCCATACAGGCGTCGGACTTGAACGTCCGGGGGGGGTGTGAACATGAAGGCGGATTCTGCTACCTGTTCCTGGGACAAAATCTCAAACTGCTCCGTGCGATAGACAATACGCGGCCTGGCTTCACCTTCCACGAGCTCCTCCAACCCCAGCAACCAAAAGGTCTCCGCATCCACGGTCAGAGTTACCGTTGAGGTGACGAGGCGGGGTGGTACCTCATCTGAACCAGCTTCGAAGGCAACTCCATGCCCCCGCAGCAGATGAGCCTTCCTGCCAGCCGTGGTTGTTTCTCCAACTAGTTCAACGTCAGGCAACATCTCGGCAAAGCGGGTCAGATCCTCGCGAAAGGGGGAGGGGACGTGCCACAAGGCCAACTCTTGCATTTCCTCGGCTGAAAGGACGACCTCTTCAACGTATGGAGTGTCTTCCCAATAATTCTGCTCCATGTAAACCCACACGTGATCAATGCCGTCACGCACCATTTGCCAGGACAATCGGGCACCGACGATGTTCGCCCGCCATCCGTGGTTGAGGCGATAGCGGCCGGGGTCGTCAAAGTCAAACCAAATCTCTGTCTCGTAGTGAACTCTTTGCGTCGGAGACCATTGTTCGATGCTCGTTTCCCAGTGTAGGACGCCGCTCAAGCCAGCGTGCTCGTCCATGGCCGCCTGGGCGCGGGCGATGATCTCGGCGGCCGAGACAGTGGGCACGCTCTTTCGGCCTAGCAAGATCAGGCCGGCGATGATCGCGGTTGCCAGGGCGACAGCCAGCCCGGCCAGGCGGGGCATCCACTGCCGCCAGAGCGAGAGTCGCGTCTTCCCTACCTCGCCCAGCACGCTTTCGCGGAGGGCTATTTGCTCCTGGGGCATCATTGTAGCGGCGGCTGTCAGGCCATTGCGCAGCAGGTTATCCAGGCGGGTTGCCCTGTCCGCCGACCTCTGGCAACGCATACAGGTCATCCGGTGCTTCTCTATCTCGGCTTGCTCGGCAGGGGTCAGGTCTCCAGCAAGACAGGCTTCCAATCGTTGAGCAAAGGTTTTGCAATCCATCAGACACCCTCCTTCTGCCTCCGGGCAGCGATCTCGTCGGCCAGAACGTCCTCGCCCAGCAGCAGCGATTCGAGCTGCCGGCGGGCCTGGTGCAGGCGCCAGTAGACGGTGTTGATCAGCGAGCCGGTCACTGTGCTTATCTCCATGCAAGAGAGATTCAGGTAATAGCGCAGGATCACGGCCTCGCGCAGCGGTGTGTCAAGCAACTGCACTGCCTGCCACACTGCCTGCCGACACTCTCGGGCCAGCTCGTTTAGCCAGGGGTCATTGCCAGTGGGCAGGGGGACATTGTCCAGGGCTACTTCGCGCCGGCGGGCACGACGGCGCAGGGCATCGCGGCAGGTGTTGACCGTGATGCGATAGAGCCAGGTGCGAAAGGCTGCCCGCCCCTTGTAGTTCTTTAGGCCCCGCACAGCCTTGATCAGCGATTCTTGCGCCGCGTCCTGCGCCTCGACCCGATCGCCCAGCACCAACAGCGCCAGGCCAAAGACGTACCGGTCGAACCGTGCGATCAGCGCCTCCAGTGCGCAATGCTCGCCGGCCCGGGCGCGGCGAATAAGATCATCAATGTCTGCCATGATGGCCATCCCGCTTTTTTCCGCTCGAGCTTTCTATAGGTTTAGACGACGCCTGTTCACTTTTCCTTGGCTCCTGGTTCAAGGGGTGAAACGAGAAAGGGACGAGTCTTGAGCCCGTCCCTTTAATCTGCCATGTTACGGATGTGCCGTTGGCCCCACCCCGTGCTGGCGTGACCCAGGCTATTCTCACATCACTGCAATTCGACCACTGCCGCACGGTAGTCAAATTCCAGCCAGGCGAGCATAAAGTCACCTCAGTTCAGTGAACGAACTCGGGCCATAGTTGACCCGCACTCGCAGAGCAGCCAGGCGGAGCAGGTTTCGCCCCGGCGTGCCGTATGCGCCAATGCCCAACATCTGCACGAGACGAGTATAGGAGATCCTGATACCCAGATACGCCAACACCATAGCCGCGCAAGCTGCCAGACAGTCGGCGCTCTCACGCTGTTGGACGTGCGGGACGGGTAGCAAGTGCTTCGGCACGGTGTCTCATCTCCTCCAACAACGCCGACGAGACCATAAGCTGGCCAGTCTCGACGTCCACCTCGATGTGACCAACCTCACCCAGGTCACCATGGGGAGGTAGCGACAAAATGACCGGCACACGCCACGCGATGCACTGTCCCACTGACAACACCGGTTCTCCACCGTGCATGTGAGTGCTGAGCTCGTCTGCTACGTAGCCGGTCACTTTCTGGCGAGCGGCAAACGCAGTGACGTTCACCGTCGCCGACAGCTTGATGTCTATGCTCAGTTGGGCGGCTCGAGGCACATTCAAATCTTCAAGCTGGATAGCCATCTTGTGCCCTCCCTGTGGAACAATCCCACACAGTACCGAATTCATTTGAGTGTGCTTCAAACGAGCTGGCAGGCATTGTAGAGCTGCGCTTCACGCACCAGCCTGGAGTATGATGTCAGACACCTTCCTGGTGATGGCCAACCCCTCCTCGAAGGGCCGCTGCCACATGTTGCGGCCAAAGATGAGGCCGGTCGCGCCCTGCTCCATGCATATGCGAGCCTTCTCCAGCAGGTCTTTATCGCCCATCTTGCTGCCGCCGGAAAAGAGGACCATCGTCTTGCCCGCCGATTCGA
>CAYNKW010000081.1:0-9407 GCA_964397845.1 uncultured Anaerolineae bacterium
CGCCAGAGAGCGGCTGCGCCGTCGTGGACACGCGCAACGCAGAGGCCCTTTGCCCCTGGGCCAAAGGACCAGGGGCTTTCCGCGAACAGACCAGCCACCTGTTGCCCTTTGTCCCTGGGCCAAAGGACCAGGGGCCCCTTCAGTCTGTGCAGGAAACGCCGGTATGTCTCCTGGTGCCAGACAGCCTGGGGGCGCTTCAACAGTTGGCCGACTATTGGCGGACGCGCCATACCGTGCGAGTCATCGGCGTGACCGGCAGTGTGGGCAAGACGACGACCAAAGAAATGATCGCCACGGTGCTGAGCCAGCGTTACCGGGTGCTCAAGAGTGAGCGCAGCATTAACACGGCCACCGGTCTACCACTGGCGCTGCTACACCTGACCAAAGCCCACGAACAGGCCGTACTGGAAATAGGCGGCGGGTACGAGCTGGGCGAGATCGCCCGGCTGGCGCGCATTGCCCGGCCCCACGTGGGGGTCGTGACCAACGTCGGCCCCACGCACCTGGAGCGGATGGGTACCATCGAACGGATCGCCCTCAACAAGGCCGAGTTGGTGGAGGCATTGCCAGAGGACGGCGTGGCTATCCTCAACGCCGACGCTCCGCTGGTACGGGACATGGCCTTCAAGGCCCAGGGGCGCGTCTTTTTCTACGGGCTGACGCCCGACGCTGACCTGTGGGCCAACGAGATCGAGAGCCAAGGCCTGGAGGGGCTGCGCTTCCGATTCCACCACGGTGAGGAGGTCGTTCACGCCAAAGTGCCGCTGCTGGGCCGGCACAGTGTCCACACCGCCTTGCGAGCGGCTGCCGTGGGCCTGATCGAGGGCTTGTCGTGGCAGGAGATCATGGACGGGCTGCGGGGCGCCACCCAGTTGCGGCTGCTGGTAGTGCCCGGTCTCAACGGCAGCACGCTGCTGGACGATACCTACAATTCCAGCCCAGTATCGGCCATCGCTGCGCTGAACCTGTTGGATGAACTAGAAGGCCACAAGATCGCCGTACTGGGTGACATGCTGGAACTGGGTAGCTACGAAGACAAAGGCCACCGCAAAGTGGGGCGACGGGCCATGGACGTGGTCGATCTGCTGGTGACCGTTGGTCCCCGAGGACGCATCATCGCCGAGGAGACGCTGGCCCTGGGCATGGACCCGGAGGCGGTCAAGATCGTAGACAACAACGACGAGGCTATCGCCCACCTGCGCCAGGTCATCGCGCCCGGCGACACGGTTCTGGTCAAAGGTTCCCGGGGCATGACGATGGAGCAGATCGTGAACGCGCTCTCGGTACAATGACAAATGACAAATGATAAATGATAAATGCCGAATGTGAAGAGTAGTTGAGCATCAAGAATTTGGCATTTGAGAATTGGACACCAATCTATGTCTTATTCGCTGTTCCTGGGCACAATTACGTTTGTCTTGGCCGTCATCTGGGGCACGCCGCTGATCAACTTGCTCACAAAGTACGGGGTGGGCAAAAAGATTCGTATCGAAGAGCCCGACTCGCACCGCGTCAAGATGGGCACGCCGACTATGGGCGGGTTGATGATCATCGTGCCGGTGTTCCTCATCACCGTGGCGGCCAACTTTGTAGAGCTCGCTTCGACGACGGGCGTCGGGCGTTCACTGCTCGACCGGTTGGGCGTGGCTCGCCAGGCGTTCTTTGGCGAGTCGCTGCTGGTGCCCCTGGGGGTGATGATCGCCTTTGCAACCCTGGGAGCCGTGGACGATTGGGCTGGTATCCGGGAACACCGCCGGGGAGAGGGGCTCCGTGGGCGGTGGCAATTTCTCATCCAGTTGATCATCGCCACAGGCACGGCCCTGGTGCTGCACCTCGGCCCGCCCCGGCTGCACAGTCTGGCTCTGCCCGGCCTGCCGGAAAAGATTGACATCAACGGCCTGTGGATTCCCATTGCCGTGTTCATCATCGTTGGCTTCTCCAATGCGGTGAATCTGTCTGACGGGCTGGATGGGCTGGCAGGGTCGCTCTCAGCGGTGGCCTTTGCCTGCTACGGCGTCATTGCTTTGTTGCAGGATCAAGGCTGGTTGGTGGCCTTTTGTTTCACCATGACGGGCGCGACGATGGCCTTTCTCTGGTTCAACGCCTACCCGGCTGACATGTTTATGGGCGGCGTCGGCTCCTACGCTCTGGGGGCTACGCTGGCGGTGGTGGCCCTGATGACCGGACAGTGGTTATTGCTGGCGGTGGTGGGCCTGGTCTTTGTCGCCGAGGCGGCGTCGGTGATCATTCAGGTGAGCGTCTTCAAGTACACCCGCATCCGCACCGGCCAGGGCCGCCGCGTCTTCAAGATGACACCGCTGCACCTCCACTTTGAGTTGCTGGGCTGGTCGGAGACCCAGGTGACCCAACGGTTCTGGCTGATCGGCATCCTGGGCGGGATGCTGGGTATCGCCTTGGCGTTATGGGGCAATCCCGTAGGATAGGGAGTTAGGTGGTTGGGTGGTTAAGGGACAGCCTGCGGTTTGACAGACAACGGATGACGGTGGTGGGACTGGCGCGCGAGGGGACGGCGCTGGCGCGGTTTCTGGCCGAGCGCGGCGCAATGGTGACCGTGACCGATCAGAAGGAGCGGAGAGTACTCAAGCCCCAGTTGGCCGCGCTGGATGGCCTGCCGATCCGTTACCGGCTGGGCGGTCACCCGGAAGCTATCTTCCAGGCCGGCATCGCCTTTCTCAGTCCGGGCGTACCGCTCGACAGTCCGTTAGCCAAGGAGGCCCGGCGGCGCGGCATCCCCTTGAGCAGCGAAACACGCCTGTTCACCCGGCTCTGTCCCGCGCCCATCGTGGGCATCACCGGCTCCAGCGGCAAGACGACGACCACCGCGCTGGTGGGCGAGATGCTCAAAAGGTCGCATCCGGGCCGGGTGTGGGTAGGCGGCAATATCGGGCAGCCGCTCATCGGCCACCTGGACGAGATCCGCCCTGACGACTGGGTGGTGATGGAGCTATCCAGCTTCCAACTTGAGCTGTTCGGCCCCTGGGCGACAACGGGAGGAGGCAGTGGCCCACTGTTTGACCCCGCCGGGTGGAGCCCGCCGGTGGCTGCGATTCTGAACATCACGCCGAATCACCTGGACCGACATCACACCATGGAAGCGTACACCGCGGCCAAGCGAGAGATCGTCGCCTACCAGAAGCCTGGGGACGTGGCGGTGCTGGGATTCGACAACGCGGTGACACGAGAGTTGGCCAAAGATTGCCCGGGGCGCGTGATCTTTTTCGGGACAACAGCCTGGCAGACGGGCCCCTCGGAAGCGTGGGGGGCTTTTCTGGGGGAAGAAAATGGACAGGAAAAAGTGATGGTTCGCCTCGGCGGAAAAATACATCCCGTCTGCCACACCGGGGAATTGCGTCTGCGCGGGCGGCACAACGTGGAGAACGTGCTGGCGGCGTGCGCAATCGCCTCGGCCGCCGGAGCGAGCCTGGAGGCCCTTTGGGCCGTAGCGATGACCTTTGAGGGCTTGCCTCACCGTCTGGAGTTGGTTCGAGAATTGAATAGCGTGCACTATTACAACGACTCCATTGCCACTTCCCCAGAGCGGGCTATCGCAGCCATGCAGAGTTTCGACGAGCCGCTTGTGCTGCTGGCCGGCGGGCGGGACAAGCACCTGCCCTGGGACGACTTTGCGCGGCTGGCACACCAGAAGGCGCGGCATATACTCATCTTTGGCGAGGCGGCGCCGATCATCCAGCGGGCCATGCAAGCGGTGCCAGGGCGCTGCCAGGTACACCTGGCAGCGACGCTGGAGGTAGCCGCGGAACTGGCCGCCGGCCTGGCCCAACCGGGGGACGTGGTGCTTCTCTCGCCCGGGGGAACCAGTTTCGACGCTTTCAGGGACTTTGAGGAGCGGGGAGAGCGGTTCAGAGAGGTGGTCAAGAAACTGGGATAAGAGAGGCAACAATGACAGCGCGTCAATCGGCAGCCGAAAGAAAGACTCGCTTTTGGGGGCGAGGGATAGACTATCCGTTGATCATTATCATGGTGACGCTGTTGCTCATCGGGCTGATGATGGTCTTTAGCGCCACGTTCAACTTGGCCACCGAAGCGCACGACGATCCGGCTTACTACTTTAGCCGACAAGTGGTGTGGACGGCACTGGGCGCTGTGGTATTGGTGATCCTGGCCCGCATTGAGTATCACCAGTGGCGGCGATACTCAATCACGCTGATGGGGCTGGCGTTGATAATGCTGGTGATCGTCTTTTTCCTGGGAACCGCTCGCTTTGGGGCGCGGCGCACGCTGTGGCAAGGTTCCGTCCAACCCAGCGAGTTCTGCAAACTGCTCATCATTATTTTCGTGGCGGATTGGGTTTCATCCAAAGGCGAGCGCATCAAGCAGGTGACCTATGGGCTGATTCCCTTTGCCATCCTCATCGGGACGGTGGCAGCGCTCATCGTCTTGCAGCCAGACATCAGCACGGCTGTCATCATCGTGCTGACGGCGGTGGTCATGTTCTTCACTGCAGGGGCAGACCTGTTGCAGTTGATCATCGGCTTTGTCTTTGGCAGCGCGGCCTTTGCGCTGTTCATCAGCCGCACGCCGCACGCCTGGGAAAGGGTGATAGCCTATCTGGCAACCCTGAACGATCCTTACAGCAGCAGCAGCTACCACGTGCGGGAGGCACTGGCGGCTCTGGGGCTGGGCGGACTCACTGGCCAGGGATTGGGCATGGGCACGCAGAAACTACACGCCTTGCCGCTGCCCCACACCGACACCATCTTTGCCGTGCTGGGCGAAGAGTTGGGCCTGATGGGCACTATGCTGGTCATCGGTCTCTTTGCAGCGCTGGCTTATCGGGGGCTCAAGATTGCGCTGGAGGCGCCGGACAATTTCGGGGCAGTGCTGGCTGCGGGCATCACCCTTTCGCTTCTGTTTCAGGCACTCATCAACATTGCCGTGGTCACAGCCACGTTGCCTTTCACCGGCATCCCATTGCCCTTCATCAGCTATGGCGGATCCTCCATGATCGTTTCGATGGCCAGTGTGGGCCTGCTGATAGGAGTGTCTCGAGGCAATCGCCAACAGGAGTCAAAACGGCATGCGCGTTATAATCTCGGGCGGCGGGACGGGCGGACACGTGTATCCGGCGCTGGTCGTAGCCGCTCAACTGAGCCGTCCGGCCGAACCAAGAACAGGCGCTCGCGACGAAGCCAGAGCGCCGGTCGCCGGTCCCAAAGATACAGAAACAACAGGTAGAACTACCGGGCCGGAGATCCTTTACGTGGGCAGCCAGGGCGGCGTCGAGGAGGCGTTGGTGGCTCGGGCGGGACTGCCGCAGGAGGCCATCCCGGCCGGTGGTTTGCGTGGCCTGGCACCCTGGACCGTGGCTGTGAATCTGGTCAAACTGGCCCGCGGCTTTGTGACCGCGCGGCGAATCGTGCGGCAGTTTGCGCCCGACGTGGTCTTTTGCACCGGCGGCTACGTCTGCGTCCCGGTGGGACTGGCCGCCTGGCTGCAAAACGTGCCGCTGGTGATCTACCTGCCCGATCTGGAGCCGGGGCTGGCGATACGGATGCTCTCCCGCCTGGCAACGCGGGTAGCGGTGTCTTTTTCAGAAGCGGAGCAGTTCTTTTCAAAAGATAAAGTGTTTGTCAGTGGGTATCCGGTGCGAGAGGCCTTCCTGAAGGCCAACAAGGCCACCGCGCGCGAGGCTTTCCAGCTCGACAGTCACGCGCCGACGCTGACCGTCCTTGGTGGAAGCCGGGGAGCGCGGAGCATCAACCGGGCGGTGAGCGCGGTGCTGGAACCGCTATTGGACACGTGCCAGGTGATTCACATCAGCGGGCGGCTGGATGCCGCCGAAATGAACGCGCGGCAGGATGGCCTCTCCCCGGCCCTTAAGAAACGTTACCGGCTCTATCCTTATCTTCACAAAGAGTTGCCTTTGGCGCTGGCCGCTGCCGACCTGATCCTGGCCCGGGCAGGGGCAGCGACGCTGGGCGAGTTTCCGGCCCTGGGGTTGCCCAGCATTCTGGTGCCCTATCCCTATGCTGGCGCGCACCAGGAGGCCAACGTTGACTTTTTGGTGCGTCACGGTGCCGCGGTCAGAGTGGCCGACGCCGAACTTGACCACCGGCTGCTGCCCACGGTGCAGGCGCTGCTGGGCAAGGGAGAAAAGTTGACCCAGATGGGACAACGGGCGCGGGAATTGGCCCGGCCCGACGCGGCCGACCGCCTTGCGCAAGAGATCCGCAAACTGGCACACGTTCCGACACCAGGGGGGGGAGATGGGATTCATCGTCATTGATTACGACACGCTGATATTGGTAGCTGTATTCGCTTTCGCCGCCATCGGGTTGTCTCGTGGCTGGCTGACAGAGTTTATCAACACTATCCTGCTGGTGCTTCTTTCGATTCTGCTGTTGAAACCCGAGATGTTGGCGCCAGTCCTGGAACAATTGAACAAGTTGGTCAAACTCATTATGGCCCTATTCGAAAGTGGCTTCAGCTTCGAGCCCGGCGAACTCATGGAGGCTTACGGGGGAGTGGGCGACATCATTGATCCCAGCAATCCCTACCCCCTCTTGCTGTTGCTGACCATCGGGCTGTTGGCCATGCAATACGCCGGCACACGCTTCAAGCTCACCGGCGAACTGACGGCCTTCAGTCGCATCCTGGGAGCCATCCTGGGCGCGGTCAATGCCAACATCGTCGTCTCGCTGGCCAAAGAGTTTATTCGCCGGCACACAGAAGTGCATATAGCGCGCGCCAGCGCTCAGGAAGTGGCCACTGTGCAAACGCAAATGCAGGGCGTTCGCGCCCTGGCTCCCGATGGGGTTGCGCTGGCCTTAAAGGATGCGCCCAGCGGCTTCCTGCCGGAATCCTACTGGATATGGGTCGGCGGCGCAGTGGTGGGCGTTGCCGCAGTGTTGCTGGCAAGCCACTTTGCCAAGAAGCCGATCGGCGCGCGGTGACGGGCAAGCGGATCATGCATTACCACTTTGTGGGCATCGGCGGCCTTGGACTTTCGGCCATCGCCAAGGTCCTGTTGGAGCAAGGGCATCGGGTATCTGGTTCCGATCTAAAGCTGTCGCCGCTGGCCCTGGCGCTGGCGGCTTTGGGGGCAACCGTCTACGAGGGACACGACGCTGCCAACCTGGGGCACCCAGACGCCGTCATCGTCTCCTCGGCGGTGCCGATTAACAATCCAGAGATCGAGGCCGCCCGGCAACGGGGCTTCCCGGTGATGAAGCGCGACCGGCTACTGGGCGAGATGATGGCCGGCAAATTGGGTGTGGCTGTGGCCGGCACCCACGGCAAGACCACTACCAGCAGTCTGATCGCCCACGCGCTGGTGGCATTAGGCCAGCATCCAACGTTCATCGTTGGCGGGGTGCTGGGCAACCTGGGCACCAACGCGCAGGCCGGCCAGGGACCGCACTTTGTGATCGAGGCGGACGAATATGACCACGCTTTCCTGGGGCTGTGCCCACAGATCGCGGTGGTGACGCACTTGGAGCACGATCACCCCGATTGCTTTCCTACCGTCCAAGACGTGGAGGCAGCGTTCCGCCAATTCCTGGCCCTGACGCCGCCCGCCGGCTGTGTCATCGGCTGCGGCGACGTGCCCCGCGTGGCAAAGCTGCTCCGGGAAACACGCGCCCGGCCGGGCGCGCCGGAAGTTTGGACGTATGGCCTGGCCGCCGGATTGGACTGGTGGGCCGTGGACCTGGCGGTGAACGATGCGGGTGGGCACGACTTTACGGTTCTGCATGGGAAAGGTAGAGCGGCATTGGGACGCTTTAGTCTGCCGCTGCCGGGCATCCACAACGTGAGAAACGCGCTGGCAATGGTGGCCGTGGCCCATCGCCTGGGCCTGGATTTAGAGTCGGTGGCGCAGGCACTGGCCGTCTTCCGGCCCACGGCACGGCGTTTCGAGTTAAAGGGCGTGGCCGCCGGTGTGACGGTGATAGACGACTATGCGCACCATCCCACCGAGATACAGGCCACGCTGGCTGCTGCGCGGGAGCGATTCCCCGATCGTGCTATCTGGGCCGTGTTCCAGCCGCACACCTACAGCCGTACGCAGGTGCTCCTGGACGAGTTCGCGGCCAGCTTCACCGGGGCCGATCACGTCGTTGTGCTGGAGATTTACCCTGCCCGCGAGGCTGCCGCCGACTTTCCAGGCGTCACCGCTGCCGGCCTGGTCGCCCGCACGGCGCACCCGGACGCACGGCACCTCGGCACTCACGACGAGGCGATCGCCTGTCTGCTGGAGGGGCTACAGTCCGGCGACGTGCTCATCACCCTGGGCGCAGGGGACGGCTATTTGATCGGCGAGAGCGTGTTGGCTCACCTGGAGGAGTAACCATAGGTGAAGCAAGATGGCAGTTAACCCGTCCCTGGCGCGGCTGCGGGTGGCGCTGGCGGAGCGCCTGGAGCCGGGGCGCGTGCGCGCCGGCGAACCGCTGGCCGGTCACACTTTTTACCGCATCGGCGGCCCGGCTGACCTCTTTGTCTCCGTCGAGTCGGCCGGGGAATTGGCGGCGGCGGTGGTCCTGGCCCGCGAGAACGGCGTGCCCTGCTTTATCCTCGGCACAGGCACAAACGTCCTCGTCTCGGATCGCGGGGTGCGGGGCCTGGCGGTGGTGAACCGGGCCAAAGCGGTGAGGTGGAGGGAGAAGAACGACAAAGCACTGGTGACGGCCGAGTCGGGGGCATCGTTGAGTCGCCTGGCCCGCCAGACGGCGCGCCGGGGATGGGCCGGACTGACCTGGGCCTGCGGTATCCCTGGCACGGTGGGCGGTGGGGTGGTGCAAAACGCCGCTGCCCACGGTGGCTGCATGGCCGGCGTGCTCCAGAGCGTCGCGCTCTTGGACGATCGCAACGTCACGCGGCGCATCCCGGCGGGGAAACTCGAGCTCGTGTATCGCGGCAGCGTCTTTAAGAAAAAAACCGGCCGGGCGTGGGTCATCCTCTCGGCAGAGATAGGGCTGCAACGGGGAGACCCGGCGGAACTGACAACCCACATCGCCGGCTACGATGCCTGGCGGCAGGCACGCCAGCCGGTGGGAGCCAGTTGCGGGTCGGTGTTCAAGAATCCGCCGGGCGACTATGCCGGACGGCTCATCGAGGCCGCCGGCCTGAAAGGCGAGCGGGCTGGCGGAGCCGAAATTTCGTCGCTCCACGCCAACTTTTTCGTCAACACCGGGGGCGCCACGGCGACTGAGGTGATGACCTTGATCAACCGGGCGCGTCACAAAGTCATGCTCCAATTCGGCGTGACCCTGGAATTGGAGGTCGAACCGGTGGGAGAGTGGGAAGGATGGAGAATGGAGGGTGGAGGATGGAGGATGAAGGTTGGAGGATGGAGGGTGGAGAGTTGAAGAGGAAGATTCGGGTGGCCATTATCTTTGGCGGCCGATCGGGCGAGCACGAAGTGTCAC
>CAYNKW010000081.1:9507-13512 GCA_964397845.1 uncultured Anaerolineae bacterium
AAGATTCGGGTGGCCATTATCTTTGGCGGCCGATCGGGCGAGCACGAAGTGTCACTCGTATCGGCCAAAGGGATCATGGAGGCCATTGACAAAGAGAAATACGACGTGCTGCCCCTCGGCATCACCAAAGAAGGCCAGTGGATCGGCGGAGGCGATCCGATGCGGGCGCTGCAATCGGGCATGGTCGAAGGAGAGAGCAAGCCGGCAGCGCTGTTGGGCGACCCCTCGCAACGGGCGCTGATCCGTCTGGAAGAGCAGGAACAGGGATTGCAAGCCGTGCGCCTGGCAAAAGTGGACGTCATCTTTCCCGTGCTGCACGGTCCCTACGGCGAGGATGGCACCGTCCAGGGATTACTGGAATTGGCCAACCTGCCCTACGTCGGCGCGGGGGTGCTGGGATCGGCGTTGGGCATGGACAAAACTCTGCAAAAAACGGTGCTACGCGCCCACGGTCTGCCGGTGGCTGACTTTGTGCCTATCCTGCGCAAAGAGTGGGAGCAAAACCCGGACGCCGTGATAAACCGCGTCCTGGAGACGCTGGGCTGTCCCTGCTTTGTCAAGCCGGCCAATCTTGGTTCCAGCGTCGGCATTACCAAGGCCCACCACCCCGAAGAACTGCCCGCAGCTCTGAACGAGGCCGCCCGCTACGACCGCAGGCTTCTGGTCGAAGAAGCTATTGACGCCCGCGAGATCGAGGTGAGCGTGCTGGGGAACGACGATCCCATCGCCTCCGTGCCAGGGGAGATCGTCCCCTGCAACGAGTTCTACGACTACGAGGCCAAGTACATTGCCGATGACTCGGAGTTACTCATTCCTGCTCCCATCCCGGACGAATTGACGCGCCGCATCCAAGAGATGGCAGTCCAGGCTTACAAGGCCATTGACTGCGCCGGCATGGCCCGCGTGGACTTGTTTCTGGAGCGAGGCACGAGAAAGATTTACGTCAATGAACTGAACACCATCCCTGGCTTTACTCCCATCAGCATGTATCCCAAGCTGTGGGAGGCCAGCGGTATCTCTTATACGGAATTGATTGGCCGGCTCATCGAATTGGCCCTGGAGCGACACCAGGACAAGAGCCGGTCAGAGACGAGTTACGCACCTGATTCATCATAGCCATGTAGGGCAGGTTGGCGGCAGGCCAGACGTGAAACCGGCTTGAACCGTGGCCCTCAAAGTCGTCGAGTTACCACCGGGCTATGGCAGAGCCGCCTACCTGCCGTCTGATTCATCATAGCCATGTAGGGCAGGTTGGCGGCGGGCCAGACGTGAAACCGGCTTGAACCGTGGCCCTCAAAATCGTCGAGTTACCGCCGGGCTATGGCAGAGCCGCCTACCTGCCGTCTGATTCTGGGGTAGCAAACAAAGAAAGCAATCGTGCGAATAGTTCGACGGCGGAAAAAGCCAACGCAGCGCCCACGGCGAAAGCGATCGCAGACGCGCCAGGGATACGTCTTTGAGGCGACCGCCAGTGCCGCTACGCGGCGGGCAAACTTGGAACCACTGGCTGCCTTCTGGCGAACGCGCGGTGGCGTCGTGTTGAGCACACTGCTGCTGGCGGCGATGGCCTGGTTGAGCTTCACCTTTTTCGGCAGCGACGACTTTTACGTTTACAGTGTGGCCATAGAGGGAAACCTGGTCGTTCCGGTGGAAGAGATATTTCAGGCCAGTGAACTGGACAGCCAGAGCATCTTCTGGATCAACCCGGAGCGGACGGCCGAGGCCGTAGCTCGTCTGCCGGACATCAAGTCGGCCGAGGTGGAGTGCCGTCTGCCGGCCCAGGTCACCATCCGCGTCGTAGAACGGCAGGCGCGAGTAGTGTGGCAATGGCAAGGCCAGCAGTTTGGGGTGGACGACCACGGCGTGGTGCTCAAACCCCGGCAACCGCTCCCCGAGGCGCTGATTATCTATGATGGGAGTGCGGTTCCACCCCGGCTGGGGGAGCAGGTGGACGCGCAGGCCGTGATCGCGGCCCAGCAACTGCATGACCTCCGGCCTCAGTTGCGTGCCGCGATCTATGATCCAGAGCGGGGACTGGTGCTAGAATCCGAAGGCAGTTGGCTGGTTTACCTGGGTGTGGGGGACGACATGGCGCTAAAGCTGGCAATTTTGGAAGCGCTGGAAACGGACCTGGAGAGACAGGGCATCCGGCCAGCGTACATTGACTTGCGTTATCCTCGCCGTCCAGTCTACCGCCAGAGCCAGGAGCCATAGGGTCAAGCAGTGGGATCAGGAGTGAGGTAAGATGTGGTTGCCACTGGTGGGCTTGCTGATCGGCATCATCATAGGTTCTGTCTTTTCGCTGCAAATTCCGGCGCAATTTTCGCGCTATACGGCCATGGCCATCCTGGCGGCGCTCGACTCGGTGCTGGGCGCGCTGCGGGCCGAGTTGCAGGGGGAATACGACAATTTGATCTTTGTGACCGGCTTCTTTGGCAACACGATCCTGGCTGCGGGGCTGACTTTTGTGGGCGACCGGATGGGCGTGGAACTGTACCTGGCGGCCATCGTCGCCTTTGGAGTTCGTCTCTTTACCAACCTGGCCATCGTCCGCCGGATTATCCTTGATACCTGGCGCGGCGTGGAACATTGAGGGCCACTATAACAAGAGGGCAGCGTGGATAACACCATCGTCGGCATAGATGTGGGCACAACCAAGATTTGCACCGTCATTGGCCAGGTGAGCGGCGGCCTCATGCCGCGTATTATCGGCGTGGGCGTCGTTCCCTCGCGGGGGATACGCAAAGGCATGATCGTCAACGTCCACGAGACGACCGAGGCCATTGCCCGCTCGGTGGACAAGGCCGAACGGACAGCCGGCGCCCAGGTGGAGCGGGCCTACGTTAGTATCTCCGGCGACCACGTCACAGGCGTCAACAGCCGGGGCGTGGTGGCCATCTCCCGGGGCGAGCACGGCGTCGTCGTCAACGACATTGAGCGAGCACTGGACGCCGCCCAGGCCATTGCCATCCCTCACAACCAGGAAGTGCTGCACCTCATTCCCAGGAGCTATAGCATAGATGGGCAGGCCGGCATCCGCGAGCCGCTGGGGATGCAAGGCTTTCGGCTGGAGGTGGAGGCACACATCATCACCGGCGTCAGTAGCGCCATCCAGAACCTGACCAGGTGTATTCAGGCGCTGGACATCAAAATAGAGGAGTTGGTGCTCAACCCACTGGCCTCCGGCGAAGCGGTGCTCACCGAGACGGAACAGGAGATGGGCGTGGTGTTGGCCGACGTCGGCGGCGGCACCACCGACATCGGCATCTTTATCGAAGGCAGCGTGTGGCATACCGTGATCTTGCCCGTGGGCGGGCACCATCTGACCAACGACGTCGCGGTGGGGCTGCGAGCGCCCTACGCGGCGGCCGAGGAGGTCAAGAAGAAATACGGCCACGCCCGACCCGGCAGCATCGTCCAGGAGGAGATGCTGGACATCACCGCCTTCGGCGAGCAGGCGCGGCAGCGAGTCCCCCGCAGGTTTCTGGCCGAGATAATTGAGGCCCGGACAGAAGAAATATTCGAGATGATTTTGAAAGAGGTCAAGCGCTCCGGCTACGATGGCTTGCTGCCGGCGGGGCTGGTGCTCTGCGGGGGCACAGCCGACCTGAGCGGTATCCAGGAGTTGGGGCGGGAAGTACTGAGCATGCCGGTGCGCGTGGGCGCGCCTCGCGGCCTGCGCGGATTGGTAGACGTGCTGAACGACCCGGCCTATGCCACCAGCGTAGGACTGCTGTTGTGGGGCATTCGCCAGGAGAGCGCCCTGCGCCCTCGAAGGGGCAAGACGAGCATGACGCGCAAAATCCTACATTGGCTGCGGCGTGCTTTTCTGCCGCGCTAAAGAAATGGGTGTGTTTCAAACGAGTTGGCAGGTACTGTAGGCCGGAATGGTATTCCGGCCAATCGGCGGATTACCAATCCGCCGTACAACTGAAAGTGTTTCAAACGAATTGGCAGGTACTGTAGGCCGGAATGGTATTCCGGCCAATCGGCGGATTACCAATC